>JAMCQN010000099.1 GCA_023382055.1 Chloroflexota bacterium
GTAACTCACCGCCAGTCTGCGGTTAGAAACCGCAGGTTGGCAAAAACTAAACGCGCTCGAAGCGCGTTAGCCGCCCCGCAACCGGCCTTGGCCGGTTTTGCATGGGTCAGACGCCGGATTCATCCGGCGGCGTTGGTGCGGGCGCGACAAGGTAAGCCGCCATTCACGCCGCGCGGCATTCGGTCATTTCCGCAAACTCACCCTCATCGGCGGGTTGGGCAGGCTCGACCGTGTGGCTGTCCCACTCGCCGTGCAGGCTGCGTTCCTCGTATTCGCTGATCAGCTCGACGAAACGCCCCGGCGACGTGCAAGTCATAAGCTTCTGGCGCAGTTCGGCTGCTCCGGGCAGCCCGTAGATGTATTTCACCGCGTGCTTGCGGAACAGGATCAGCCCAAAATCGCCATAGTAATCCACCATCAACTGCAGATGGCGCTTCTGCAGTTCCACCATCTCGTGCAGGGTCACCTGAGCGCGGTTCCTGCGCCGGAAGATCCACGGGTTGCCTATAGCCGCGCGGGCGATCATCACGCCGTCGCAGCCGGTGTGCGCCTTCATCCGGTCGATATCCTCGGCTGTCTTCACATCGCCGTTGCCGATCACCGGGATCTTCACGGCCTGCTTGATCTCGGCGATGGCGTCCCAGTCGGCCTTTCCGCCGTACTTCATCTCCTTGGTGCGGCCGTGCACGGCGATCAGCGCAGCGCCGTTGTCTTCGAGGGTTTTAGCCACTTCCAGGTAGTTGCGCATCTGGCTGTCCCAGCCCAGCCGAATTTTGCCCGTGACCGGAACCTGCAGCGTGTGAGTCAGGCGGTTGAAAATGCGCCCGATCTTCTGCGGGTCGCGCAGCATGCCTGCGCCCGCGCCGCGCCCGCTGACGTTGGGCACCGAGCAGCCCATGTTGATGTCGATGATGCCGGGTTGCAGCCGTTCCAGCTTCTGCGCGGCCAGGATGAACTTGTCCTCGTCCGCGCCGAAAATCTGAAACGACATCTGCGGCTTTTCCATGGGCGCGTAGTCGAACATGCGCATGGCTTTTTTGGCCGCATAGATGACCGCCTCGATCGCCACGAACTCGGTATAGCTCATGGCCGAGCCGTATTCGCGGCACAGCACGCGAAACGGCTGGTCGGAGTAGCCGTCCATCGGGGCGAGGATCACATCGCCGTGGACGGGAATATCACGAACGTAAAAACAAACCTTCTCCACACCCTGATTCTAACCAATAAAATAGCGTCTTATCTTTTCAAATGGCGGAGCAGCTATTCAGCACTGGCGCCTGTCCCGGTATATTCCCAGTACAAGTCGGACTTCTGACAGAAGTCCGACTTGTAGCCGAGCGCCTCATGGCGTGCGCTGGAAAATCGTGGCGACGTCGTCTTGGTAAATGGGCGTGAATCCCGGCGTCTGGCGCAGCACGTTGGACAGCCTGCTCTTCGACGGCATGAGGGTTAGTGTAATGCGATCGGCCTTGATGAGATTGAGCCAGTCCGGGCTCAGGTCGACGATGCGGTCGTACTCTTCGAGGATGTGTTTATCGCCGCGCCAACTGGCCATCCGGCCGTCGATATAGATTTTGTATTCCGGCAGTTGCCAGATCAGATAACCGCCCCAATTGTAGTCATTCAACAGAACGTCGCTCTGGCCGGTCCCGCGATTCCTGAGGAATTCCACCGCCCGCGTCGGGTAGCCGGTGCGCTGCGCCAGCGCAGCGAGATCCGTGCTGGTCGCCAGCCACAGCGAGGAAGTCAGGGCGAGCAACGCCAGCGGTATCAGCAGGAATGCCAGGTTATAGGCATAGTAAAACCAGTTCCCGCGGCGGAATCCAAAGGCTTGATCCACGTTCTTTTCGAGAAACCCGCGCAACCCGCCCTGCGCCGACAGCGCCAGATACAGCCACGGCAGCAGGAAGATGACCAGCAGCGTCGTGTTGCGCACCGAACTCATGCCCAGGTACAGGAATACGGGGAACAGCAGCATATGCCATGTGCTGTGATACTTGCGCGTCCACAGCAGCCACCACACGAACAGAAATACGAAGAGGCCGATCAGAATCCCGATAGGCTGCTGGAAATTGACCGACATCCATTCGGCGATGTCGGCGCGGGCGTACTGGTCGAGGCTGGCGCGCAGCGCTTCCGCATAGATGCGCCAGGTATACGGGTTGACCAGGGTTGCCAGCACCGACGCGCCGAGTACAAGCGCCAGGTGGCGGATCATGCGCGCATAGTCGGCCAAATCCAGGATCACGAATGGGAAACCCCGCCGCAACGCGGGCATCAGGCGCGCCAGCACCAGCAGCCCCAGCGCCATGCCCAGCGCGAGCAGCCCGACCACGAAACCGGCGTGCGTGTTCGCCCACACCCAGAACAGCGGCGCCAGCAGCCAGGCGTTGCGTCGCTCGCCCAGGAGATAGCTCCAGATGAGGTAGTTGGCCAGCGCAAAGCCGAACAGCGTCACGATCTGGGCGCGCACGCCGATGATGCGGTTGTTGACGATCAGGCCGATGGTGACAAGACCCAGGCACAGGCGCCAGCCGGCCATGCTCGCGAGAGGGGCGCTTTGCGGCACATGCCTCGACATCAGAGCGCCCGTGCGCACGGCGATCAGATAGGCGGCGAAACACAGCGCGATGAAAGGGATGCTCAGCCCGATCAGCCCGCCCAGGTGATAGACCTGGTACATCAGCGCATTGGCGAGCCACTCATGATCCACCCAGGCAAAACCGGGCATCGACCACGTATAAATGTCGTGGTAGGGGAAGATGCCTCGCCAGATATCCTGGCCGACTTTGAGATGCCAACCCAGGTCGGGGTCGAATGGGCCTTGCAGCAGCATGGCGACAGGGAACAGGATCAGGATGATATCGATGAAGGAGAATCGTGATAACCACGCGGGGAGCACGAATCCTGGCCGGGTCAATGACTGTTTGTGCGAATTTTCCTGTTCCATGTGTTGCTGCGATTGTGAAAGTGCGCCTGAGGCGCGTCAATTGTGGTTTTAGCGTATCGACCAGCGGCGGCAGCCGGATAATTCCCATGTACACTCAACCCCAGGCATGATCGTCTACGATTCCGCGCGCAAGCCATTGACCCTCGGCCCGGAACTCAACCGGGGCGGCGAGGGCGCCATCTACCCGGTGCAGTCCCAGGGTGGGCTGGTTGCCAAGCTGTACACGCGCCCTCCGCAGGATTATGCCGACAAGCTGGCCTGGATGAAGGATCACCCGCCGGACGACCCCGGCCGCGCCAGCGGGCATGCCTCCATCGCGTGGCCGCTCGACCTGATCTATAACCCGCCGGGGCAGTTTGCCGGTTTCGTCATGCCGCATATCACAAACACCGCCCCGCTGCTGGCGGTGTTCAACCCGCGCACGCGCGCGCACACCATGCCCGGCTTCGACTGGCGCTACCAGCACCGCACGGCGCGCAACCTGGCCTCGGCCTTGAAAGCCCTGCACGAACGCAATTACGTCGTCGGCGACCTGAACGAGAGCAACGTGCTGGTCACGCCCAGCGCCCTCGTCACCCTGATCGACACGGATTCGTTTCAGGTGCACGCCCACGGCCGGATGTTCTTCTGCCCGGTCGGCAAGCCGGAGTACACGCCGCCGGAACTGCAGGGCAAGTCGTTCCACGATCAGCCGCGCAAACCCGAACACGACAGCTTCGGGCTGGGCGTGCTGGTCTTCCAGTTGCTGATGGAAGGCAGCCACCCCTTCCGCGCGCAGTGGCTCGGCGAGGGCGACCCGCCGTCCATCGAGGAACGCATCGCGCAGGGCTGGTATCCCTACACCAGCGGGACGGGCGGGCCGGTCGCGCCGCCGGCCATACTGCCGCCGCTGAATATCCTGCACCCGCGCGTGGTGGAGCTGTTGCAGCGCTGTTTTGTGGACGGCCACGCATCTCCGCGCGCGCGCCCGGCGCCCAAGGAGTGGGAGCGGGCGCTGGCTGAAGCCGAGAAGGCTTTGATCCAATGCCCGAACCGGCACTTCTACTCCGCCCATTTGCGCGCCTGCCCGCACTGCGACGCACCCAACCCGCGCCGGCCGGTCGCGATACCGACCGTCAGCACCGCCGCCAAGACGCCGCCGGCGGCGCGGCGCGCCCGCGTTACCGTAGCAACAATCCCGCGCAGTGCGGCTGCCTCGAACGCCGGGCAATCATCGAGCGTCTTGCACTCGCTGCAGATGCCGACCATCGCGCTGCCGCAGGTCAACTGGCCGCATTTCCACGTTGCGCCCGGTTTGCCCGCCGCCATCCGGAAGCGCCTGCAGCACGCGCGCGCTCGCCTGGGTCGCTTGTCCATCCCGCTATGGGCTGCGTGGTTGTTGATCACGCTGGCCGCCTGGCTGACCAGCGCGCTGGTAGTCGATCCACTGCACAACCTGTTCAACGACCCGACCAGGGGGCTGGCCGTCGATCTGGCTTATGGCGGGTTGCTGGGCGCAGCGCAATGGCTGGCGTTGCGGCGCAGGCTGCACGAAGCGGCCTGGTGGGGGGCTATCACCGCTGTTGCCTGCGTCATCGGCGCCACGATCGACAGGGCTTTCCATATCCCGGCGCCGGGGTCTTCGGCGGCGCTGATCATTGGCGCGGGACAGGCGGCGCTCTTGTGGAGCCGCACCCACGGCATCCTGGCAGCCGGCTGGCTGGCTGTAAACGCGGTGGCGTGGCTGCTCGCCGTCGCGCTGGGCGGGGCGGTATGCGACAGCCGGTTTGCCGTGATGGGAATTCCAGCGGCCGGCCTGGCCGACGGCGCACTCAACGGCATCGCCCTGACGCTGCTGCTGCGCTGGCCTGCGCGCCTGAGCAGCATCCCGCTGCGCATGCGGTTGCGCATCATGGGTGTGAGCTGGCGCGCGCTGGCAGGGCTGGCCGGGTTGATCCTGCTGATCGTCGCCTTTGCGGGGGTGGCGCTGCAACCCGCCGGGCCCTTGGATCTGCTCTTGAAGCTCAGCCACTGCGCGCGCATTCTGGGCGGGTCGCCGGCGCCCTGATGGCGTTCCTGCGGTTATTCGAAGCGCCAGCCTGCGATAGCGGCTCACAGAATCCCGGAATCTCCGAGATTCCGGGATTCTGTAAAAATCTCATTCTGAGTAAAGCTCCGACGGATTCGGGGGTCTCTGTACAATGATAGGCACAAAAGGGGCAGCGACCATGTTTACTCAATCACAATTCCAGACGATTTACAACTATCACTTTCGTATCAGTCAGCACCTGATCGACTGCGCGGCAAAACTGGCGGAGGCGGATTATCGGGAAAACCCCGGCTACGGCCACGGGTCGATCCACGATCTGCTCTTTCACCTGTTGAGCGCCGATTGCATTTGGCGGGTCAGCCTGGCAACCGGCGTGGAGCCCGCGCGGCTACGCGCAGCCGACTACCCCGACCTGAATTCGCTGCGGCACGGCTTCGAGCAGGAACACGCCGCGTGGCAGGCGCTGCTGGGACGGCTGAGCGATGAGGAGATACAGGGGTCGATGGATTTCACGTCGGCGCGCCGCGGTACGGTGACCATGCAACGCTGGCACATCCTGCAGCACGTGGCGTTTCATGGCATGCAGCACTATGCCGAAATCGCCCAACTGCTGACGGTCAAAGGGCAGTCGCCGGGCAACATCGACTTCATTTACTTTGTCTGAAGGGATGCTCCTTGCGAATGGCGGCGTCCTTCATCCTTCGACTCCACGGCGCGCACTCACGCGCTCGTAAGCCATAACCAGCGTGCGCGCCGTTCCGCTCAGGGCGACCGGGTGGTCGCATTGGATATACGCATTGCTAAGAGGTTGTTTGCGAAATCTGATTTAGGATGCGGCTCATGACAAAACGCAAGCCTTAGCCGACTGACTTGACTGATGAGCAGTGGGCAAAGCTGAAACCGCATCTGCCGACTGAGAAACGACGGTGCGCCACGCACAGTGGACGTGCGCGAGATCATCAACGCACTGTTGTATCTGGCGCACACAGGTTGTCAGTGGCGGACGCAGAGCGTGCCGCATGACCTTCCGCCGTGGCGAACGGTGTACCAATACTTTCAGAACTGGCGCAATGATGGCGCGTGGGGTGCACTATACGAGGGAACAGCAACACCGTCAAGCCAACGGCGGGTCGCGGGTCGGAGTCATGCCGGATGGGTTGAATTTCTGACATCCATTCAGCCACCCCCCATTTGTAGCTTATCGTCGCACGACAATGACATAACGCTCTGAATGAGGGGATTCTCACCTCCTCTTAATGACTTCTGGGTGCGCACTCTCTACACTCAAGCCCAGTGGTGTGATCTTGATAAGATTTTTGTAACTCAGGTAAAGCTTTGATACGTGCACTTAAGGATAAATAGCGATGAATAAGTCAATTGCAATGATCGTAGCGGGGTTTATTACGACGTTGGTCGTGGTCGGCGGCACAGTAGCCGCTGCGCAAAGCGGTGTGCTCAATCCGGCAACGACGATGATCCAGGCTAATGGCGACATCAACGTGCCTAAAGCGGCGCAGCAAGAAGCGCCGCCCACCATTGAGGCGTTCCCGACTATGGAGCCGGCCCCGACCGACTCTGTCGAAATCATCACGCGCACCGAAATCATCCCGCCCCAGTTCATCACGCAGACGGTTGTCGTGACCCACGAAAACCCCGGGCGCGAGGCGGAATTGACGGCCAGGCTGACCGAGGCCTATCAGGTTCTCAAACAGCGCGAGGCCCTGTATCAGGCCAAGCTGAAGGAAGCCTACGACAAGCTGAACGCGCAGGCACAAACCAGCGTCGATGCCAGCGCCGGTCAGTCCGGCGGCGGCCAGAGCAACTCGCAATCCAGCCCGGCGCCCGCGCAGCCGTCCAGCAGCGGTGAACACAAGGACGACCATAAGGATTCGCAGCAGTCACAGCAAAACCAGGGCTCGCAGCACAGCGATGACAGCCACGATGGAGGAGACAATTAACGGATGGCGCAACACGCCCATTCGCGACCACCGGCGAAAGACATCACGACCATAACTGCGTGATCGGAATTCGGATCAGGCACGATAAATGCGAAACCACCAAAACACGATCCTGGCGATGAAGGCGTCGACGTTCCTGATGAGCATCAGCGCGATGGTGCTGGTCATCCTGCTGCTCACCAGCAACGCGGTGGCCAAGCAGATCAGCGCCAGCGCCAAACCCGATGTGGTCATCAACGATACGGCGCCGATTGCCACACCGCCCGGCATCGCCACGGTCCCAAACAAACCGTCCGCATCGCGCCTAGTGGTTGTCCGAGTCGTCCAGGTCGTCGCGACGCCGCAACCGGTTCAGGCCGCGGCGGTGGCACAGCCTGCCCTGCAGAGTCAGAACGCACAGCAGGCGCAACCGGCGCAGCAGGCCCAGCCGGTTGCGGCGAAAGCGGCCGTAGCGAAGGGCGGGAACGACCTGCCGGCCATGCCGAAACTGGCGGCCATCCCGGATGTGCCCGCTGTCCAGGCGGCGCCGGCGCGGAACAGCGGGGGCGGCAGTAAATCGCAGCCCGCGCCCAAGCCGCAGCCAGCCGTGACGACCAAGACATCGTGAACCAGAACAACATCCCCGCCGCACCCTTGTGCGGCTGCGGCGGGTCTTTAGACAGGTGAAATGAAATGGCTTTGACTGAGACCGCAACCGCCAGACCGGCCCGCCCGGCGACAGCCGCCATGCAGGCGCCGACCTCGACGCTGGGCGATCTGTCGTGGTGGATCACCGGCGTGTTGGCGATGGTGCTGGTGATGCTCGCGGTGACCGTCGCCGCGCTCATCCGCGCCGCCACCGGCGACCTGACGATGGCGTGGTTCATCTCGCGCGGGGCGGGCATCTCGGCCTACCTGCTCATCACCGGGTCGATGATCTACGGCCTGATGATCACGACCAGGACGGCCACCGGCGCGGTGCCGGCCCCGGTCACGTTCAGCATGCACGAGTTCATCTCGCTGATCGGGCTGGCGCTGGGACTGGCGCATGCGGTTGTGTTGATGTGGGACGGCTACATCAAGTACACGCCCGGCGTCATCCTGTTGCCTTTCACTTCCGCCTACCGGACGACCTGGGTGGGCATCGGGCAGATCGCGTTCTATATGTCGCTGCTGGTGACCGTCACCTTCTACGCCAGGAAACATATCGGCCAGCGCGCGTGGCGGAGCGTGCACTACCTGAGTTTCCTGGCGTTCATCCTGCTCACTCTCCACGGCATCTACAGCGGCACCGACTCAAAAGTGCCGGCCATGCAGATCGTCTACATCGCGTCCGGCGGCGCCGTTTTGTTCCTGACCCTGGTGCGCGTTCTGACACGCAAACGCGCTCATCCAGCCAAAGCTGCCCCTAAACCGGCAGCCCGAGCTCAATAAGTAAGGAGAGACAAACCAGAGATTCCTTGCAGCAGATACCGGCGGATGTCCGACCTCTTGTAGAAGCCGGACAGATGAATAGACGCAACAGCACCCATAGCACCAGAACGGCGTCAGTGGACGAGTTTTATGTGTAGTTTCACTAACATAGTTTTAGACCATGATTGAGAACTTCGAATCTGATAAAAAAAGCCGGCGCCACACCAGCGTCAATGTGCGCCGGCGGAGTGTGGCAATCCTGGCAGTGGCGCTGCTGGCAGCGCTGGCCGTCTACACCCTGTTCGGCAGCGCGCACGCGCAGGCTGTCCAGATGGCGCCTGCTGGCTGGAACCTGGTCTGGCAGGACGAGTTCAATGCGCCCGATGGGTCCAGCCCCGATTCCACCAAGTGGGTCTTTGACCAGGGCGGCGGATGGGGCAACGGCGCGGAGTTGCAGTATTACACCAACCGCCTGGCCAACGCCTCCATCCAGAACGGCGCTCTGCAGATCACGGCGATCCGCGAGAACTACGGCAACAGGGCGTACACCTCGGCGCGCCTGAAGACTCACGGAACGTTTGCCCAGCAATACGGGTGGTTTGAAGCACGCATCAAAATCCCAGCCGGGAAGGGCGTGTGGCCGGCGTTCTGGCTGCTGGGCGACAACATCGACCAGGCGGGCTGGCCGGCCTGCGGTGAGATCGACGTGATGGAGCACATCAACTTCGAGCCGTCGGTGGTCAGCACCCTGCATCTGCCAGGCGCGTTCGGCAACGTGCAGATCGGCGCGGATTACATCTCACCCTATACCAGCGACTTCTCCGCTGGTTATCACGTCTACGCAGTGGAGTGGGAACCGGAGGCCATCCGTTTCTATGTGGACGACGCGCTGGCGCACGTCGTAACGCGCGCCAGCCTGCGCCCTGGCGACCAGTGGGTATTCGATCATCCCTTCTACATGGTCCTCAACGTGGCAGTGGGCGGCAACTGGCCGGGATATCCGGATGCGACGACCGTCTTCCCGCAGACCATGTCCGTTGATTATGTGCGCGTATTTTCTCGATGAAATCCGACGAATCATGAGGAGACGTTGTTGACGATCTGAGCTCATAACCAGGCAACCAACTTAAGCATTCACATGTGAATCACGCAGCGAGGTGGCGCAAGATTAATACATCCGGATTCAACATTCACTCACATCGAGGTACCAAAGCATCGGCGCGTGCAGACCACGGGTTACAGCGCGCGCCAGGTGTCCGCGCGCGGGTGAATGCCCTGGTTGTATTTGGTTCTCTGCTGGTGGCGCTGTTCTCCCGGACGATTCCCGCGCCGCGGACTGCCGATGCCTATCAAGGCCAGGGCGACTGGATGATGGTATGGGATGATGAGTTCAACGGTTCGAATGGCAGCATTCCTGATCCGACAAAGTGGAACTACTCGGTCGGCGGCAACTTCGGCGGCGGTGCGGAGTTGCAGTACTATACCGACCGCGCCGCCAATGCCTACCTGGCGAATGGCAACCTGGTGATCAAGGCGATGCAGGAGAACTACCTGGGTAAATCGTACACCTCGGCGCGCCTGAATACTCTGGGCAAGTTCACACAGCAATATGGCCGCTTCGAGGCGCGCATCAAGATTCCGGGCGGGCAGGGCATCTGGCCGGCGTTCTGGATGGTCGGCGCGAATATCAATCAGGTGGGCTGGCCGGCCTGCGGCGAGATCGACATCATGGAGCATATCAACCACGACATCCCGGTCGTGGAGACGCTGCACATGCCCAACCAAACCGGCGCGGACGCGCCGATCGGCAATAACTATACGCTGCCGGGCAATGCCGATCCCACCGCCGATTACCATCTGTACGCAGCGGAATGGGAGCCGGACGTTATCCGCTTTTACGTGGACGGCACACTCACGCACTCCATCACGCGCGACATGCTGGCGTCAACCAGCCAGTGGGTTTTCGACCACCCGTTCTATTTGATTCTGAACACCGCGGTGGGCGGCACGTGGCCGGGTTATCCCGACTCCACCACCGTCTTTCCGGTTTATATGTATGTGGACTATGTGCGCGTGTACATGCGCAACAACGCCCAGGTTTATCTGCCGCTGGTGAGGACGAACTAAGTGAGGCTTGGTCACAATTCATCAGACCGCCTGCATAAACGCTTTGAGGCCGATGTTGAGACTCAAACCATGCTCGAAACGATAAAGCAACGCCATCTGATAGACGAAGATTGCCCCCAAGGCAAAG
>JAMCQN010000120.1 GCA_023382055.1 Chloroflexota bacterium
CAGGCATCAACCCGCTGTGGAGCGCGGAAACCGGCTTTGACATGCGCAAGCCGGAACTGGAGTGGGCGCTGATGCCGGCGTACTGGGGGCGCGGGTTGGCGACCGAGTTGGGGCGCGCGCTGATCGCCTACGGTTTCGAGGTGGCCGGGTTCGATCACCTGCTGGCGTTCACCTCTCCGCAGCACGCCGCCTCGATCCGCGTCATGCAGAAGATCGGCATGCGCTTCGAGCGGCGGGCCGTCTTTCGTAGCGAGGAATATGTGTTTTACCGCATTGATCGCTCGGAATATGTAGAAAACCCTTGCAAAGGCTTGGAGCCTTTGCAAGGGTAATCTTGCAAGAATAGCCTTTACGCGATAGGATAATTCGACCCTGGTCAGGCGGGTTGGACGTTGAACGCAGACCGCTGGTGTTATGTCGATTGACAACCGGCAGGAATTGCATCACGATCGAGGAATGAGCCATGCTACGCGATCAGTTGAAGCGCAAACTCAAAGACCTGCGGCAGACGGAGATCGCGATCCGGTTCAGGAACAGGCCGGCGCCGCAGAATTACGCCGGCCTGGTGTGGAATGAATTCTTCTCGCTCAAACCGCGCGCCGCCGGCGCTGTGCGCTATTCCCTTGAGGCGCTGGAGGAATTGGACCACGCGCAGCTCAAGGAGATTTTCTCCGATTACATCTGTTTCGTCTACTTCCAGTACTGCAGAGAGAACGGCATCGCGCTGGAGAGCGGGCGCGGCTACGATCCGCATCTGCTGGCGCTGATGGGCCTGCCGCCGCAGGCCGGCGGCGATGAGGTGAGGAAACGCTTCAGGGAACTGGCCAGAAAATACCACCCCGACGCGGGCGGGCAGAGCAGCCAGTTCATCGCTTTGATGGATGTGTATCATCAGCTCAATGAACGCTGAGATGGATTGTCTGTAAGGCGGGTATACAAGTGGACACCATACGAAAACCCCTGTTCGTTGCGGCAGTCGTGTTGATTCTGGTGGTCTTCCTGCTGGAGATCGGTTCCTCGCTTTTCATCAACCGCTTTGTCACCACGCTGAGCGGCGGGGCGCAGAGCGTAGCCAGCCTGTTGCCCAACGATCCCGCCATCCAGAAGGCGTTTAACGACCCCGGCATGCAGCAGCAGGAAGCCGACCTGGCTTCGCAGGGCAAACCGCCCGGTCTGGGCATCCTGTATCTGGCGTTGCTGGACGGCGTGCTGCTGTTCACGATCCTGTTGACCGGCTCCGGGCTGGTGATCCGGCAGGACGTGCAGGCGAACGTGCAGGGCTGCCTGTCGCTGGTCGTGTCGCTGTTAGCGGTGATCGCGGGCATCGTGGCGATCATCTCCGCGATTATCCTGGTGATCCTGATGGTGGCGCTGCTGCTGGCCGTTCCGTTCGGCACCATCGCCTATCTCATTCTGTACGGCTTTTTCAACCGCGACGCCGCCAGCGTCGTGCTCAGCCTGCTGATGGCGCTGAAGATCGCCTTCGCCGTCGTGCTGATCCTGTCTCAGCAGCGTTTCCTCGAACGCAAAGGGCTGCTCCTGTTGATCGGCTGCTCGCTGCTGGGCAACGTGGTCATCAGTATTTTGCAGGGCTTCCCGCCAGGCTTCCTGGTCAGCATCACCGACGGCATCGCCGCGATACTCGTCGGCCTGTGCGGCGCGATCTGGTGGGTGATCCTGCTGATCGGCGCCATCCCGGCCATTCTCAAGGTGCTGGGCCTGGTCAAGCTGGCTGAACGCTGAGCGGACACAAACAGGACGGATCGTCTATTGGATCGCCACCCGGCAGGCGGCTGCGCCATGACAGGTCAGCGCCAGTGTAGCCGGCCTGTTGGCGTCGTCCGCGTTAAAGATGCTCAGTTTGAGCGGATCGTCAGCCGGCAGCGATTGCCTCACGTCGAACGCCTGCTTCTTGTTCTGTTGGAACACCACGTCCACCGTTACGGATGGGGTGACCAGGTGCAGCGTCAGCCTGCGCGTCGGCATAGCCGACTGGGCAATTACAAACGCGCAGGTCGAGTTGGCCGGGATGACAAACTGGCGGTTGGCTTTCTGAAGGCACTGCGATGACCCGCTCGTCTGGCGCAGGTCGTTCAAGTCGAGTCGCACGCTGAACAGCGAATTCAGCGAACTGCCCGACAGATCGGACAGGTTGATCTTCTGGGGCGACCCTGTACCGCGCAACCCGCCGGCGATCCCAAAGACAAACAGGATCACGAGCGCGCACAGGGCAATCAGTGCGAATTTCTGTGTATTCATCGCAGATCAGGGAGCTACCAGCGTCAGCTTCAGATCGGGCAGCCGTTTCTCAATGTCGGGCGGTATCTTGATGACGATGTTGGGCTTGCACGGGTTGGGTTGCACAGAACCATCCCGGAAGCCGCACCAGGCGTTAGTGCTTGACCATACGCCCTGGAACTGCCTGCTCTGCTGATTCACCAGAATCCACGTGAATGTGCCGGCGCTCCCGCCGGCCTGCCACTGCCCGGACATGGACAGCCCTGAGATGATGCCGATCAACGTGCCATTGGACGTGCCGTTGAAGAAGGCGCCATGCACGGTCGACCCGCTCTGCACGATATCCGCACGCGCGCCGGCCGTTTGACCTGTCCCGGCCAGATTCCAGTGCCCGTTAAAGTTGCCGACCACCGGCGGCGGCGTAGTCACTGTCGGCGTGATGGGTGGCGGGCTGGGTGCGAAGGGATTGATGATGATAATGCCGACGATCAGGATAACCACCGCGGCGGCGATCACCGGAATCCACCACGGGATGGTCGTTTTTGGCTTTACCTCGGGCGCCGGCACGGTGAAGGAAATACTCGGGCTGCTCATCAGGGTATCGTCGGGGTTGGCATCTTCCCACACATCCAGCCTGAACGAATAGCTGCCTGCCGCCGCATCCGCGGGCGCGGTGATCTGCACCGTGTACTGCTGCGAGCCCGCGATACCGTACTCGCTGAAGTCGCTGGGTGTGAGTGACAGCCACTTGCCGTACGCGGCAGCAGCGTCGGGGATGGGCGTCAGCCTGCCTGCCACGCGCCGCAGCGGCCGCCCGCTGATGTTGTTCACGGTAAACTGAGCCAGGCCTTTGCGGGTCGGGTCAAGGATGATCGTATTGCTCGGCGGGTTTGGTATATCAAATAGGATGTTAGACATAGTTACACCGTGCTGGCTCAAATCAGGACTCGGTTATGGTTTCGGAGCGACCAGCGTGATCTTGAGCACCTTGTCCTGCATATCCGGCGATATCCGTATGATCCGCGAGGGCTTGCATGGCACGGGTTGGGTCGATCCATCGCGCCAGCCGCACCATTCATTCGTGTCGCTCCAGGTTCCCTGGAATTGTTGATTAGTGCTGGTCAACCGCCACACGAAGGTACCGCTGCCAAATGACGTGCGGAACTGCCCTGACAATGTATTGCCGGACACAAAGCCGCTGATCGCGCCGGTGGTTGTCCCGTTGTTGAACGTGCCCACCACGTTGATCCCACTCTGCTGTAAATCGGCTACGGCGCCGGGACTTTGACTGGTACCCGCCAGGTTCCAGTGACCGCCGAAATTGCCGATTACCGGCGTCGGGGTCGGTGTGGGAGTAGAAGAGGGTGTTGGAGTGGGAGTAGACGTTGGAGTTGGCGTGTCGGTTGCCACCACGGGCGGCGGGCTGGCGGGGGTACGGCTGATCAGGACAAGGCCGACGATCAGGATGATCACCGCGGCGGCGACAACCAGAATCCACCAGGGAATGGCCGATTTTGGCTTAACCTCGGGCGCCGGCACGGTGAAGGAAACACCCGGGCCGCTCATCAGGGTGTCATCGGGATTAGCGTCTTCCCACACGTCCAGCCTGAATGAATAGCTGCCAGCCGCCGCGTCCGCGGGCGCGGCGATCTGCACCGTATACTGCTGCGAGCCTGCGATGCCATACTCGCTGAAGTCGCTGGGGGCGAGTGTCAACCACTTGCCATACGCGGCAGCGGCATCGGGTATGGGCGTCAGCCTGGCCGCCACGCGCCGCAACGGACGCCCGCTGATGTTGTTTACGGTAAATTGCACCCGGCCTTTACGGTCACCCCCCAGGATGATCGTATTGCTCGGCGGAGATGGAATATCGAATAGGGCATTGGCCATATTGTTTCCTTCTATACCCAACCGATCAGTTTGAAAATGAGGAGCATCAGGCCGGCGCCGACCGCGATGATCACAATGCTGATCACCCCGTCCGGCCAGATAGGCATGTCGAAAACGGCCAGGATGCTGTGCGGCGACTGGCCCTGCGTGCTCGCCTGCCCGCCGACGATGATGCGATAAATGCTCATGGCCAGGAATCCCAGGCCGAGCCCCGCTACAACCCACGACTTCGTGACAAATCCGAGGATGATCGCCGCAACGCCGATCACCACTGCCAGTATGTAACTCACAATACGCATGGTATCACCCCTGTCTGCCGGGAATCTTCATCTGATTACTTGGATGGCTGGGATGTGTGCGTTGAGGGCGCGATGGTATTCGATTCTTTGAGGCGCTTTTCATCATATACTCGATAAATCGTCGTGTCAACGCAAATACATACCACCTGGGGGCATTAACCCTGCGAAGGTTGCCTGTGGACGCTTCAGTTCGCCGAACAACCCTTCGCAGGGATTACATGCCCTTGAACACAAACATCCACATACTGCCATACGCCCTCACGCCTGGAATTGCACTTCGGCGGTGACGTAGACCGGCTTCTCCAGTTGCACAATCCGCGCGATGAGGTTGCTGTATGGTTTTGCCTCCTTGGGCGCCAGCACCCGGATATGAAATGGGATGGGATGATCGTCCGGCCCGTTCACGCGTTCGTCCACGCTGAACCCCTGCACGCCGGTCGCCGTTTCCAGGTAGAACACCAGCGCCTTGACCGTCCCGCGCCATTGCGAGAGCATCGACGCGCCGGCAACCAGCGCGCGCAATCGACCGGGATCGACCGGCAGCGCCGCCAGCCACTCGCCTGTCGCGGGTGACTGCAGCAGTTGCGCCAGATCGACCCACGCGGCCAGAAACGGCGCGAAATCCGCTTCGGTCTGGTACGGGTTGAAGTAAGTCGGCAGCGCCGCCAGCGCCTGCTCGTCCGGCTCATGCAGTGCGGACATCACCTCCAGCAGGGCATAGAGCGGGCTGCCTTTCAGCGTCACCGGGTCATAAACGGAGGTGCGCTGGAAGATGCCCGGCAGAAGCCGTTCTATGTCAACTCGTTTCATTTTCGCTGCTCACCTGAATGTCGTGCGGGCCCGAGACAAACAGCCAGTTGCCCGGCAGCGTTACCGTGTCCACGATCTCCTTGCTGCGCGCCGGTGCGTAGGTGTCGCCCCCATCGCGGCTGATATAGACGCCGCCGGCGCCGCCGGACAGGATCAAACCGGAGTCTGCCGGCCGGGCGGCTACGGCTTCAATGCGCTGGAATTGCGTGTTTACGCGCCCAGTGCTGCTGACCTGCTCGGTGGGCAGCCCGCTGCGGATGATATCCGACGCCTGCCAGGCCGGGCTGGTGTCGGACGAATCCAGCCGCAGCACGCCCGCCCGGCGCGAAGCGGCGTAGACCAGCGCGCCTTGAAATGCAAACCCTGTACAACTGCCGCCCATCCAGCGCGCCCCGAATGCGTTCCAACTGTCGGGCGGGAATTGTGTCCCGCGCAATTCCCAGCGCCAGCACCCGTCGCCCGGGATGTCGCCCTCTGCCGCCGCGCCGGCCCACAGGAAAGCGCGCGACCCCTGCACCTGCACGGCCAGCGTGCGGATATTCCTGCCTTTCAGCGTCGGTACGGCGGCTGAAGGCACCTCGGCGGGATGGTACGTGCTGGTAGCTCCGCCATCGCTGGAGATATAGACGCCGCCATTGCCGTCGGCGGCGACCGCCACGTTTATGATACCCAGCGCGTCCGTGTAGGCAACGACCGAATTGAATCCCTTGTCCTGTGGGATGCTGCGGTCAACCAGCAGTTGCACCGGGTTGTGGCCGGGGCGGCAGTCCAGTTCAAACAACCCCTTCTCAGTCGCCAGCAACAGATAAGGCACGTCGTCGCGCGTCGTCCAGGCCATATCCTGCACGGCGGAACTGATCGACCAGCCCGGCATTTCCCAGGTCTCGCCGCAATCGCGCGAAACCACGATGCGCGATCCGTCCTGATTAGCCAGGAGGCTCGCGACTGCAATCAAGCCCGGCTGCGACGGGCAGCCCTGCACTACCCGGATGCTCTCGCCCTCCGGCAACTGGCTGACGGCCTCCCAGCCGAGACCATCGTTCAACGAGCGGAAGAGCGTCGACCCGCTCCCGGCATACCAGGTCTTAGGTCGCGCCGGGTCGGGCGCAATCGCAAATGTCGCCTGGTCGGGCGCCTGATCCACCACCAGCCTGAGCTGTTCCACATAGCTCACGCCCGGCTCTTTCAGGACGAGGTCATAAATGACCGATCCGCGCAGCGACTGTCCGAACTGCCCGCTGTATGGGCTGATTGCGGCGTTCAGCCGGTCGATCAGGCGCTTCTTGACGCTGTCCTGGTTTTCCTCCCGCCGCACGATGACGTGCGCCGTCACGTGCACCACCTTGTAGCGCACCCAGTTGACCACGCACCTGATGCCGAGCGGGCGGCGTTCATCGATCGCCCGCTGCACCTGCGTCAGGATGTCCGGCGCCTGGTAGGCCTGCAGCTTGTCCAGCGTCACGGTCTCAGCGGGCGGGAGGCTGGGCACCAGCAGCACCTCGACCGTCCCGCGCTCGGCGAAGGACCACACCTCCGCGCGCGTATAGGCGCGCGCCCGCCGGACGGCGGACGAGCTGTTCAGCGCCGTGAACTCAAAATCGGCTGCGGTAACCGCGCGCTGCAGCGAGCGAAACTGCTGCGGTCCGCGCAGGAGCGCGTTATCCAGCGTCTCCAGCGACCTGCCGCCGTAGGCGGGTTTGGGATTGCCGACCTGCGCCCCGCTGAAATTCTTGAGCGTGGTCAACACGCCGGCCGCCACGTTCCCCTCCGCGCCGCCGCCGGAGCGATACCACACCCGGATCTGGCGGTCTTTGATCGGCGCCGCCGCCATGCGAACCGGCGTATCGGTCAGCGCCGTCGAGCCATCCGCCGCCGACTGTTCCACGCGCAGCGCCGGCGCGAAGTAGATCGTCCCGGAGGCGCGATCCACCACATACACCGGGTCGTCCGGCCCGACGGCGGCGAAGTTCTCGACCTCGCGCCACAGGCGATAGGTTTTGCCGTCGTATTCAACCGCGGCGGCGCGCGCTTCGATCTCAGCGGGCGCAGCCTCGACGCCGACCACCAGTTCGAGCTTGTCCTCCATCGGCGCGACAATCGGCGGGCGTTTGACCGTAACCGCCAGCCCGGGCTGGCCGGTTCCCACCCCGGCCAGTTCGGCCTCGATGATCCGGCAGTGATAGGCTTTGATCTGTCCTTTGGCCTGTCCGGCCGGGATCGTCAGCGCATCCAGCGTCACGAAGACCGGCGCTTCGCCGCTCGCGTCGCTGCGGCTCGGCGCGACGCCGGTTCCGCGCGGTATGATCAAATCCGGGCCGGTCGCATTGGCACGGGTGAATTCCAGCACGACCGTCGCCGCTGCGGGCGGCTGCAAGCGTATGCCGAGCAGGCGCAGAAACTCGATGTAGACCTTCTGCGGCACACGGTTCAGCCGATAGATCATGGTCTCGGTCAGGTGCGCAAACAGTTCCAGCAGGATGATGCCGGGATCGCTCGGCGTCAGGTCGGTCCACTCCGCGGTAGACTGCGAAAACTGCGTGAAGCGCGCCTTGGCTTCGCTGAGAAGCTGGTCGAAGTTGCGGTCGTCCAGGTTGGGGGAAGGAATTACCATCAGATTTTGTCTCCAGCCAGACTGACGGCGATGGACAGGGGTTCGTCCTGCAGGGTTGCGCGGACGCGATAAACCAGCGAGATATTGAGGCGTTCCGGCAATACCGGATCGCGCCCGGCATCCAGCGACACGATATCGACGCGCGGCTCCCACTGCTCTATGGCGCGCCGGATGTAGTGGATAGCCAGCCCCGCCGTCGTGTCGTCGTTCGGCGAGAAGATCAGGCGATGCAATTCGCAGCCATAGTCAGGGCGCATGACGCGCTCGCCCGGAATGGTAAACAGCAGGATCAGGATGGCCTGGCGGATCGAGGCGTTGCCTTCGATCATGTCGATGCCGCCGCGCGCCGACAACTGCAGCCCCGCCGCGCCCGTTTCCGCCTGTGCGGGTGGGTTGGACCCCGCCGAAACCTCCTCCAGATCCGGGAAGATGAAATGCCAGGCGCGGAAGGGGGCGGGCTTCATGACCGGGCGCTCTCCGCAAGCAGCGACTGTCCGGGCGTGCGCACCGTGTAGTTCACGTTGGCGCCGGTCCAGTCGGTCAATCCGGTCACCGTCTCCAGGCAGACGCGCTTCCCATCGACGCGGATCAGGTCGGAGTATCCCTTATTGACTTTGAGGGTGAGACTGCACGGCTTGATGGTCGGCGTCGCCATCGTGCAGCCCTTGATCGTTTTGCGCTCCGGGTCGCTGTCAACCAGGATGGGGCGGCCATCGATTTTCACGAGGTGCTGGGTGGGCTGGTTGGTCACAATCCCGGTCTGGTGATTGCACACCAGCACCGCCCGATCCGTCAGTATTTTCAGTAGACTCATGTCATGGCTCTCCGTACCCTACGCGGTATTGAAATCGATGGCGGCGGCGCTGATTGCAATCTGTTTGCCGGGCGCCTCAATCGCCAGATTCACGGTCGCGTGCAGCCGGACAGAGTCCGGTGTCAGGTCAAGGTAGCTGCCGCCTTGGTTCTCCAGGCGCAGCGTGCCGCTGGCGTCATCCAGCCGGATGACCTGCCCGCCGGGCGTGATAAACGTGAAGCGGCGGCGCGCACCATCTTCAAGACCCGTGTCGGGCGGCTCGACCGTGCCATACAGTCCGCCCAGCACGATACCCTGGGCCGGGTCTTCATGCGCCAGCAGCACCAGCACACGATCGCCGGTGTCGGGCAGCGCAATCACGCCCTTGCCCGACCCTGCGCCCGGCGTCAGCACGCCCATCCAGTCCGTCTCGATGTCGTCGTAAGTCGGAAACGTGACCCGCACGCGCCCCAGGTGTTCGGGGTCATCGATCTGGCTGACTACACCGGGCGTCGCAAACGTTCCGCTGCTGCGCTCGACCGGCGCCGGAAGCGAAGTCGATATCTCGGTGACGAATCCCGTGCGCCGGTCGATGGTGTGGGTCGCTTCCGTCAACACATAGCGCCCGGCGACGTTCTGCGCGACCCCGCTGACCTCTACAAGTGCGCCGGCGCACAGGCGCGGATCGCCTTCCGCCACACCCCGCAGGGTCACCTCAATCGCCGTACGGCGGTCTAATTCCGCCTGCGCCAGCGCGCCGGCGTGGGTATCGTCCGGGGCGATCTGGTCGACGAGTTCGCGCTGAGCGCTCCCGCCGAGTTGCTCCGGCGAGACCTGCGCCGATACATGCCGCCCGGAGCGCGCCGCAGTCGCCTGGCCTTTGAAGGCCTCCGCGTGCGCCGGGTACCAGCCCTGCGCCTCCACACTGCGACAGGCGGAATCGCCGTTCATCTCGAACTGCGCTTCCAGCAGCGTTTCGCCCAGCGCCAGCGCGACGGGTTCGCCGGTCCCTTCGAGCGTCAGCACGTGCAGCGTATCCTCGCGCGCGCTGAGATAGTACCCGCCCCGCTCGGCCAGTTGCAATAGAAACTGCCAATCGGTCTGGCGTCCCTGGATGAGCCAGGGATACTCTGGCCCGGATTCGACCGCGTCCACGCTGAGGTCGAGGTCAGCGCATAACTCCTGCGCCACGGCCGTCAGATTGGCGCGCTCAAATGTGCGCACCGTCTGGCGTTTGCGCAGGCGGTGCAGTTTGTCGTAAGCGCGAACGCGCACCGATTGTTTGTTCGCCGGGCCATACAGGTACTCAACCGCCGTGACCTGCCCCGCAAAGAGGGCGGTCGTGCTGGAGCTGACGGTGACGGCGATATCTGCGCCGGGCGCGAGCCGGTCTGCGATCACGGATGATTGCGCGCCGGCGGCAAATGTGAGTTCGCACTGCGCGGGGTTCGAGAGCCGCTGCGCCACGCGCACCTTTTCCAGGTCGCGCATGGCGGCCGGCAGCGCCTGCCCGCCCGCCGCCACGCTCACCTCGGGCAGGGTGTTAACTCGCGCCGCCATCCGTCACCCCCGGGACCTGTGGAATGCGCAGCAGGGTTCCCGCTTCAATATGCATGGGATCGTCAATATTGTTGATCGCCGCCAGAAGACGCCACAGCGAGGAATTGCCGTAATGCTTGTAGGCAATGTCATCCAACCGCTCGGAGGAACCGCCCTGCGGGGAATCCGCCTCGCTGCCGCCCACGACCTCGTGCATCCGGCTGGTCTCGTCGTGCGCTTCGTCCGGCAGCGCGTCGGCGATATTATTGATCAACTCGTTGGGCAGGCCGGCGCCGCGTTCGATATCGCTGGTCGTCTGGCGCGCCGGCTCGTTCACGCGCACGATCCGCAT
>JAMCQN010000054.1 GCA_023382055.1 Chloroflexota bacterium
GTTGAATTCCTTGAGAGTCAAACCCGTGAGTGCCAGAAACTTGTGGCGATCCTTCTTCAGCACCGTGAACTCAAGCATTCCGGCAGTCTAATCGCTATTTCTTATAACGTCTAATCTCTAATCTCTCCCCTTCCATTCGCCGCGCAGGATACCGTAGCCCGCCAGGTCCTCAAACCGCCCGTTGTTCAGCACGTGCTCGCGCTGGATGCCTTCGAAGGTCATGCCGATCTTCTGCATGACGCGGCCGGAGGCGGGATTGCGCGTGAGATGCCGCGCGAAAATCCGGTGCAGGTTCAGCGTCTCGAAGCCATACGCGAGCAGCGCTGCGGCGGCTTCGGTCGTGTAGCCGTGATTCCAATACGGCACGCCCATCCAGTATCCCATTTCGGCATGTTGGAAGCGCGGGGTGATGTGCAGGCTGATCGCGCCGCAGAGTTGCGCCGCGTCGCGCAACACGATCGCGTAAGCGACTGCTTCGCCGGACTCGAATCGCCCTGCGTGCGTGGCGATCCACTGTTCCGCGGCGCCGTCGGGGTAGGGGTGCGGGATGTTCAACGTCGTGTCGGCCACTTCGGGCGCGCCGGCCAGGCGCTGCACCGCCAGTGCGTCAGCCATCGCAAACGGCCTGAGCATCAATCGCGCTGTAACCAGTGTTGGCTGCTCCATAGATAAGCCCTCAATATTTCCGCGCAGAATAGCGCGCAACAGAAGCACAGTGGCGGATATGTATAGCTTGATAGTCTGAAGTGCCAGATTGGTGCGACGGTCGTTTCTTACCCTCGATGTACCTGCTGAAACGGTTTAGCCTTGCTGAGCTACCTTGAGTTCTTCGAGAATCTGTGTGATCAAGTCGCGATATTCCGGACGAATCGCGAAGTTATCCTTTTCCCACTTATAAGTCGGGTATTCATAGGATATGACTTGCCGTAGAAAGTCGTTTTTGGTCATACCGAGTTGCGAGGACATTACCGTAACGTAGTAACCCACCTTCGATTTTTCCGTGCCCGGGTCATGCGCCACGAACTCATTCTTAAGCTGATCCCTGGTGAGCACCTCGTGCGTGAGGCACGCAGGAAGTAATATGTCCCGTATACGTTGATTCGTCACCTTGGGCTTGTTGAGATATTCCAGGAGGCGTTGTTTGAGAATACCTCGCTCATAGGCACCGGACTCGTCCGACATTGGGATTTCAAACTTCTTCTGCTTCTTCACACGCGTTATTTCGGACTCCTCCGAGATGATCGAGGTCTTTGCCAGGAGTTCATCCCCACTCACGGTCTTCACATAGGTCAGTACAACGGCGTTGACGTTTACGTTGTAATTGTCCGTGAGCCACTCAATCATCCGCTCAAGTGATGATTCGAGGGAGAAGCCGACCAGCACGAGCCGCTGGGTTTCATTAACGCTAATGCTCTCAAGTTGAACGTCGGGGAACGCCTCAATGAGCATTTCCTCTAAGGTCTTCCCTGAGTATGAAGTACAGACTTCACTGAGTTTATCGAGGTTCCATTCGGCGATATCAGAGGCATAATCAATGGCCTGGGCTAGCGCCTCCCTGGGGAGGCGGTCTCGCTTCAACTCGATAACCACGATGTTGCCTGAGCTGTCAATTCCAAGAAGGTCCACCGGACCTGAACGCGTCATGACTTGTTGGCCAATGATGACGATGCCGTGACCTATGATCTCTGGGTTGGATGCAAGCCACGGCTCAAGGTCATACGGTTCTGTTCGGCCAGCGTCAACTAGTCCGAGGTCAATTGGCTGCAACTTACCGTCGACAATCTGCCAGGTTTTGATTTCTGTTCCCATGACGACTCCCCACCGTCCAAAGATGCATCTCAGAGTCTACTCCATTTCGTGGTCCTAATGCGGGTGTAGTGCAGCGAATGCTCCACTGTAGCCACTAAACCCATTCCGTGCTTTACTTATGGCGGCGATCAGCCATTCGTAAACACTTGGGGTTGCGCGGGAGGGCATCGATGTCCGAGAACAAATCCAACGTAGACCGGAAGCACCAAACACTCGCGGTCCGCATTCAGGCCGCACAACAATCGATTCCCATGGGTCGCACCGCGCAGGTCGAGGCCGTGGTGGAGACGGGCGCTGGCGAATCGCCGCGTGAGTACATCCTGCTCCCGTTCGTTAACGAGCGACGCTGGGGCGCGCATGAGCGCCCCGACGCGCAAGGGCATGCGACCTTCTTGCTGCCCCTGCCCGATCCCGGCCCGGCGCGCGTGCAGGTGCTCGCGCTGAAGTCCGACACAACCAACTGGATGGGGCTGGACGAGCATGTGGACTTGCTTCTCGCCGGCCGCCCCATGCCCGACACTCTCGGCGCGCGAAGCAACACGCTCGATCTCGACGTAACGCGGCGCGCCTTCGCTGCGCGGGAAGCGGGCGGCACACTCTTCGGCGTGCAATGGGAGCCGTGGTTCACCGGCGGCGTCAAGCGCTGGGGCGCCGCACAGGCCGTGCCGCTCACCGGCTTCTACGACTCCTACAACCGCGACGTCACGCGCCAGCACATCCTGTGGTGCATGGATATCGGCGCCGACTTCCTGTTCGCCGACTGGACCAACCATATCTGGGGCCGCCAGCACTGGAGCGAGCGCCCGCCCTATGTGAACACGCTGCTGCATGCCACGCAACTGGCGCTCGAAGTGCTGGCAGAGATGCGCGATGAGGGGCTGCCCGTGCCGAAGATGGCGCTCTTCCCCGGCCTCAGCAACGGCAAACCCTGCACCATGCAGGCGCTCAACGAGGAGCTGGACTGGATCGATCAGAACTATCTGCGCAACCCGCGCTTCGACGGGCTGTGGCAGGATTTCGACGGCAAGCCGCTGGTCGTCGTCCTCGACACCGGCGCCGTGGGCGACAGGCGCGGCACTGCCGAGTCGGCCTTCCGCGTTCCCTTCTTCAAACAGACGCTGGAGATGAGCGCCGGTGAACTGGATGCCTTCCGCGCCGCGCAGCCGCCGGTGGACGAGACGCGCTTCACGGTGCGCTGGATGTCGTCACAGAACGAGACCACGCGCCATCACGAACTGGGTTACTGGTCGTGGATGGACGGCACGCTGGAGCCGCCGGTCACTTACCGCGACGGCCAGCCGGAAGCCGTCACTGCCTCGGTTGCCATCTTCAACACGCTGGGCTGGATGGACAAGGACGCGCGCGGGCGGCGCGGCGGCGCCACCTACTTGGAGACGTTGAACGTCGCGCTGCAACATCGGCCGCGCGTCGTCTTCCTGCACCAGTTCAACGAGTATTCCGGCCAACCCGAGGGCCACGGCATGGGGCCGAACCGCGACATCTACGTGGACACCTACAACGTGGAGTTCAGCGACGATTTCGAACCGGTCTCGCTCACTGCGCGCGGCTATCGCGGCGATACGGGCGGCTGGGGTTTATATTACCTCAACCTGACGCGGGCGCTGATCGACCTGTATCGCGGCCGGGCGGATGACTGCACCCTCCTGGCCGTGAGCAACCCGCTGCGCAACGCCGTCATCAGCGGTGAGTCGCTGCAGGTAGCTTGGGCAAGCGCCGGCAAGCCGTTCGAGCGCGTGACCATCGCAATCGATGGGCAACTGGTGCTGCGCGATGTACATGGCACATCTGCCGAAGTCCCGCTGGCCGGTGTCGCCGCAGGCCCGCACACGTTGACCGTCATCGCCGACGGTGCACTGACGCGGTACCCGCTTGCGTGGACGGAGTTCGATGTACGCCTCGGCGAGCCGGTTGCCGTCGCGGTGACTGTGCCGTTCACGCGGGTGTAGTCGCCGCTGGATGAATCCGGCGTCTGGCACCGCTGCGCGAAACCAGCCAAGGCTGGTTATACGCTGGCTGTCATTGAACGCGCTTCAGCGCGTTTTGCGTGTCAGTTCTCGGCGAGCCGGTTGCCGTCGCGGTGACTGTGCCGTTCACGCGGGTGTAGTAGTCGCCGCCGGATGAATCCGGCGTCTGGCACGGCAGAAACCAGCCAAGGCTGGTTATAACGCTGGCTGTCATTGAACGCGCTTCAGCGCGTTTTGCGTGTCAGCCGTGAATTCATTCACGGGCTCTCGACGAGCCGGTGGCTGTCACGGTGACTGTGCCGTTCACGCGGGTGTAGGGCAGGCTGCATCTGTGTTCTAATTCCTACACGCGAGGGAAAAATGACGATGAGTGTCAAAGAGAAGGTGGTGGCTGAACTAAACGAGTTGCCGGCAGCGTTGTTGCCGGAGGTATTGAGATTTGTTCAGTTCATAAAATCTCAGACTGTGCATGTCACATCGCCCGGCGCAAACGCACCGGCTCTTGTGACCGTTCCACCAACGCAAGTCGCAGCATTAAGCGAATTAGTCGATTTATCGGGTGACGCACTAGTCGATACCGAGCGTTTGTATGCCGAGTAAACGCCTTGTCCTCGACAGTAGTGTACTGGTCGCTCTCATCAGTGGTCGCGACTCATTACATGCTCAGGCTGTGTCACTCATTAGCGCCTGTGTTTCTGCCCAGATAGAACTGGTTTATTTCGATTGTGTCGTTTCGGAAACGCTCAGCGTACTCGGCCGGCGTATGGAGGAACAGAAGAAGGCGGGTGAATTCCAGACACTATTCGACAGCGTGCTCTTACTGATACCTGAATCTGCTATTGTGTGGTTGACTGAGAGTTCACGCCAGTATTATGGCGAGGTCATCAAGCTTATGCGTGAAAGTAAGGGCAAACTCAATTTCAATGATTGCCTGATTGCGATAGGATGTCGCGAACTTGGCCTGGATAATATCGTCAGCTTCGATCCGGATTTCGACACCGTAACTTGGCTGCGGCGCGTCAGCGACTACGCTAATCCGGTTTTCATCCAGCGTTTCTAGTGCCCATCAGCCGCCGGATGAATCCGGCGTCTGTCACCGCTGCGCGAAACCAGCCAAGGCTGGTTATAACGCTGGCTGTCATTGAACGCGCTTCAGCGCGTTTTGCGTGTCAGCCGTGAATTCATTCATGGCCTTATCCGTGTCATCCGTGCAATCCGTGGTTTACCAATCTTGGATCTCCAATCTCCAATCTCTTTCCCCTCACACTGCCTTCATCAGTTTCCGCCCGAACGTCGCCGGCGTGCTCGACTCGATGACGAGGTCGGTCGCCTCGTGGAAGCGCATGAAGTCGCGCAGCGCGCCGGCCATCTCGCTCACCAGCTCCTCGTCTGGTTTCACCTTCGGCTCCAGGTAGATAGCCTTCAGCCGCAGCGTGCCGGTCTGCCGTTCCAGCTTCGGGTCGAAGCGCCCGACGAAGCGGTCGCGGTGCAGGATGGGCAGCGTGAAGTAGCCGTACTGGCGCTTCTCGCGCGGCACATAAGCCTCCAGCGACTGGCGAAAATCCCAGAACGCCTGCATGCGCCCCGGCGCCCACAACAGGTTGTCGAACGGGCTGAGGAACGTGGTGCGCGCGGGGTTCAGCGCCCCGTCGGCGGCCTGCTGCAGCGTCGCCACATGATCGCGGTGCAGCACTAGGTCGTGCGCCGCCCCGTCGGCCAGGATCGCCTGCACCTCCACCGCCTCGCCCGCCGCGACGAGTTCTTTCAGCAGCGCGCGCGCCTCGGGGCGTTTGAAGCCCTGCACCATCATTGCGGCCAGGCCGGGATCGACGATACCCAGCGCTTTCAGCGAGCGGCTCAGCCAGAAGCGCTGTGTCTCCTCGTGCGTCGGTTCGCTCTGATCCACCCATGCGGGCAGCACCCGCTCCGGCAGGTCGTACTGGCGCTGGAAATTGACGCGACCGGCGATCATCAGCCGCCCCTGGTTGTACAGGTGTTCCAGCGCCTGCTTGGCGGGCTTCCAGTCCCACCACGAGCCGCGCCGCATCCCGGTGTGTTCGAAGTCGGACGCCCGCAGCGCCCCTTCCTTCTTGACGCGCGCCAGCACCGCCTTCATCAGCGCGATATTCTCCGGCTGCTGCGCCCATTCATGCCGCCAGCCGCCCCCCTCGCGATACCAGCGCATCACAGGCAGGCGATAGCGGTACTCGGACAGGGGGATCAGGCAGGCCGCGTGCAACCAGTACTCGAATAGCCGGCGGTCTTGTCCGTCCACGTTTCTAAGACTCCCGGAGTCTGGTTGAGCTTCGCTCAGCGGCAGAGATACGCTCAACTTGATACTCCGGGAGTCTTTGCCGTCAACCCTGCCGTAAGCCACGCGTTCAAGGTCGGCGGGTTCGTACGCGCCCAGGCGGCTCCATAACGCGATGTAGTGGCTGCGCCGCACCATCTGCAGCGTGTCGATCTGCACGCAGCCCATCTGTTCGATGACGGCATAGATATCCTGCGGCGCGGGCGATGAGTCGCCCGGCGCACAGGGTTGCGTCAGATGCTGGGCATGCAGCGCCAGCGCCCGCACGGCGCTGAGCGGGTAGGTCGGATGTGAATTCATGGTGCACCGAATCGTACACCAGCGGCTCGTTTACGGTAGCCGATGATCTTTTGCGTTCCCTCATCCGCTACGAGGACAGGCGATGTTTCCCTGTGGAGCATCGTGCCTCGTCCGGTTCCATGCCGCTGACAGCCCAATTCGCGGGGCGGTATCGGCAGGCATTCGCGATGGCGTTCATCTCCCGTTTGACACGCGCGCGGATTGCGTGCACAGTACGCGCATGAACATCACATTCGACTCGCAGGTGGCGGTGGTGACGGGTTCGGGCACGGGCATCGGCTACGCGGCCGCGGAGTTGTTCGCGCTGGCGGGCGCAGCCGTGGTAATAAACGGTCGGCGCGCGGCGGTGTGCGAGGAAGCCGCTCAGCGCATCATCCGGCAGGGCGGCCGGGCGGTCGCCATCGCCGCCGACGCGAGCACCATCGACGGGGCGCAGGCGCTGGTACAGGCCGCCATCGACGCCTTCGGCGGCATCGATATCCTGGTGAACAACGCCGCGGTGTCCGGCGTGGCCGACTTCGTCGAGGCGCCCTACGAGGAGTGGCGGCGCGTGCTGGACGTCAACCTCGACAGCGCCATCCACTTCGCGCGCAGCGCCGCGCGCCCGATGATCGCCGCCGGCAAAGGCGGGCGCATCGTAAACGTTTCGTCCATTCACTCGTTCCGCGCTGAGAAGGGCGCGTCGGCCTACGACCTGGCGAAGGGCGCCATGGATCAGCTCACGCGCGCGCTGGCGCTTGAACTTGCGCCGCACGGCATCCTGGTGAACAGCGTCGCGCCGGGCTTCGTGGACACACCGATGTCGGTGGTCAACGGCCAGAGCGAACTGGAGACCGAGTGGTTCCGCGAGAACTACGTGCGGCAGCGCCGCATCCCGCTTGCGCGCGCCGCGCAGCCGGCCGAGATCGCACAGGCTATCGTGTGGCTGGCCTCGCCGTTGAACACCTACGTCAACGGCCATGTGCTGGTCGCCGATGGCGGCCTGTCGGTGACGTTCTGAGCAGGCCGGTTGCCCGCGACCCTGGCCGCCGGGCAGGCTGAAACCAATCCACTCGCCGTGCCGGGGACATTCGTCGTTGGCTGCAACTGCCGGGCGTCGTACGCCGGCGCCGCCATGTGGCGCGACTGCCTGGCCCATGCTGTCGGCTCAGGCAATGGGCGCGGCGCCTGGGCTGCCGCTGGTCTCGACATCACTCGGCGCGACGGCAGTGATCGCGGCGGCGGCTCGTTCGCGCTGCGCCCGATCCAGCGTTACCAGGGTTGTATCAAAGCGAATGGCGACGGCGACATACACCGCGTCGCTGCCGCGCAGGCGATACCGGGCTGGCTGCCAACGGCCGGCGCAGTCGCAAAATAACCAGGCGACTTGCCTGATCACGGCATCAGAATGAGGTGGGGCGAGTGACACTCGCCCCACATGCATGCATACCCCTTGCGAAGGCTGGGAGCCTCGTATAAATAGGGCACGGGAAGCCAAGTGAAACTCGTATTGAGAGACAATCTCTGGTATCAGGAGTTGGCCTGACGGGGCAAATGCTATCGAACCGCATCGCTTCGCAAGGGTTTGAATGGCTATTGTTGCGCATGTTGTACCATGTCATAATAGCGCTTTCAGTTCGGTCTGTATTGGCGGTGGAGGATGCGATGGGAATCGACAATTTGAATCAACTGGCGGATGGCTTGAGCAACACGGTGCAGATGCCCGTGCTGTTCGTAGGTCACGGCAGCCCGATGAACGCCATCGAGGACAATGAGTTCTCGCGCGGCTGGCGCGAGATAGGCAAGACGCTGCCCCGGCCGAATGCCATCCTGTGCATCTCGGCGCACTGGGAGACGCGCGGAACGCAGGTCACCGCGATGGAAAAGCCGCCCACTATCCACGACTTCGGCGGTTTCCCGCGCGAGCTGTTCGCGGCGCAGTATCCCGCGCCGGGCAGCCCGTGGCTGGCGCGCGAGACGAAGGACGGCGTGACCAGCACGGCGGTGGCGTTCGACGACGACTGGGGCCTCGATCACGGCTGCTGGAGCGTGCTGAAGCAGATGTTCCCCGACGCGGATGTGCCGGTGGTACAGATGAGCCTGGACTACACCCAGCCGGCGCAATATCACTACGACCTGGCGAAGGAACTGGCCCCGCTGCGGCGCAAGGGCGTGCTGATCCTGGGCAGCGGCAACATGGTGCACAACCTGCGCCGCGTCGCGCTGGTGAGCGGCACCGTCGAGGACTTCAACCGGCCGTACGGGTTCGACTGGGCGATCGAGGCCAATGAGCTTTTCAAGAAGCTGATCGACGAGAACCACCATCGCGAATTGGCGAACTACAAGTCGCTGGGCAAGGCGGTGCAACTGGCCGTGCCCACGCTGGAGCACTACCTGCCGATGCTGTATGCGCTAGGGCTGAAAGCGGAGGACGAGGCCATCACCTATTTCAACGACAAGCCGCTGGCCGGCTCGCTGACGATGACTTCGCTGAAGATCGACCGCGCGGCGCGAGAGTGAAACCACGGATTGCACGGATGGACAAGCAGCTTCATCCGCGAATCGGCGCGAATCAACACGAATAACTGTTATAGGAAACCTCACGGGTCTCGCAGACCCGTGAGGTTTTTTGACGATCCACCGCATGACGAGTAGGCACAAATGTTTCGGCTATATCCAGAGAGAACCACAGATTTCACGGGTTACACAGGTGAGCAAGCAGCTTCATCCGCGAATCGGCGCGAATCAACACGAATAACTGTTATAGGAAACCTCACGGGTCTGCGAGACCCGTGAGGTTTTTTCACGATCCACCAAGCAACGAGGAGAAATCAATCCGTGGCATCCGTGTAATCCGTGGTTAACCTCTTCAATCTCCAATCTCTAATCTCCAATCTCTCTGTACGCAGCCTTGACCATCTCGAACAGCGGTTCGGCGGGGGGCAGCTCGCACACTTCGCTGAGCGTGCGCGCCAGGCCGTAGCCATGTAGTCTGGCCTGCAATTCAGCCGCCAGCGGGTCGTCGGGATGGTTGAACTTGAGCGCCGCGGCGATGCCCGCGACAATGTTCACCGGCGCGACGCCCTCGGCCAGCGCGTTCAGCGCCGCGCCCACCAGCCGGTCGGTGCGGCCCAGCTTGCGGATAGGATCGCGCCCCAGGCGCAGGATCGTATCGCCCAGCGCCCTGTTCTCGAAGCGATGCAGCAGGTCGTCGATGTTGGCGAGTAACTGCCCCTGCGGCGGGCGGTATTTGCGCGCCAGCGTCAACGCGGACTCCTCCATCGCGCCGCGCACCTGGAAGTAAATGTCCTCATCGGCCAGCGCCTCGTAGCCGTATTCGTGGCCGCGCCGGTAACCCAGATAGGCCAGCACGGCGTGGCCGGCGTTGTGGATGTACAGCTTGCGCTCGGTGAAGAACGAGAACGGCGCGTACGGCGTCATACCCACGATCGCGGGCGGCTCGCCGATGAAGCCCTTGCGGTCTACAGGCAGTCGCTTGTACGGCTCGACCACGATCAGGCTGGGGTCCTGCGCGCGCATCTCCGGCGTGGGCGGCGGGACCATGCGCGCGATCACCGTGTCCACGAAGCCGATGTTTGCCTGCATGAACTCCTGCGCCTCGGCGGGCAGCAGTTCCTTCACCATGCCGCGCACGATGGCGGCGGCCCCCTTCAGGTTCTCGCAGATCACCAGGTGCAGAGGTGATGTGTTGCCCTCGGCGGCGCGCCGCGCGATGCCTTTGGCCAGGTTGGGCGCGACGAACTTCAATACGTTGGCGCCGACGGCGGTCGCGCCGATCTCCGCGCGGCTGACCAGCGCGGCGACTTCGTCCGCATTGCCGGCGTGCAACGCGCGCACCGGCCCCACGCGCACTTCCTCGCTTTTGTCGTTTGTCACCAGCCGGATGGTGTACTCGCCGCGCGCATTGATGGCGTCGAGGAGTGGCTGGTCGACATCCACGAAGGTGACCTGGTAGCCGCTTTCGCTGTAGAGCTGTCCGATGAATCCGCGACCGATGTTGCCGGCCCCGAAGATGACTGCTTCTTTCATGTGTTCTCCGTTTATATGCCGTATGGACGCGCATCGGGCAGGCACACAGGCCTGCCCCTACGCATGTCAATCAT
>JAMCQN010000030.1 GCA_023382055.1 Chloroflexota bacterium
ACCAAGAGCGACCGCTGCGCTATCATGAGGGTGCCTCCATACTCTGATGTGTAGCAACCTCAATGATATGGCGGCGGCCGCGTTTAGGCTGTGCCTGGGCGCGGCCTTCGATTTATGACCAACCCTCGGTTAGTCAGTCCATCGTCTGAACGCGCGCCCAGGTCTCCAGAGCAATCTCGCGCGCCCTGGCTGCAATCTCGGCTTCATCGAGGGTGAGCAACTGGCGATTGCGCATCAGCAGCCTGCCGGCGCAGATGGTATCGGTGATCTCACTGCCATCCATGCCGAACAGAATATGCCACGGCGCGTTGCTCGCGGTCAGCGGAGTAAACGGCCGGTAGTCGGCCAGAACGATATCCGCGTGTGCGCCGATCTGCAGCGCGCCGACGGGCTGCCCCCAGAACAACCCCGCAATGCGCGCGTTATTCGAATAAGCCATGTGTATGACCTTGTCAGCGCCCATGGCGCGCGGGTCGGCCTGCGTGTGGCGCTGCAGCAGGTCGGCGAACTTCATCTCGGCGAAGGCGTTGTTGCTGAAGCCGTCGTTGCCCAGCCCCACGCGTACCCCGGCATCCAGCATGCGTATAACCGGCGCTGTTCCCACGGCGTTATTCATGTTGCTGCGCGGCTGGTGCGTTACACAGGCATTCTGCCCGGCCAGTAATTCAATCTCGTGCGCATCCACATGGATGCAATGCGCGCAGATGGTTTGTGAGGTTAAGGCGCCGTGCAGCAGCAGGCGTTCTATCACGCGCATATGATACTCACTCAGTGAATGAGCCTGATCGGCCTGACCTTCGGCGACGTGCAGATGCAGCGGGACGCGGCTTTCACGGGCTGCCTCGACGGACTGTTCCAGCGTGTCGTCGCCGACGGTGAGCAAGGCGTGCAGGCCGAAGGCAGCTCGAATGAATTCTGACGGCTGCCGGCGGGTCTCCTGTGCGAAGCGGACGTTCTCCCTGATCCCGGCCTGCGCTCCTGTCATACCGTTGCGGTCGGTTACCTCGTAGCACAGTGCCGCGCGCAACCCGGCCTGCCTGACCGCCTGGCCGATGACACTCAGCGAGCCATCGATGGCGTTTGGGCTGGCATGATGATCGATCAACGTCGTCGTGCCGTGTCGAATAGCATTGACCAGACAGACTAATGCCGAATATCGCGCGCCTTCCAGGTCCAACCCGCGATCCAGTTTCCACCACAGCCGCTGAAGAATCTGCACGAAGTCGGCCGCCGGCTGGCCGGGGATCGCCATGCCGCGCGCAAATGCGCCGTAGAAATGGGTGTGTGCGCAGATATTGCCGGGAAGGACGAGTTTACCATCTGCGTCAATCACGTCCGTTTCGTGACCGGGCAATCGCGGATCACCATAGCTGGCAAGCAGTTCCCGTGTCGGGCCGATATCGGCGATCAGGCCGTCGCGGACCAACAGGGCGCCGTCTTCGATGACGCGGTCGGGCTCGGTCATACAAACGACCAGGCCATGAGTGATCAGCATTCGTTGTCGTCCTCCATCAGTTGCACAAACCTGTCGCCGCTGCTGCGAGCTTCCACCAGTTCCCCGATCTCGAGCGCGTTGACGAAGCGATCGCCCGTCGTCTGGATGAACGCGACGCGTCGCCATTTCAACGACGGGATCGGGCGCGCGAGTCGCTGCAACGGACCGAGTTGCATCTTGTAGTAGAGGTCGCTGGCATGCGGGTGAGTGACTTCCTCGGGGAACAGGTCGATGCGCCGCGCCAGTTCGTGACCGCGCACCTCGGCGTATTCGTGGATCGCCCACTTTTCATCGCCGAACGCGGCGGTGAGGTAAAACGCGATGATATCGGCCAGATAGTCGGAGGGCGCGCTCTTCACCGGGATGCGATACCAGTGGTCCCAGCGCGCGATCTCAAGATCGCGCGGTTTGTTGATCAGACAAACCAGCACACGCGCGTCAGATTCTATCATGTCGATCCCTGCTTCAATACGGGCTGCCGGATAATCGTTCAGCAGCTAGAAATCGTCGATGTTTTCGTCGTCTGGCGGTTGATGTACCCGGGTGAGGCGCCACTCGTCGTGATCCCTTTCCGCCGATATGTTCAGCGCCACCGCATGGCCGGCATCCAGTACCGGCATCAAGTCGGGCGCAAGCGAGTGTTGCTGGTAAGCCTCCGGCCAGTCCGCGTCGGGCGCCATGACGACTTGGACCTGCACATGCAAAAGGTCTGGATGTATTGCGTTTAACAAACATGCGACATTCGGCGGGTTGTTCGCGACCGGCAAGGCGCGCTTGGCTGAAAGCCCGCGCCCGCGGTGTTGCCAGTCGATGATGACCCAGCCGGTCAACTCGGCGGCAGTCAGTTCGGCGATTTCCACCTCACTGCTCCATAGCTTGATCTGGACATGGTAGCTGCTGCCGAGGTAATCCGCCTGCCTGTGCAGCCAGCGCTCGATTGCAGCGTCAAATGTTGCGGCGTCCATCCAGTAATCTACGATTGTGCGGACACAGGTTTATCCGGGCGGTCCGGAAGGTCTTTTGCACGCAAGCTATCTAGGCCCGCAGGCTCAGGATTCTGGCGTCTGTCATGGCGATCCTGGCCTGGTGTTCCAGCCACCATTCGGGATCAAGCTGAGCATTTAGATCGTCCACATGTTTGCCCTGCTGCTCGACCCAGGTATAGTACTTCAAATTGTGCCATTGGCGCCTGTTTTCGGGCGTGCCATCTTTGAACCAGTCGGTCTTCTGGTTCTTCAGTATGCCCTCGATGCGCACGGCGCTTTCGCAAGCATCCAGCCGCCCATAGCGTTCGTCGGTTTCCCGCATGGTTGAGTAATACCGGTCGATGTTATCCGTCGCGGGTATAACGATGACATCCTTTTTCCCCAGCCCGAAATGTTTGGCTGTCTTGATGGCGCCGATCAGGTTGCAGGCGCCGCTGATCCCGAAGATATGGGTCATGGCTTCAGCCGTAGCATGTCTGACGCCATAACGTGCCACCATCGTGTCACCGCCAACTGGATCCGTCAACACCTGGCATAGTTTCACCGACTCCTGATCGTCGATGCAGGCAAGCCCGTCCATGTTGGTTACGTGGTGAATCCAGGTGGCGTGCTTATCGCCGATGCCCTGGATATCGTGCGCGCCATAGCCATTGTTATACAGGGTGGGGCACTGCACCGGCTCCAGGCCGATCACTTTGCAGTCCGGAAAGACCTGCTTCAGGCGATCACCGGCGGCGATCGTTCCGGCGCTGCCCATCGACGAACAGAATGCGCTGATACCGCTTATTCCCAGTTCATGGCGCAACTCCTGCTCCAACTCGACAACCGTGTTGCCGGTGACGTGATAATGAAAGCGATAGTTGCCCATCTCAGCGAACTGATTCAGGATGCGGATGGTATCGGGCTGTTCGCGCGTCAGACGGTTGCACTCATCGTAGATTTCCTTGACGTTCGATTCGCTGCCGGCCGTTTTGATATAGCGCGCGCCGTAGCTTTCTATCTTTTGAAAACGCTCCTGACTCATGCCCTGCGGCAGGATGACCACGGTATCGAAACCCGCGCGCCGGCCTACCCAAGCGCCGCCGATGCCGTAGTTGCCGGTGCTGGGAAAGACAAGCGTATGCTTATCCGGGTCCAGTTCACCGTCCACGTATTTCTCGATCATGACGGAATAAGCCGGGCCGACTTTGTGGCTGCCGGTGGGGAAGTCCCTGGCGATGATCACCACGATCTCGGCGTCGATACCCGTCAATTCGTGGGGCATCACAAAGTAGTTGATGTCCCCGTCGGGTTTGCGCCACGTGATATTAAACAGGTTGATCGGATCGAGTGGATCTTCGGTGCGAGCCTTATCGGCGCGCGCGCGAATGGCGGGATCCACGGACTGCGGATGCAGCATCTCCTCGAAAGTGGGACCAAATACTCTGGTTATATGGCGCATGATTGGGGCTTCGTTCGTCATGATAAGTCTGGTGTCAAAAAGTAAAAAGCGTACCGGCTACAGGTATGCTGACGCGTCCGATAAACTCGTGTTGGGCTTCCTGCAGCAGAGTCTGCACTTTGCCTTCGTAGATGGCATCGATATGTACGAGCGCGAGATGCCTGGCGTTGGATGCAAAGGCGCTGCGGCCGCTGATCTGCGCCGTGCTGTGACCGAATATGCCCGCGGCGTAATCCGGGTTGAGCGTGGCCGAGTAGGTTGAATCGTGCACAAGCAGGTCGGCGTCACGCGCCAGTGTCGCGATATTATCATTCGGCGATGTATCGCCCGTAAATGCCAGCACCTTACCGGAGACTTCGAAGCGCGCCCCAAGGTCCGGCGCGAACTCGGCATGATTCATCGGCTGGGTATACAGCTTCACCAGCGGCGTCAGTTGCAGGGCCATTGGCTGCATATCCGGAAGCGCAACTCGCGCGGCGTGACCGGCCAGCTCTGAGGTATGGCCGCCGAATACCTCGGCTGCCAGCAGGTCGAGTGTTTTGAACGTGATCTCTCCTGCAACGATCGTGGGGCATTGCGCTCCGGGCGGCGCCGAGATGGCCCACCACAGCATGAGCATGGGGTAACCCAGGATGTGATCCCCGTGCCGGTGTGTGAGAAAGACGTGCGTGATTTCTCCCGGCGAGACGCCGACGGCGGCCAGTTGCTGCATGATGGCCGGGCCGCAATCGATCAGGATACAGGCGTCTTCGGTGCGCAGCAGAAACGAACTGTTGGTCTGTCCCGTCATGGGCAGCGCTGCGCCAACGCCGAGAAAGAGTACTTCAACCATAGGTTTCACTACTGCGGGATTTTAGCAGGTTATGGGCCTGCCGGTTACAATACCCGGCATGACGCGCACCATACCCTATGAGAACCAATTGCATGCCGGAACAGTCGCTTTTCTGGACAAGCAGCCGCACAAGCTGCTCATCGGAGGCCGCTGGGCGACCTCGGTCAGCGGCAAGACTTTTACGACATACGAACCTTCCACCGGCCAGCCGCTGGCTGAGGCATGCGAAGCGCAAAAAGAGGACGTGAACAGCGCCGGACTTGCTAGCGATATCAAGAGCGTCTGGGTGGGACTATGAGCAGCGCGGCGATCTATGTGGTGGGGCATAAAAATCCCGACACGGACTCGGTTGCTTCGGCGATCGGGTACGCGTGGTTGCACCGCGAGCGCGATGGGGAGAATGCCATTGCCGCGCGCGCCGGTACACCCAATCCGCAGACGATGTTTGCCCTCAAGCACTTCGGCGTCGAGATGCCCGTACTGCTGGAGGACGCCTCACCGCGCTTCAGGTCGATCCGCCACGATATCAAACCGCTGCATCCGGACAGCCCGTTGTCGGAAGCCTGGAGCCTGTCGGCTGAATTGGGGCGGGCGGTGCCAGTGGTAGAGCGGGACCTTTCGCCGGTGGGTATGGTCACCGGACTGTCGGTTTTCCGCTACCTGTCCGGGCATCTGAACATGGCCGATGCGCCATTTCGCGCCCTGATTGGCGTTCCGTGCGGCGAGGCGTGCGACCGCGACGTTCCGAAATTCAACGCCAGCGACCGGGTCAGCGACTACCTGAGCAGCGTTCTGAATACTGAGCGCGAGGATTTCTGGGTGGTGGACAGCAATGGCGGGTATATGGGAACCTGCTCGCGCGCGGATATGCTGCACCCGCCGCGTATGCAGTTGATCCTCGTCGATCACAATGAAGCATCGCAGGCCGTGAGTGGTCTGGCTGAGTCGGAAGTACTGGAGGTGCTGGATCATCACCGCCTGGCGACGATCAATACGACCATCCCGATTGCGTTTCATATCGATACGGTCGGGTCATGTTCGACCCTCGTGGCCGAAAGGATGCGCATGGCTCGTTTGACGCCGCCGCCCGGAGTAGCCGGCATGTTACTGTCGGGCATGTTGGCGGATACCCTTATCTTTACGTCTCCGACGACCACGCCGCGCGATCGCATGTCCGGCACCTGGCTGTCATGGATGGCATTCGGCGTCGACGAGGCCGAAGAAGGGCTGCATGATTATGGCATGCAGTTGCTGCGTGCGGGCGCAGATGTATCCGGCCGGTCGTCGGATGAGATCGTCTCGGCGGATTGTAAGTCCTTTGATGTCGGGCCGATTCACTTCAGCGTTTCGCAGGTTGAGGTCACCAACTTCCAGGTCCTGATCGATCGCCTGCTCGAAGTCCGCAAGGCGCTAAGCCGCTGGCAGGAACAACACAACTATGATTTCTCCGTGCTGATGGTGACCGATGTCATCCAGAATAATAGCCTGCTGGTCGGCGTCGGCAGCAACCGTCTCCTGGAACGCATGCCGTTCTCCCGAAAAGTCGAGGGGCTGTGGGACCTGCCCGACGTCGTTTCCCGCAAGAAGCAACTGCTGCCCACTTTACTCGGTATGTTGCAGGGGTAAAGAACAGCGCGCTGCCGTTATGTGCCGCCAATCGGATGGTTGGCAGGGCGCGACAATGGTTCATGGTATAAATAAAGGTACATGAGGCCATCATCGCTTATGCGCATGCGCTTGGGAATGCTAGTGCTGTTGCTGTTGTCGTTTTCGTTGCCGGCGCGCGTCGAGGCCGTATCGGATCCATTCGACCCGTCCGCTGTGATCAGTGACGCCGAGTTCAACGACACCAGCACCATGTCCTGCGGCGCCGTACAGGATTTTCTGGCCCAACGCACCGGCGTCCTCAAATCTTACGTGCTCGATGGCAAGAGCGCCGCGCAGATCATCTGCGAGCAGGCCAGGCGTTTCACCATAAACCCGCGTATCCTGCTGGTGCTCCTGCAAAAGGAACAGGGCTTGCTGGGCGATACGTCGCCGGATCAAAGCCAGTTTAACTGGGCGACCGGTTGCGCGCCCGGTTGGGACGAATCGAGAGGCTTCGCGAACCAAATCGAGTGCGCCGCCCGAACGATGCGCAATCGATTTGATAGTGCGCCGCTGGGCGTAACGATAGACGGCGTCACGCCGGCGAATCGCGCTACCATTGCGCTGTTCCGATATAACAATCACGTCCAGGGAGTCCGCGATTTCTGGCGCATCTGGACGCACTACTGGCCGCCTACCGGGGAAGGTTCTATACCTACGGAGATCTTTGTGGATTCCCGTGACGTTGAAACGACGCCCTCAGTCAAAGACCCATGCCGCAGCGGTTGGCTTACCGGCGCCAAAGGCTTTACCGGCTACAACCTGGTCACCCCCAACGCGAATGGGCCTGCGGACTCAACGAACACGGCCGTATGGCGGCCTAATTTACCGCGCGCCGGCGCGTATCAGATCTACGTCTACATCCCGGACAGGGACCCCATGGTATGGCCTTGCAGCGATAACAGCATCGTGTGGGATACCAGTCATGCACGCTATACGGTCACACACCGCGACGGCACGACAACTTATGAGATTGACCAGGCCCCACTGCATAACGCCTGGGTGAATATCGGCGCCTACTATTTTAGCCAGGGCACAAACGGGTTTGTCACGCTGACGGACCAGACCGGAGAAGAGTCGATGTCTCACTATGTCAGCGTCGATGAAGCCAAGTGGGTCTGGGTCGGGCCGTAAGAGCCTATCGTAGTAGATTTATGGCGTTGTCGCTGTAACCGAAATCACCACATGCATGCGCTCGCCAAACGGCATGCTCCTCCCGTCGATCATCTGCCAGACGCCTCCGTATATGCCTGGCTTTTCCGGCGCGGTGAGATGCAGGCTGAGAAAGCCTGATTGACCGGGCTTGATCTCGCGGTCGATGAGCACGGGCAGGCCGTTCATTCGCGCATCCGGCGCATTGCCATACAGGTACACAAGCCGGTATGGGAGATACCACGGGCAGGTTCCCCTGTTGCGCACCCGCCATGTTTTGGTGAGATTCTCACCCGGCTGAACAACCGGAACATTAGAAAGAAACTGGTCGTCCAGTGTTACATTCTGTAATACGGCCAACCCGGTTATACAACCGGTAACCGGTACTGAGGCTGTGATGAGCGCACCCGGGGTGTCCGGTTTAATCGTCGCTGCGGGGAGTGGCAATATCGCTGTGGGATCAATCGCCAGATACTGGTGCGCCAGTTGGTTGATCCTGCCTTCCCGCTGCATTTTATCCAGCGCGTTATTGAAGCGCGACAGCAGGTTCTGGCTGCCTGACCCCGTCGCCACCGCCAGTTGCTGCCGATAAAGCCCCTGACCGATCAGATGTACGCCGCCCTGGTTGACCAACGCTTGCGCCGTAGCCAGGTCAAATAGCGCGACGTCAACGGTCTGGGTTTTCAACTCGGCGATCGCATCTTTGCTTTGCGTAAACGCCGCTACATTTTCGGCAGGCAACATTCGGGCCAGCCAGTACTGGTAAATGCTGCCCTGCGTCACGCCAACCCGCAGGTTCACCAGATCGTTGACCGTATTGATCGCGTTGAATGGTGAACCGTCGGCGACCAGCACGGCGTCATCGCCGAAATAAAACGTGTTGGATAGATTCACGATCGATAGCGTACTGGTTGTCACTCGCATGATCGCGGCATCAATCTGGCCGCTCTGAAGCGCAAACGCAAGTCCGTCGGACGAGAAATCGTGGAACTCCACATTAACACCCAGATTCTGGCCGATATCGCGCAGGATTGCCACATCGAAACCATCCACCTGGAACTGGTTTGTATAGAATGCAAAAGGTCTGGTATCCGTAGATATGCCCACCAGCATTTTGCCCTGGGATTTAATATGCTCCCACGTATCGCCATATGCGATGTGGATCGCTGTCGCATCCTGGGTTGGCTGTATGCTCGCGAACGGCGAAGTGCACGCCGTCAACAATATGAGCGCGAGTGAAATGAGTAGTGCAGCGATTGAATGCCGGGGAGTGCGCATCATGATTCCTGCTGTTTTATCTCAATGTCGGCTTAAGGTATCGAAGCCTGCTTCAGCGTCTCGTTCCATTGGAGTTGCCAAGCCACTTTGTGCCCAGCCAGGCCATACTGTCATTTACCCACTCCGCACTTTTTAGCCACACGGCCATATCGCCCATTTTAGCGTGAGAGCCTGACTTCAGGTGAACAACGGACGCCCTCTTTTGAAAGCGCCTGTACAATTTTGTGAGAACCATACTCACTGTCTGTACAGCACGGTCACAATGTAGACATCAGAACATCCGTGGTGATATTCGTTGATCTTCCGATATTTCAAAGGATTGACACAATGATAGAAGCACCTGTATTGAACCGCCAGACGATCACTTATGAGCGGTTGGCCAAAACAATCGACCACTCGCTGTTGCGCCCGGAGCTGACGGAGGCGGATGTCGTCGCGGGCTGCGACCTTGCGAGACGCTACCACGTCGCATCGGTGTGCGTCAAGCCGTGCCATGTGGCTCTGGCGGCGCGGTTGCTGCAAGGCAGCGATGTAGCCGTCGGCACGGTCATCGGTTTCCCGCACGGCGCGCACACAACCGCAGCCAAGGTGTTTGAAGCCGGCGATGCGCTCGCAAACGGCGCCGTCGAGCTCGACATGGTCATGAACATCGGCGAGTTGCGCGCTGGCAACGTCGACATGGTGCGGAGTGAAATCAAGGCGGTTGTCGACGCTGCGCGGGGCAAGGCGCTTGTCAAAGTCATCCTCGAAAACGCCTACCTGACTGACGAGCAGAAAGTCACTGCCTGCCGGCTCGCGGAAGAAGCCGGCGCGGATTTCGTCAAGACCTCAACCGGTTTTACTCCCAGCGGCGCGACATTAGCCGACTCGCGGTTGATGCGCGCCAGCGTCAGTCCGCGCGTGCAGATCAAGGCCGCCGGCGGCGTGCGCACCCTGGATGCCGCGCTGGATGTGATCGATGTGGGGGTGACACGCATTGGCGCGACAGCCACAGCCGCCATTCTCGATGAGTTTGAGCGACGTCTTCGACAGTAACAGATACCGTCATGGACTTCCATATCGGCGTTGACCTGGGCGATCATTAGCCCAGTTGCACCTCTGTTCCAGTCGCAATACTGCGCTCGATGGCTTCGATCAGTTCAATGGCCTGAGCGGCATCCTCCAGCGTCGGGCCGGGTTGTACCTGGCCCATCACGGCGCGCGCGAAGTGGTTCAACTCGCCCCAGTAGCCGCGCGTGTAATGGCCGCCGGAAGCCCAACCGGCCATGTTGCCCGATACGTAATAACGGTTGCTCCAGCCGTACAGTTGCAGCCCTTCGCCCTGGGCGAAGCGCCCCGCCGCCGACATGACCTCGGTTGAGCGGGACGCATCGATGACGATGCCCGCGCCCGTCCCCGAGACATAGGTCATCTCATAACAATCAGACCAGCTATGCCCCGAGTTCATGTTGAGCTGTCCCACTGCGCCATTCGCGAAACGCAGGCTGGCCGAGACCGCCTGCACGCCGGGTTGCTCGTGCAACCCATACGCGAAAACGCTGGCGATATCGCCGCCCAGATAGCGGCCCAGGTCGATCATGTGGATGCCGTTGAACAGAAGCATACGCTTGATGTCGTTATAGGGGCCGGATCCGTGGATCAGCGTAATCGTCGACAGCCGACCGAAATCCGCTTGCGACATATATTCTTTGGCAACCACATTGGCGGGGGCAAATCGCTTCATAAAGCCGACCATGCCCCACGTGTCATGTTGATTGGCCGCGTTCACCATCTCTTCGACCTGACTGAGCGAGACGGCCGGCGGCTTCTCGACGAATAACGGTATGCCGCGCCGCAGCGCCTGCAACCCGACCGCGTAGTGCATCTCGGCCGGGCCACAGACACACACGCCTTCCGGCTTGACCTGTTCCAGCATGGTTTCGACATCGGTGAACCATTCCGGAGCGCCGTAACGCCGCGCTGCGTACTGGGCTTTTTTCGGCACGATGTCGCAGACGGCGACCAGATCGAACTCCGGGATGTGCGCGATATTGGGATAAAGCGACTCGGTCGAATGATTCCCTGCGCCGATAAACGCGATTCTGGCAGATTGTGTTGACATGTCTCTTATCCCCCGCAGTGTCTCAGTAACCGATTGAGCGTAGATAAGCCCGGTTCTTCTGGATCGCCGCAATACCGTCGTTGCGGGCGGACTCGGATTCTTCTTCGGCAACCACCCATCCGCTGTAACCGGCTGATTCGAGCAACGCCATGACGGCTGGAAATTCACACATACCCTTGCCCAGGGCGACCCATACACGCGCCGGTGTGGCATCTTTCAGATGCAAATGCGTTATGCGCGGCAGGTACGTTTTCAGACAGGACAGCAGGTCCTGGCCTCCCCGTATGATGTGCCCCGTGTCCGGACCGAAACTCACCCAGCGCGGATCGAGCCTATCGAGCAGATACTGGTACTCCACGGCGCTTTCCAGCAGCGACCCAAAGTGCGAATGGGGGTGGACGTTGACCGAGATGCCCTCATTGCTGCCGATGCGCCCTACTTCGTTATAGAAGCGTATGGCCTGGTCGAGTCTGGCGCGCGCGTTCACGCGCCTGGGGCTGGCTGCGCCACCAAGACCCAGGCGAGGTTCAGGAAAGCGGCGCAGGAACTCGATTGCCCGGCGCGCCCCTGCCAGGTCGTCCTCCCAACGCTGGATATCGGTGAATCCGCTGGATGAGCTGTAGGCAAATGCGGCCAATTGCAGATGACGCGCAGCGAGGGCGTCGGCAAAATCCTGCGGCCGCGCGGCGTATTCGCCGATCATGTTGTTGGTGATTTCGATACCAGCATAATGGGCTTCAGATACCCAGACCAACAGATCGTCCACCCGACCCTGCCATTGACCGCCGAGCATTTCCCATGTATAGGTCTGGCATGCCACGCGTATAGGGCTCATGAGTCTACCTTCCATATGCAGCGTTGGGTTTATAACTTTCTGCCGAGAACTCCGCTCAGATAGACATAGGCTTCTTCGGAATAGCGCGGCAGGTTCTGCGGGTCCTCCACCTCGAGTTCCACGGTCAGGTCGCCGATATATCCCACATACTGCAGCGCCTCGATTTCGTGTTTGAGATCGATCTCGCCGCGCCCGATTCCTACCGACGTTGTGCCGACGTGATCCTTCAGGTGCACGGCATACAATCGCGGCGCAAACTGCCGGATTGCTGCGGCGGTATCGACGTGAGCCGAATGGAAATGGCCGGTATCGACGCACACGCCTACGCGCGGGTCTGCCACGGCATCCAGGATGCGTTGAAAGTCTTCCGGTTGCTGCAGTGTATTGCCGTAGTGCGGCTCAAGTGTCAGCTTGACCGGGCAAGCTGGTGTTATCTGTTCCAGCACGCAGCGCACGCACGCAATGATCCTTTCCAGCGCTCTGGGGTCGCCGCGCGGCTGCACGCCGGTACTGACGACGTGATGTGCGCCCAGCGCTTCGGCGTAGCGCACGCACATGGCGATGGCGTCCGCATGCCGACGAACCTCATCATCATCTTTGCCGCCCCAACCGGGCGTGTAAATGCCGGCGCAGCGCAAGCCCGACCGGGCCAGTTGAGTCTTGATTGACTGCAGATTGAAGGCTTTGACCGCATCCACGCTCCACGTCATGGGCCCGTGGATTTCCATCATGCGGTACCCGATCCTTGGCGCATTGGCAAACGTCGCGGCAACTTCGTCGGTCGCGTAACCGCGATAACAAATCGAGGCACAGATAATATCCATAGACATCGCGTGATGGAAGTGTAACGTTCATCGCCGAGAACGGCAACCGGCCTGGATGACCTGTGCGCCATCGTGTCCGCTCAGCGCCGCTCGGGCAGGAACTACATGATGATGGAAACCGCCGTGTATACGCGCCAGTTCCTGTATGCCAGGGCGCTGCGCGACCACGGCGAACTGGGCCGCATCCAGTTTCTGCGCGGCGCGCACTACCAGGATATGGAACGCTGGCCTACTGGGTGGGTCTGCCGCCCATGTGGTACGCTACGCACGCCATCAGCCCGCTGCTTGCGATTGCTGATGCACAGGCTGCGCAGGCGCATTGTTTTGGCTCCGGCGTGATGCGCCCGGAGTTACGGGAGCAGTACGGCAATCCGTGGCCGGTCGAAACCGCGATCTACCAGTTGGATCGGCCAAGCCTGTCGGCCGAGGTCACCCGCACGCTGTTCCATTGCGCGCGGCCCTATATGGAAAGTTTCACCGTTTATGGCGAGAATGGATGTTACAAGTGGCAGATGGAAGACGCGCCGCCGATGCTGTTCCGCGCCAGCCAGGTTGTGCCGAACGAAGTGAGAACCGTGACAGCTAGCCAGCCCGCGGCGCCGGATCGCGCCGACCTGCTGCCGCAGGAGATCGCCCGGTATACGCAACGCTTTGTCTACGACGACGCGAATCGCCATTTGTCATTTGAGCAGGGCGGGGGCCATCATGGTTCGCATCCTCATTTGGCGCATGAATTCGTCAGCAGCATCGTCGAGCGGCGTGAGCCGTGGATCAATGCCGCCAGAGCCGCCAGTTGGACCGCGGCGGGAATCTGCGCGCATCTGTCCGCCCTGCAGAACGGAGTGGAAGTAACCATTCCGAGTTTTATGGACTAATATAAGAAGTCTGACTTCTCGCAGAAGTCAGACTTCTCAGCGCCCATCGGAATAGGTTCTTGCCGTCATCTTCGGGCTGGAGCGGCCAGGTAATCCCGCCAGTTGTTCGTACAGTTTTGTGTCACTGGCATAACCCAGGTTGATCTGCTGTACGGTTCCTTTCGCGTCCAGAACCACAGTGGATGGCACGGTCAGGATGCCGAGGTGGGCGACCAGCTCCAGGTGATCCAGCGCCGACACGGATGTCACCGTGACTTGCTCGCGCAGTTTGGCCTTCAGGCGCGCCAGCGCCGGCTCCTGCAGCGTATGGCAGTCCCGGCAATGCGGGGCAGAAAATGCAACGACGGCGGGTATGCCGGGCGGCGCCAGCTTGCTCAAGGGCGCTTCGTTGCGTAGCTGGTTCAATTTACGCGACTTCCACCAGCGGACAACGCTCCATATGGCTGCCGCCGCAAACGCAAGCGACAACAGGATCAGTAGGCGTTCGATCATTTACTTGCCGATAATCCCAAGACGCTGTAACTGGAAATAGACAAAGCAGCCGGCGCAGAAACCGAACACCAGGTTGATGCCTGCCAGGACGATGACGACGATAGAGAGCGCCCAGCCCAGTGCGGCGCTGGATGCCAGAAAAGCGATGAGCGCCAGAATGAGGACGCCGGCCCCCATGCCCTGCGCAAAACGATGCGGCGTCGCATCTTCTGTGTGCAGGTCTGGTTTGAGCAATTTTGCCGGCCGCAGGACATCGCTGTAAATCCGCTGGAATAGGGCTGCCTGGGGCACGGCTGTGCCGATCGCCATGACGGCGGCGACGAATAGGACGAAGATCGGTAGATTCAGGATGAAACCTGCAACCAGAAAGGTGATGATCAACGCCTGGTTGAACCGAAGCGCGGTGCGGTCGAACGGTCTGGCGGATTGCTCCGACTGGCGGGATAGAACTTGCTGACTAGCCATATCAAACGACTCCACAAAGTAGCATGAACAATACTGAAAGAAACACAATACGAAGGTGCCGCAACCACGCACGAGGACAACTACGGCAACTCTGGATCGTTGTGATTGACCTGATGCACAATCCACGAATGTGCAGGAAACAAGCGAATCCTTTGCGCGCTGGTTGTAGAAACGAACGGGGGCGGGTGTACCTGCCGACTGGCGGCAAGCTCCCGCTACCTACAGAGGCATCCTCGGTAAGCCTGGTATATCAGATGATAGGTCAACCGGGCAACCATATTGGCGAGATGATAACACATCTTCCCGGCATACTGTAAGCGGGATCAACATGAACGCCCGTCGCTGTAGCGCGTGTGACTCAAGCGCTGTGTATGGTGATGCTTATCTCATCACCGGCGCGCAGTGTTATCGGGTTGTCGAACACGACCTCGCTGCCGGCGCGGCTTTGTCGCACCACGGCATCGGGCTGGGACGCGGTGGCGCCCAGGCGGAGTTTCGCCTGGCCGGCGCCGCCGCCGCCCAGATCCAGTTGCTTCAGGGTGAGTGCGCCGTATTGCACGCTCAAGGTCGCCGTGAAACTGGAGGCCGTGCGGCGCTGCGCATACTGGCCCCAACCGGAACCAGTTGACCAGAAGCAATTGAACTTGTCCTGGTTTACCTTCGGCGCAAAGCCGATGCGCTGTTCCGGGGCGCTGTACTGATAGCCGCTCAAAGCCAGTATGAGCGACCAACTCGACATCGCGCGCGCGTAGTGATTCCCGCACTCGAACTCGTTCCACGGGTTGCGCCGCACGCCGTCGTAACGCGCTCGCACGCCCTCTACGATGCTCAGGCCTTTCTCAACTTCGCCTTCATAGATCAATTCTGCCGCCACCTGGTACTCGATGCCCGTCCATACCTCGTCGCTGTAGACGCTGGGGAGCTGCGGTCGGCCGCCTTTGGGCCATGTCACGATCGCAAGGCCGGCTTCGTCGTTCAGCCCGTACACGCGCTGCATGTTGGGAATGCGGCGCAGGCCGTTGCGCCAGTTGTACTTGTAGATGCTTTGCATGGCGCGTTTCACGTGCCTGGCATCCAGCACATGCCCCAGTCCTGCCACATGGCTGAGCCACTGCCCGAGAAGCTGGTCCGACAGGCAGCCAGGGCCGTACTGGTATTTGGGGTAGGGATCCAACGGCGACTGAAGCTGCTCAGGAACGATGAGCAGGTCGGCAACGGCGATTTTCTGGACATAGTACTCGCCATTCCACAGCAGGGCTTCGAGGTGGGCGCGGCCGTTCTCATAAAGCGCCTGATATTCCGCGGAAGAGTCCGCATCGCCCAGGTGTTCGGCCATCAGGGCGCAGGCGCGCAACGCGCCCAGATACAGCGCGCCCATCATGCTATTGGGTCCGAAGTATTCGATGTCGTAGGTGTTGTGCTGGCGGCCTTCCATCACGCCGTCTTTATCGTGATCCCAGGCATGCGGGTTGGCGTGCGACCATGCATAGGCAATGGCGCGTTGGACGCCCGGCCAGATCTGGCGCAGAAACTCGTCATCGCCGCTGAGCTGCCACTCACGATATGCCTTGAGGATGGCGCCCATCTGGCCGTCTGCAGCGGCTTCAAAATTCCAGAACGCGTCCGACGTGAGCGGCAGCAGTGTGCGAAAGACCATCTTGCCGTGCGCATCGGTATTGTGAGTGAAATCGGTCAGTCGCATGGTGCGTTCGAGTCCGGGGAACAGGAACGCCACCGCCTGTTCGTAATTCCACACGTGCGTGCAATTCATCGGGCAGCAGCCGCTGGCGCAATGGCAGCCCTCGAACGCGTGCAGGCGTCCGTCGCTCAACCGCAGACAGGTGGTTGTGCGCATGATGCTGGCCTGGCTGGATGCGGCGTCCAGGACGGCAGCAGGCAGCGAACTGCTGAAGAATGAGGCGTGCCACTGGCGCGTCTCGCACTCCAGCCTTTCCAGATTGTCCGCCACATACTGCGCCACTTCCCAGGCGTCCGTCCAGCGCGTGCTGTACCAGTTCTGCAACATGGCGTTTTGCACGGGTTCGTTGGCGTTCCAGTAATTGCGCAGGCTGGGCAAATGCCACGTAAACAGCACCGTAAACTCGCGCGACTCTCCGGGTTTCAAGTTGAAGGCTACAGCTTGGCTGCACTCGTTATACCGCCCTGCCGGTACGCTGAAGGCATCGTGGCGATTCTCAATTCGCCCGTCTGCGCTGAAGTCGTTCCACAGCATCTGCAGGCCATCCCACCAGCCTCCCTGATACCAATGGGTCTGAGCCATATAGGCCGAAGCTTTTGGTGCGGACTTACGCTCTTCCTCACCGGCAAACGCAACCGCCGCGGTGCCGTAGTATTCACTGGCTGGATCGATGGACGGGTTGGTCATATAGATGCCGCGCAGGCTTGCTCCGGCGCGCATCTCGTTCGCGCCGCCCCCCGGGTCGTAGCCGTAGATGGGTGATTGCCAACCTTCCTCGCCGAGTTTCAGCTTGTTGATCGGGTTTGTAAACGCGCTGAGGAAAGATGCCTCAACGGGCCTGGCGCCCGCGTTGGTGAAGCGCCATTTGTAAATGGCGCAGGGGATGCTGGAGTCGGCGTCGTTGAGCGGAATAAATGGATTGAATGCCTCCAGATGAATCTGCAATGGAATGTCGGGGTCGCGCAACTCGACGCGCCCGAACGGGTACTCGCCGCTGAAAACCGCCTCTCGCATGCGTGGCGCGCCGGCTGCGTGGTTCTGCTCGAAACCGCCGCCGTTCAAGTCTGTAAAGGGCGGCAGGAATTCACGCTCGAGTATTTTGGTCACAGCTGCTTTCCCGCGTTCCTTTGCCCATAGCGCGAAGAAGGTGTTGCGGGGGGTGTTCCCTTTCCAGGGACGGTTGTAGATCTCCAGGTCGGTCAATTGGCCTCGTCCGCCGAGTGAAATCGTTCCCGTGCCAATGCCGCCGATTGGAAGGGCGACTTCGTGTAAAGCGGATCCGGTAAACGTGCGAATCCTGTTGGATGTGGATTTTGAGGTAGGCATATTGTGATTGTAAATGGATATTTTGTATTTACAATTGAGCCATGCTTCCCGATTACCGCGTCAGGCAGCGCGATTACCTGCTGAATATCAGCCGCGCCATTACATCGCAACTCGACCTCAGCGCTGTGTTGCGCATGATCCTGCAATCGGCGGTCGATATGCTGGGCGGCCACGCTGGTCTGGTGGCGCTGATGGGCGAGGATGGCGCCTATCGCATCCGCGAATCCTACGGCGTGGCGCGCCCTCTGCTCGATCAGTTGCACCCGATTGTGGAGGATGCACATAACCCGCAGGAAGCAACTACCTTGCTGGAGCGCAACCTCGTATCGATTGCGCAGCGAATCGGGCTGGGGTTCTGGCAGGTCGTTTCGCTCCCGTTAAAAGTCGGCGACGAACTCCTGGGCAATCTATACATATTCAGGAACCTGGGAGGAGAGTTTTCCGCTAACGACCGCTTGATCCTGCAAAGTTTCGCCGATCAGGCAGCGATTGCCGTGAATAATGCGCGTCTGTACCAGGAGGTTTTCCAGGAGAAACGCCGGCTGGATGCCATCCTGGAGTTCAGCGCAGACGGCGTGGTCATCATGGACGCGGCCCATCGCATCGCCATGTTCAACCGCGCGCTCGCAAACCTGACTGGCATCACACCGGCAGACGCCATTGGACGGATATTTGAGGATGTCCTGCAACTTGCCAATCAGCGCGCCGGGCTGATGCTGTCTGCGGCGGAAGCCAATGGCTGGCCGCTGGTTGGCGCGTCCGCGCCGATGTTTGTGGAAGGCGACCTGCGCCGCGCCAGCGGGAAACTGGTCAGCGTGGAAATCAACTTCGCGCCGCTGTTCGACCGCGAAGGCCATCTGGTGAATATCATCGCGAATGTGCGCGACATCACGCGGTTCCGCGAAGCCGACGAAATGAAGTCCACGTTTGTGTCGGTCGTGTCTCACGAACTGAAAACGCCGGTGGCGCTTATCAAGGGCTACGCCAGCACGCTGCGCCGTCAGGACGCGGCGTGGGATCAGCAGACCATGCGCGACAGCCTGCAGGTGATTGAGGAGGAGAGCGACCGTCTGGCGGAGTTGATTGATAACCTGCTGGATGCGTCGCGGGTGCAGGCGGGCAATTTCCGGCTGTCGCTGGTCGAACTCGACATCGACCAACTGGTGGTCAAGGTGGCGGAGAAATTTCGCACACAGGCCGGCCAACATCGCTTGATTGCGGAAGTACCATCCGATCTGCCGCTGGTACATGCCGATGAAGCGCGCATCACACAGGTTTTAGGCAACCTGATATCCAATGCGATCAAGTATTCGCCAGAGGGGGGCGAAGTGCGCATCTCGGGTAAAACCACGCCCAGCGAAGTTATCATCACCGTGAGCGATACCGGCCCCGGCATCCCGCAGGAGGATCAGCGCCAACTGTTTACGCGCTTCTATCGGGTTGATAACGCCATGACGCGCAAGACGCAGGGCGCCGGGCTGGGGTTGTACCTGTCTAAAGCCATCGTTGAGGCGCACGGCGGAAGAATCTGGGCGGAGAGCGACGGTCACAGCGGATCGCGATTCAGCTTCAGCCTGCCGCGGGCATAAGCCGTCGCAGCATTCGCGATTTATGCTCTCCGGTCTGCAATGGCCTATAATCCTCAATCGCGAAGCTAAACGGAAAATGCAATCCGGAATATGAAATCCATGCTAGACAAACTAGGAGAGATATGCCGCAACTGGTGACACCAGGGGGCGCGTCACGACAGCAACCCGTGACCGCACAGGTGATTGATGTCGGGCGCGACCCGGCGCTGAAGTCTGCGTTGCTTTCGGGCCGCCTGCAAAACCTGACCGCGCCCTTTATGTACCATGACCCATCTAAACAGCTTGCGTATGTGCTGATGCCGATGGAACTCGGCATGCGCGATATGGAACAGCAGCGCATCATCGGCCAGATGACGCAGGCTGTCATGCGCAGTCTGCCGGAAGCTGCGCCGCGCGGCTATCTGCTGCAGCCGAGGATGTTCTTCAGCTTCCAGTCGTTGATTGAGGCGATCCTGGAGCAGGACGGCATCACGCCGGATATGCTCAAAGAACAGCAGGCGCGCGCGGACCTTATCCGCGATTGGATGCGCCTGTCGGATGAGGAGGCGCTGCGCAAGTCGGTGCGTGAAAATGATGCCAAGGTGGACGGCAATCTGCTTGAACTGTTGAACGCCAGCATCGAGGCGAATATCGAAGCCGGGCGCGAACAGGCCGCGCAGGGGTTGGCCGGCCTGCAGCGCGTCCTGGTCGAGGAAACAACCTACGGCAAAGTGCTGGGCGCGCGCATGGCATCGGTTGAGGCGCTGCGTAAAAACCCGACGCGCGAAGTGCTCATCGAGCAACTGGTCAATGCGCCGGATCAGGAGACGCGTGAGGCGCTGGTCGCCATGGGACGCCAACTGATCGATTACCTCTTCTTCCAGATCCTGACCGGGCGCGTCGATGCGGCAACCGGCGATGAAAAGCAGAAGCTGGTTAACCTGCGCAAGGAAGTTCAGGATATCCGCGACAAACTGGATGCGGCTTCGCGCGCGCTGATGGAGCAAAAGACGCAATTGATCAACGCGATTCTGGCCAGTTCAAAACCGGAAGAGGTCGCGCGCCAGCGCGAAGCTGAGATCGACGATGTCTTCATGAGCATGCTGCAGTCCAACATGCAGGAGGCTCAGCAACGCCATGATGAGGAGCTGCTCAAAGCGCTCATGGGTGTGTACCAGATCACGATGCAGATCATGTCCGAGCGCCAGCCTCCCGAAATCCAGATGATCAATGCGTTGCTCATGGCCAAGTATCCCGATGAGACGAAGCAGTTACTGCAGGAAATGGCGAAGTCGCTCGACGATCGCTTCATCCAGGTGATGATCCAGGTGGCGGATCAACTCTCGCAGGAAGACCGCACCGACCTGGGCGCCAAACTGACCCAGGTAATGGTACAGGCGCGGGATATCCTGCCCAAGTACGATCCTTCCAAGGATACGGGTGCGGGCCCGGCCGCGAACCAACCCGAACCGAATACGCCGGCCAAGCCGAAGATAGAAATCGCGCGCCGTTAATCGACCGCTGACCGGATGAATCAAAAAACGCCATCGATGCCGATGGCGTTTTTTGTCGCCGGCTACTTGATCCGTAGCAGTTGAACCTCAAAGGTCAGGCGTGCGTTGGGGGGGATGGGGCCTTGCCCCTGCGCGCCATAGGCCAGGTTTGGCGGGATGATCAGCTTGCGTTTCCCGCCAACCCTCATCGTGGCAATGCCTTCGTCCCAACCGGGGATGACCTGTCCAGTACCCAGTACGAACTCGAACGGCTGTCCGCGGTCAATGGAACTGTCGAACTTCGTCCCGTTATCCAGATAACCCGTGTAATCCACGACGACGGTCTGGCCTTTGGACGGCTGCGGACCGGCGCCGATGACCTCATCGACGTACTGCAGTCCGGAAGCCGTCGTGACCGCTCCGGCGGGGGCGGCGCCTTGTGGTTGCGCGGCAGGCACAGCGGTATTCTGCGCGCCTGGCGGCGCGGCTGCCGGCTGGCTGGCTGGCAGGCTGCTGCCGCTGCCGATAAACGATATCGCCAGCAGCACTATGGCGACCAGCGCCGTCGCTGCGATGACGATCCACACATTCGTAAGGCGTTTATCCATCTTATTTATTACTCAGGCTGTTGGCTCGAAAGTGCAACACAGAACCAGTTCCTTGGCGGCGCGAACCTCATCGAGGCGGCGCATCGGCGCGGTGTGCGGCGCTGTTGTCACCACATCCGGCGTGGTTTCGGCCTCGTCGGCAATGGCCAGCAGCGCAGCAATATATTGATCCAGCGTCTGTTTTGACTCGGTTTCCGTTGGCTCGATCATCAGCGCCTCGGACACGATCAGCGGGAAGTAATTCGTCGGCGGATGAAAGTGGTAGTCCATCAAACGCTTGGCGATGTCCAGCGCGCGCACACCCGGCGCGTCCTCGAACTTCCCCTGGGCGACGAACTCGTGCATGCAGTGGCGGTCGCCCTGCGGCACAGGATAGACGTGCTTGATGCGCGCCTGCACGTAGTTGGCGTTCAGCACGGCGTTCTGGCTGACGGCGCGCAGGCCTTCCGCGCCATGCACGCGGATATAGGTGTAAGCGCGCACGAGCATGCCGAAGTTGCCGGCAAAGGCGCGCATGCGCCCGATGCTCTTGGCCGGTTGGCGCCACTCATACAGCGGCACGCCGTTTTCGTCAGCGTCTTTTTCGCTGCCGGGCTTGATACGCACGATCGGCCCGGGCAGGAAATCCTCGAGGTGTTTTGCGACGGCCACGGGGCCGGAGCCAGGCCCGCCTCCGCCGTGCGGCGTGCTGAAGGTCTTATGCAGGTTGTAGTGCATGACGTCGAAACCGATCTCGCCCGGTTTGGCGATCCCAAGCAGGGCGTTCATATTCGCGCCGTCGCCATAGACCAGCCCGCCCGCTGCGTGCACCAGGTTCACCACTTCCTCGATATGCTCTTCGAACATGCCCAGGGTGTTCGGGTTGGTGATCATCAGGCCGCAGACGGTGTCGTCAAGGTTGGCTTTCAGCGCCTCCAGATCGACGTTGCCGCGCGAATCGGACGGCAATTGCACAACCTGCAGACCGGCCATTGCCGATGAGGCCGGATTGGTGCCGTGCGCCGAATCGGGGATCAACATCCTGGTGCGCTTGCTGTCTCCGCGGTCGCGATGGTAAGCGCGCATGATGAGGATGCCGGTCAGTTCGCCGTGCGCGCCGGCTGCGGGCTGCAGACTGACTGCCGCGAATCCCGCTATCTCCGCAAGAAACGCCTGCAACTGGTACATCAGGTAAAGCGCGCCCTGAGCTGTGGCCCCATCCTGGAGCGGGTGCAATGCGGCGAATCCGGGCATGCGCGCGACGTCCTCGTTGATGCGCGGGTTGTACTTCATCGTGCAACTGCCCAGCGGATACATAGTCGTATCGATGGACATATTCGCCTGCGACATGCGCGTGAAATGGCGCGTCACATCGATCTGGCTTACTTCCGGCAGCGGCAGGTTCTTGCGCAAAAGCTGCTCCGGTAATTCGTAATGCGGCACGTCGGCTTCGGGCAGCACCGCGCCTTTACGACCCGGTGTAGATAACTCGTAGATCAATGGTTCTGTCACGATCTCTCCTTCATAGCGCGATCATTAGCGTGATTTTACCCGCATGTGTGACAGTCTGCCCGTGCAGTAGATCATCGTACGCTCACGGCAGCTTGCAGATTCGTCAGGATGACGTCGTCGCCGCGCACACTCACGCGCACCCGCATGTCACCGGATGGAGACATATAGGCGCCCTGCAGGTTCATGTCGATCGGCGATTCGGCCATCGAAGTGATCACTTCCGTGAACTTCAGCGTGCTCCAGTCGTAGAGGGCAATGGAACTCGCCCGCAGAGCCGACGTTGCGGAGTTTGCGTCGGTCGCTGCGGAGAGCGTTACATTCACATCCCCACCGGCGCGCGTGCTGAGCCACGGCGTCAGCGACAGGATGTGGTCGCCGGGCTGCAGTGTGAGTCCATTGGCGTCGAGGGAAACCGTCGATGAAGATGAAGCGATGTCCAGCGTGAATACGTCCGGCGGCAGAACCGTGCCCGGGCCGGCGAGGAATGGGTGTACAGGCAGGCGCCAGATACGCAAACCGTGGTCGGTATAACTGGCGTCCGCCACTTCCGCGCCGATGCGGTCGTTATTTTCCCAGCAGGCCAGGCTGACGCCATGACCGGCGCTGGTGGCGGGGTTGTTATAGACGCTGGTGATTAGTCCGCGTTCGGCCAGTTCTGCCAGCGAATTGTCTTGAAAATCGCGCCAGTTCAGCATGATTTCAGCCAGAGACGCGCCGTCCATGTCAAACGGGAAACGCGACGCCGCAGGGAATGAGCTGGACATTGTGCCGTGTCCGGCGCTTGTTCCCAGAGACGACACATAGCCGGTTGTCTCCACTCGGCTGGCGGGCAGCATGATCGCCAGTTCCGGTTTCTTCAGCACTAATCTCACCTCAACCGGAACATGTGCATTTGGACCGAGGTCGCCGAACGCATGGTAATCCTTGCCGACGATCAGCACGCAATCTTTGAGCGTCGCGCTGGATTCATTGGATATCTCACCGCCGATGCGCGCGGGTTCGGTGATGGTGCTGCCGGGCAGGAACTGGAGGTCGGCCGCGATGCGAGGCAGGCTGGTTTCTCCCTGCAGGTAAAAGGCCCGCACGTCCGTATTGGTTGCCACGACTCTTTGAAACCGGTTGGGATCGCTTAACTGGAATGCTGTGCTGTTTTGCACATTGATATCCGGTTGGATTTCTTCCGCCAACTGGCGCCCGGTGATGACATCCAGGGTGGTACGGCGCGGCGAGAACACGCCGACGATGGCCAGCGAACGCGCCGCCGACACCTGCGCATCGCCGCTGATGACGCTCAGGCGCAACACCTGCGGCTCGTTGCCATGCAGGCGGAAACCCGTGGCATAGCCAACGACGGCAAAGATTACCACGGTGCCCGGTATAGTAAACCAGGCCCATGACAGGCGACGCAGCCTGCGCAGGATATAGAAGTTCAAAGGGCCAATGGCAACGACATACAGCAATAGATATCCGGCTATCACCAGGAACGAAGGTAACGCCGCCCCCGGCAACGCGCGGGCGGCATTGAGAGCGCTGGACTGAGACTGTAACGCGCCGATGACGCTTGTCGCGCTCAAGTCGCTGCCTAGGAATCCGGCAAACACAAATCGTTCATCCTGCCAGTCGCGCAACGGCGCCAGCGTCGGGTCAAACGCCAGTTGGTCTACGGCGCCGCGCCCGATCTCGCGCCGCATGATCAGCGCTGTATCGTTCGATGCAACCAGGCTGTGCGCGTCGTTCGTGGCGGGAACCAGTGTGACCAGCGGCGCGATGAGGTCTTCCGGCTTCAAGGCCGTAGGCGAGATCGATACTGAACTGGATAAGTCGCTGGAGACTTCAACCGAGTTCGGCGCCAGGAGATCGCGCAATCGGGCAACAGAACCGTTCTGCAGGGTTGCGCCCACATGGGCAGGCGCGAAATCCTCAAATCCTGCCGCGGTTAAACGAGCGCCCGGGCCGCCGGACAAGACCAGATGTCCTCCGCCCAGCACCCATACCCGTATGGCCTGTCGCTGCGCTTCGCTCAGCGCCAGTGTGTCCACATTGTTCAGTATCAAGACGTCCGCGCTATCCAATGCCGCCGTGTGGTCGGGGATTTGAGCGGGTTGCACTTGTGAGACGTAGGTCATGCCCCCGAATGGCGTGCGGAGGTCGTTCAAGAAGTTGAGACCGTCAGCGGGATTGCTGGCGACGAGAATCAGTCTGTCTCCCTCACCGAGTGTATGTATGGGCGGCGTGCTTGCACCGATGACTTTGCCCGCGCTGATGAACAGGACTTCAATCGGATTGGAGGTGGGCGGTGAATAGAGCAGGAATTCCTTCTCGGTATTGCGCGCCAGCGTCACATCGATGCCGTAGCGCTGCCAGCGGTCGGGCGCCGGCGAAAGCGCCACCTCGCCATCGACAGCTTCGTTGGATGTAATGGTGACATGGACGGGAACCCAGGCGCCTGCTTTGATGTACCCGTTGTATCCCGCTTCTGCAGTGATGGCGACGGCAGATAAAGGCGCAGTCTGACTGGTTGCCGGTTTGCCCCCGGCCAGAGCCAGCGCAGGCGTGATGATCGCCGCCAACAGGCACAGCGCGAGTGCGGTTCGCATCACGGCAGCGCGTCCCACACGTTTCATTGCTAGAATTCTAATTGACGAAAGCGATCCCGCCGCGCCCGCGTCGAAGATGCTTGCAGTGATTGTGCAGGCGGCGCTTTACGTGTTATTCTGCTCACAAGGCCATGCAGATTGATACGACGACCGTAGTTGTAGCCCTGGCGGTTGCGTCGAGTCTACTCGTCGCCTTTACGGCAGCTCTGATGTGGCTGAAACGCCGGCGCGCTTCGCGCCGGGCGCTGGAATCTCGCGTGGCCGAGTTGGAGGCGCTCAGCAACGCTGTAAGCAGGATCGCTTCGGCTGCGCCGGACGAACAGTCACTCTGTCACCTGGTGTATGAGTGTGCGGCGGAGTTGGTTGACGTCAGCAACTTCCAACTTGGTCTTTTCGATGACGATGACTACGTCATCTGCGTCCGGTCGTCGCAAGGTGTGATGCAGCCGATGTCTCGCTATAACCTGGCTGAGGGACGCGGCATTGTGGGCTGGATGCGCGAAACCGGCAAATCGCTGCTGGTGCGCGACTTCGAAACTGAAATGCCGGCGCTGCCGGCGCAACCCCGTTATATCAGCAGCCATCCGCCGCGTTCGGCAGTTTTTGTGCCAATGGTCAGCGGCGATCAGGTGATCGGCGCGATGGCGATTCAATCCGATACGCGGGCAGCTTATACCGATTCGCACCTGCGTATTTTAAGCATTATCGCCAACCAGTCTGCCGCGGCGATCCGGAACGCCCGCGCGCTGGCTCAGGAGCGCAGGCGCGCACAGCAGTTGGAACTGGTCAACGAGGTAGCCCGGCAAACTGCCGCAATCCTTGACCCCGACACACTCATGCCGCGCCTTACGGAGGCCATCCGTAATACCTTCGGTTATTACTTCGTCGGCCTATGCCTGATCGACGAGGAGAGCGGTCGTATCGTCATGCGCGCGGCGACAAACCCCGGCATGCTGGTCACGCAGATGGAAGTCGGCGAAGGATTAATAGGCGCCTGCATCAAGGATCAAGCCATCGTCATCTCCAACGATGCGGTGCATGATGAGCGCTATCTGTCCGCCGGCGTGTTGCCGGAGACCCGCAGTGAGATCGTCCTGCCCCTGCGTCTTAATGAGCGGGTCATTGGCGCACTCGACCTGCAATCCGATCAAGTGGCTGCGTTCTCCAGCAGCGACCAGCGCTATCTGGAGATTCTTGCTCAACAGGTCAGCGTCGCCATAGAGGACGCGCGCCTGTACGAAGCGGAACGCGAGCAAACGTGGATGTCCACAGCCCTGTTGCAGGTGGCCGAAGTCGCCGGTAAGGCAGAAACGCTGGATGATGCGCTTACGGCGGTGGCGCGCCTTGCGCCCCTGTTGACCGGCGTCGATTGCAGCGCCGTGCTGACCTATGACGCCGCCTTTGAGATGTTTGAAATCACAGCGCTCTTCGGACCGCTTTCCAGCAACGAGCGCCTGGCCGTTGGTGACGTGCTGCTGGTCAGCGATGTGCCGGCGCTGGAGGAAATGCTGCGTCACAATACGCCTGTGATGGGCAAAGAGAGCGGGCGGCTGGCCGTTCCGATGCTGGCGCTACCGCTGATTGCCCAGGATCAGTTGATCGGCGCGTTGCTGGTCGGGCAGCACGATGGATTGCCTTTCTCCAAGCGGCGTGTTGAGTTGCTTGCAGGGCTGGCCAATCAGGCGGCGCTGGTCATCGACGTAGTGAATGCAAATCTGGCGCAGCAGGAAGAGTCGTGGGTCACTGCGGCCCTGCTGCAGGTCGCGCGCGCCGTGACGGAGAGCGCCGATCTTGAGACGATTGTCCAGACGATCGTGCGCCTCACGCCGTTGCTTGTCGGTGTAGAAGCTTGCGCCCTGTTCGTGCGTGAGGGCAATGATACGACGTTGCGCGCATCGCAAGCTTATGGGCTTTCAAAGTCAGCCCATGAGCGTTTCAGCCGCGATGAATTTCCGATGGCCGCATGGCGCGAATGGTTCCTGGAGTTTCAGCGCACGCAGCGATTGCCGGCGCTTAATCCCACGCCGGACGGCATCGCCGAGCGGATGGAAGTTCAGCACAGCGCAGCGCTTCCCTTGATCGCGAATGCCGACCTGGTGGGCGCGATGGTAATCGGGGCGCCCCGCGCGAATCTCATGCCGGAAGGCCGCTCGCTCAGCATACTCATCGGTATCGTTCAACAGACAGCCCTGGCCGTAGATAATGCGCGCTTATCGCGCGATGCGATGGCGCGCCAGCGTTACGAACAGGACCTGGCGTTTGCCCGCGAAATTCAGACCAGCTTCCTCCCAAAGGAATGTCCGCGCGTGACGGGTTGGGGGGTCGCAGCGGCATGGCAGGCGGCCCGCCAGGTCGGCGGCGACTTCTACGACTTTATCGCGCTGCCGGACGGCCGTTACGGGCTGGTCATCGCGGATGTGGCTGACAAGGGTGTTCCCGCGGCGTTGTTCATGGCGCTGACGCGCACGCTCATGCGCGCTGTCGCTTTCACGGGCCGCGCGCCATCCGACGCGCTCTCGCGGGTCAACGAGTTGATCCTTTCAGATTCCCACTCAGATCTGTTTGTGACTATGTTCTATGTGGTGTGGAGTCCGGTTTCAGGCGAGTTGATCTATGCCAATGCGGGACACAATCTACCGTTGCTCGTTCAGGCGAACGGCGAGGTGACCGAGTTGTATTCGCAAGGGATCGCGCTGGGGGTAGTGGAGCATATTGCGCCGGAGTCCGGCGTTATCCAGCTTCACCCGGGCGATATAGTCGTCCTGTATACAGATGGCATCACCGATGCGCTTAACCATGCTGATCAGGAGTTTGGCCTGCAGCGCCTGAAGTCCATCGTGAGCGATGCGCGCGCGTTATCGTCAAACGAAGTGGTTGCACGCATCATGTCCGCTGTGCGCGACTTTGCCGGCAACGAGCCGCCCTTCGATGATCAGACGCTGGTCGTCCTGAAACGCGAGACGCGCTGATCCGTGGATGTCTGGATTCGCGCCGAAGCCGGACATCGCCATGCCTATTGCGGCGGCGGCGCATTCAACGCCGGCGCCTGTGCGGGTATCTGGCCGTTGTTGAAATACCCATATGCGGCTCGCGCGATATCGTTGATGACCTGCGATGTATCGCTCCAGTTCAGGGTTGAGTTGCTGTGCAACATGACTGTCAGGATATACGCGCCGCCGGGCGATCGTACCAGCGCGGCGTCGCCGTGGTTGTTGGCGTCCCACGACTGGCGCTGAATAACCGTTGCGCCTGGGCTGCTGGCGGCTACCAGGATGTTGGCGTTGTTCTGGCCCAACGTATTCAGCGCGAGCTCGCATTTGGCGGGCGTAAATTCGCCTTTGAAGGCCAGCATCAGCGCTCCGCCATTGTTGCGGCACTGCTCCAGCATCTCCAGCATCACGCTGATTTCCGCGGGCGTCGATTGAGCAAGCGCATCCGGCGATGTACTGACATCAGTGCGCGAATTGCCGGGTGTGATGACCTGCAGCGGGGTGGAGGTCTGGTCGTAAGGTTGCGCCAGGAAGGTGCTGACCAGGCCCATGCGCTTCAGCATGTCGTTCAGTTGGCTGGCGCCGGCCTGCGCGTCGCCCTGACCGATAGCGCCGAGGAAATCATTCGCGCTTGCATTTGCGCCGGACGTGACCATCGCGCCCAGTTGCTGCACAGTTGGCGAGTCCGCTGTCGGGCTCAAGACGCGAATGGCATCGACGGCGATGGCTATCTTGAGCCATCCCTGCGCTGAAAAAGCCACATCGCTGTTCAGCGAGAACTCCTGCCCGGTTTTCAAATCTTTGACAAAGACGCCGGCTGTGCCGCCGGGGAATTGAGCCAGGCGCTGTTTGATCAGATCGCCGAGTGAACTGATCGTGCGCGATCCAATTGGGATGGTATCCACCGGCAGATCGACAAAGCGCGAGCTGCCTGACTGAAGCGCGTTCAGCAACAACTTTTCGCTCTCGCTTGTATTCAGCAGCACACCATTCCGTCCAGCCGTCAGCGAAAGGTCTTTCGCATTGGGTTGCGGCGGCGTAGGCTTACGGTCATATTGATTCGCCAATGTACTGAGGAACTGGTTGAGTTTATCGACCGAATACTGATAGGGGACGTTGATGTGCGTATCGGGCGAGTTGTGCAATACAAATTGCGGTAGTTTATCCAGTCCCTGCTGTCCTTTAATGATTTTGTCGAGTTGCAACTGCAGGACGACGTCATTGACCTGGTAATCAATATCGGCAGGATGCATCTGAATGATAGAGGTTTGATAACGCAGTGCGACGGGGCTGAGCAAAAGACGGCTGGTGCGTGTGATTGCTTCGTTGATGCTGAGCGCGCTCACATCGATATCGCCGACATAGGTGCTGGCCGGCAGACGGTCGCGGGTGCTGAAAAACGAAACAAAGATGCCAATCAGCACCACTGCGATGATGATACCCCCAAGGGTCAATGCGGTCCTGAGGGCTGTCTTTACTGTTAAGCGGCGCTTCATAGAATAGGCGTGGGTGTTTCAACCCGGAGTGTTAAACCCGGCGTTTTATAGGCTGCAATATCACGGCAGCTATCCATAACTATACGTGTAATCATGTACTGAGATGATAACCCAAGTTATTACCCAGGCTGTTCTGCCGAACGAGTTGTCCAGTCTTGCGTTAGAATCATGTCAATCGAAAGAAGGCGTAGCTACTGCTGATTACCGGCAAGAACCGGCTGCGCTTAGTGAGGAGCGCTTGAGATCATGACAACACTACCGGAAGCTTTGCAGGGTATGATCGCACGGTTCAACCCCGCAAAAGCAAAAGGCATCAACGCAGTAATTCAGTTAAATGCGACCGGTGACGGCGGCGGGCAGTACTACACAACCGTGGTCAATAACAAAGCGACATTGACCGAGGGTGTCGCGCCGAACCCGACGGTTACCATCATCGTGGCTGCCAAAGACTGGATTGACATCATGGGCGGCCAACTGGACCCAACCCGCGCATTTATGGCGGGCAAGCTCAGGATCACAGGCGACCTGGGTTTGATGATGCGTTTCCAGAATATGTTTGGCTGATATTTCACTGCAGACAGGTCTAATGACCGAATTCGAGCGCATTTTATCGGCGTGTGATGAGCTGGCGCGCCGGTTCTCTGAACGCGCCGATCAACATGATCGCGCTGGTTCATTCCCATTTGAAAACGCGGCGGATCTGCGCGCCGCTGGTTTGCCACGCCTGACAATCCCGCGCGTATATGGCGGCGATGGCGCTACCTTGAAGCAGATGGCGCTGGTACTTCAGCGCCTGGCGCATGGCGATGCCAGTACCGCTCTGGGACTGGCGATGCATGTGCACATCCTGGGTCAATTAACCGACAGCCGCGCGTGGCCCTCGGAAAAGGTTGAGGAGTTCTGTCGTGAAGTGGTGTCGCGCGGCTTACTGGTGAACAGCGCTGCCAGCGAACCCGATATGGGCAGTCCATCGCGCGGCGGAAACCCGTCCACCACAGCGACGCCGGTCGATGGCGGGTTTCGCATCAACGGCCGCAAAAGCTGGGTTACATTCGCGCCGGCTCTCGATTACGTGCTGACCAGCGCAACCATACAGTCCGATGCGGAATTCCCTGACGTAGGTGTTTTCGCTGTTGATTCGCGGACGCCCGGCGTGCGCGTACTGAATAACTGGAGCGATGCGTTGAGCCTGCGCGCCAGCGGCAGCAGCGAGGTGGTGTTCAGCGACGTGTTCGTGCCGGCGCGCTGGCATGTGGAGACGCGCCGCCGCAACGAACAACCGCGCGGCCCCATGCTCCCGCCCGCCTGGAGCGCCTGTGCATTTGCAGCAGTCTATCTCGGCATCGGCGAGGCTGCGCTTGAGCAATTTGTGGCATATGCTAAACAGCGCGTGCCCACAGCGCTGGGAAAGCCCATCACCGAATTGCCGCAAACCCGGCGCGCGATCGGCCAAATGGATCTCACGCTGCGCGCTGCTCGAACGGTGCTCTATTCCACTGCAGAACAATGGCACGAGCGCCCCGAACAGCGCCACCGTATGACGGCAGAATTCGCTGCGGCCAAGTTCCTGTGCACCAACGCTGCTGTGACAGTGACGGAACTGGCATTGCGGTCGGCAGGCGCTAATGGACTGGATCGCAAATTGCCTCTGGAACGTTTCTTCCGTGACGCGCGCGCCGGTCTATTGCATCCACCGCAGGACGATCTGGCGCTTGAGATCATGGGCAGGCAAGTCATTGATGCCGGTTGAACCATGGGTGAACTGACTCGTAAAGAGGTGATTCAGCTCCTCGCAGTCGCCAGCGGCGATGATGCAGGCGTGCGGCTCTCGGGCGTTGACCTGAGCGACCTTGATATGCGCGGCCTGTGTTTCAGACGCGCTGACCTGCGCATGGCCAACATGAGCGGCGCATTATTAAACCGGGCAGACTTGCGCCGGGCCGATCTTGCCGGTGCGAATCTGTCGCGCGCAATCCTCAACGAGTCGGATTTATCCGGGGCGAACCTGGCCGGCGCGGTGCTTCACGATGCGCGTCTCGTGAAGGTCGGCATGCGCGAAGCGCAGCTCAACGCAATTGATGCGGCGGGCGCTGATCTGCACGACGCCGATTTGACGGATGCGCGGCTGAACCTGGCGGACCTGAGCAGCGCAGATTTGAGCCGGGCGATCCTGACTCGCGCCCGTCTGAACAAAGCACAACTGGGCGGCGCGGACCTGGTCGATGCGCGGCTGCAAAATGCTGACCTGGCTGAGGCCAACCTGGATCTGGCTAACTGCACGCGCGCGAATCTCAACCATGCATATCTGCAGCGCGCCAGCTTTATCGAGGCAATCCTGGCGTGGTGCAACCTGCGCGACGCCAACCTGTCGGAAGCGATTCTTCTGCGGGCTGATATGACAAGCGCTGATTGCAGCCGCGCCATCCTGCGCGCGGCGCAGATGCGCGGCGTGATTCTGCGGGAAACAAACCTGAGTGAAGCCACATTGCGCGATGCGCAGGTCGAGGATAGTGCGCTTGCATATGCGATGCTGTCTGCCACCATCATGCCAGGCGGGAATACGTCGCTGGACGGCTCGTGATGCGAAAAATAGCGTTAGTTTGGCAAAATCAGCCGAATATGTTACATTACGCCTACAGGAGAGGGTGCCGGACAAGTCTGTGAAAGTGATTGTTTCGATCTCCGCAGGTAAGGGGCCGAATCGCGCTCGTTGCGGCGAGTCTGATGTCATGCTTCTCGCGCCAGAACGCAGAGGTGTGGGCGAAGCCCCGGTAGTGGTCCGAACGTCACTGGGGTAGCACATCCATTTCAGCTACCCACACGGCAAAAGGAGGATGGTTCGAGTAAGAGTCACGACATCGATAGTACTATCGCACGCGTCGAGCTAGTTTCTCGCCAGGCGACTGGCTGTTTGTACCAGAACTTCGTTCCATATTCACGTTCCATATACGGAGAGAGAAAGAACCATGCCAAGCAGACTGTATGTTGGCAATTTGTCGTATTCCACTACCGAGGATTCACTGCGCCAGTTCTTTACAACGGCGGGTGAAGTCAAGACGGCTGAGGTCGTTATGGACCGCCAGACGAACCGCTCGAAGGGATTTGCATTCGTTGAGATGATGACGGATGATGGCGCCCAGAAGGCCATTGCTACGCTGAATGGCAAGACGCTGGATTCACGTCAGCTACGCATCGACATCGCCAAACCCAAGGAGCAGCGCGCACGGGTCGGCGGCGCCGGTGGCTACAACGGTGGTGGCGAGCGCAATCGTTATAGCGGTGGGCGCAGCAACCGCGACGAGTACGAGGACTAATACAATCTCAACCAAGTAAGCCTTTGTATGCCTGAACTCCGGGGAGGGTATACGACTACTTACCGGCACATCCTGGGGGCGCACAACAAGTGCGCCCCTTTTTTATCAGCCTTTATTCCTCGCGCAGCACGTACCCCACCCCCCGCACGGTGTGTATCAGCCGCGGTTCATTACTGGCTTCTGTTTTCTGTCGCAGATAGCGCACATATACTTCTAGCACGTTGCTTTCACCGCCGAAGTCGTAACCCCACACCCGGTCCAGAATCTGTTCGCGCGTTAATACCTGGCGCGGGTTGCGTATCAGATATTCCAGCAGGTCATATTCCTTGGCGGTCAGTTCAAACGTCCTGTCACTGCGCTTGGCCAGGCGTGTGCCGGTGTCGAGTTGCAGATCGGCATAACGCAGGATCTCGGGCTTTGAACTCGGCGCGGCTCGTCGCAACAGCGCATGGATACGCGCCAGTAATTCCGGGAAGGCAAATGGTTTCACCAGGTAATCGTCTGCGCCTGTCTCAAGCCCGATGACGCGGTCTGAAACCGAATCTTTTGCCGTGAGCATTAAAATGGGAACGTTACTGGCGGAGCGCAATCTGCGGCAGACCTCCAATCCATCCATCCCGGGCATCATCCAATCGAGAACCACCAGATCCGGCGGGTTGTCACGCGCTGCTGCAAGACCACTCGCGCCATCCGCTGCAGCGGTCACTTTGTAATTTTCGTAAGCCAAACCGCGCCGCAGCAAGTCCCGGATCGCAGAATCATCTTCGATAATCAGAATATGTTCCATGTTCGCAACTCCGCAATCCAAATTCACTCGGGTTTTCCAGCGCCGATGCCGACTGCATCGATGGAAGTAACCTCCGTGTCCCATAACAGGCTGCGCGCCGAACCAAGTTCCGGTGGCGCGCTCTGCCCCCATTCATTGTAATGTACCAACACCGCGAAAGTTTACGCTGGCTACTCGTCCAGTCTATTTTATTCCGCCGGGCATGCGTGCGGCAGCAGATTATCCTTCATCATAACCGGCGTAGCGGCGGTGTGTCCATGGTTGTCACGGTATCCAGCGCATTCCTGGGGCGGCAGGGGGTATGGATTTTAATGCGCAGCAAGCGCTGCATAATAGTAGACGATAACGCCTGCCCATAACAGCGAGTCGATGCGATCAAAGGCGCCACCGTGTCCGGCGATGAGGTTTCCTGAATCCTTGGCGCCGGCCTGCCGTTTAAACATGGATTCGATCAGGTCGCCCAGCGTGCCCAGCGCGCCGACCAGCCCTGCCGCGACAATGCAACTGGCCATCCCCAGTGGTGAGATAAGCCCGATAGCCACGCCGCCCAGCAGGGCGCCAACGATACCGCCTATGTAGCCTTCCCAGGTTTTCTTCGGGCTCAGCACCGGCGCCAGTTTGTGCCGGCCGAGGCGTCTGCCGACGTAGTACGCGCAACTGTCAGCCAGCCATGTGACGCCGATAGCGATCACCAGCCACCATAAGCCGTTGTTCAGCATGCGTACGGCTGCCAGCAGCCCGCCTGTCCAGCCGAGATAGGCGCTGCCGGCCAGGCTGATGGCCCAGTCTGCGATGGGTTTCCCTACGCGATGGCGCATCTGGAACGCGAGAGATACCAAGATCAATGTTGTTGCTGCCACGGGCAACAACGGAAGTGAAGGGAATCGCGCTGCAGCGAATGCGAGTGCCAGGCTTGCTAAACTGAATGCAAGTGAAGGGCTGAAACCGCTCACTCGCATCAGGCGAATCATTTCAACCGTCGCGGCGCCTGCGGCCAGGAACACCAGACCGGTAAACCACGGATCGCCAGCCAGGGCAGCGGATACGGTTATAGCGCCGATAAATACGGCGCTGATAGCGCGCGTGCGAAAGGGGTGTTGATCGATGTCGGCGATGCGCGATGCAGATTGCGATGTCTCGCCGGGATTCCGTTGCATTGGCTGCCTGATGGGCTATCTGGTTACGCCGCCAAAGCGTCGATCGCGTTTTTTAAAGTACTCTATGGCCTTCTTTAACTCGTTTTCGTCAAAATCAGGCCAATAAACATCCGTTACGTAATACTCAGAGTAGGCGCTCTGCCAGATCAGGAAATTGCTGGTGCGATACTCGCCGCTGGTGCGTATGATCAGGTCCGGGTCGGGCAATCCGCACGTATAGAGGTAGCGGCTGATGGTGTCTTCGTCGATAAAGTCCGGGTGCAGCCCTGCAGCGAGCATCGCCTTGACCGCATCGACAATCTCAGCCCTGCCGCCATAATTCAAGGCGACATTCAGGATCAGCCGCTCGTTCAGCCTGGTTCGCTCGACAGCGAACCTGATCTTCTCCTGCAACCCGACCGGCACGCGGTCCATCCGTCCGATGTGGCGCACCTGAACGCCGTTGCGATGAAGCTCGTCCAGTTCGCGCTCGATGACTGTCTCCAGTATCCGCATGATCCCGTTGACTTCGTCCTCCGGCCTGCGCCAGTTTTCGGTGGAAAATGCATACAGCGTGAGTATTTTCACGCCCTGATCTACACAGGCGCGCAGGATGCGGCGCAGGTTGTTCGTTCCGGCCTGGTGGCCTGCAACGCGGGGCAGGTTGCGTTTACGCGCCCAGCGACCGTTACCATCCATGATGATAGCGACATGATTGGGCGATCGCTCATTGCTCGCAGTCATAGCGCGGTCGCCCGAGACAGATTGGTCATAAGCCGCAACAGGCGTAGTCATATGCGTATAAACCAGATCCGTGAGAAATGTGGTAGTGCACCTTACGGGCGACTACATCTCCAGAATTTCCTTTTCCTTTCGGTTCCCAAGCTCATCAGCTTTGGTGGTATAGCGATGGATCATGTTCTCAAGATCCTGTTTTGCTCGCTTATGTTCGTCCTCGCTGATCAGTTTCTTGTCTTCAAGCTTCTTGAATTTCTCCAGAGTTTCGTGGCGATGAACGCGCAGAGCCACTTTGGCCTCTTCGACGCGCCTACTCACCATTTTAGCAAGTTCCTTGCGGCGGTCCTGGGTGAGTGGGGGGATATTCAGCCTGACTACCTTGCCGTCATTATTCGGTGTGAGCCGAAGATCCGATGCCTGGATGGCCTTTTCGATCAGCTTCAACGCCCCGGGGTCAAACGGACGGATCATTATGATTTGCGCTTCTGGAATAGTGATGGTCGCCAATTGCTGCATGGGCACATCGGTTCCATGGTAGTCAACCATCAACTTCTCCACCAGGTGAGGTGACGCACGGCCAGTGCGATAGGACTGGAAATCCATTCCCATTGCGTCAATGGATTTCTGCATGTCTTTGTCCGTCTCTGCTGTGATGCGCTTAATATCATCTGCCATGGGTTATATTCTCCAAATCGTAGGTGCGGAGTTCTACCTGCTCCCGCAAGGTACCTGTCAAATACTATCATACAGGTGACTGGCAGCTTTTGCCACTCGCCTACGGGGGGTAACAACCAATAAGTGCACGCACTATGGGCTGTCTGCTAACACGCAGGCGATCCAATTGCCAGCCTTGGCTATTTACCCTGGATCAATGTCCCGATTTTCTCGCCCAGCACGGCTCGCTCCAGGCAGTTGGGTTGCCATAAATCGAGGACCAGGATCGGTAGGTCATTTTCCATGCACAACGTGATTGCAGTGCTGTCGAGTACACCAACTTTCATGTTCAGTGCATCAAGGTAGCTGAGTGATTCATAACGATGAGCATCCGGATTTTTGCGTGGGTCGCTATCGTAGACGCCATCAACCTTGGTCGCTTTGATCATAATGTTACAGCCGATCTCCATGGCGCGCAGTGCGCCGGCTGTATCGGTAGTGAAGTAGGGGTTGCCGGTGCCGGCGCCCAGGATAACGATGCGTTCCTTTTCCAGGTGGCGGATGGCGCGCAATCGAATATACGGTTCAGCGACGGAACGTATCTCAATGGCGGTTTGCACGCGCGCAGCCATGCCCATTTGTTCGAACGCATCGCGCAACGCCAGTGCATTCATAACAGTAGCCAGCATGCCGATATGATCCGCAGTGGTGCGGTCCATACCGTGTGCGATGCCGTCCCTGCCGCGCCACCAGTTGCCGGCGCCCAGCACAATCGCCACCTGTACACCCAACTGGCGTACAGATTTCACCTTCGCGGCGACCTCTTGTGCCAGGTGCGGCACAATGCCCGTTCCTCCGGGCCCTGCAAACGCCTCACCACCGATCTTCAAGAGGATGCGTTTGTACTTGGGAACGCTCGCATTTGGTAAGTTGCTCATTCGGCCTCCATAATAAAAAAGGGCATTTTCATGCCCTTTTGCGCCTGGTTATTGTCCGCCGATTTCATACCTGACAAATCTACGGACGACGACGTTTTCACCGATTTTGGCCACAGCATTCCTGATCAAGTCACTCACTTTGACCTTATCGTCCTTTACGAACTGCTGTTCCAGAAGACATACCTCCTGGTAGTATTTATCCATTCGTCCCGCGGCAATGCGTTCTGCGATGTCAGGCTTTTTGCCTTCACTGACCGCTTCCTGCTTGTACTGCTCGGTCTTGGCCGCAATAACGCTTTCCGGCACATCGTCTTTTTTGATGTACTCCGGCGCAGTCGACGCAATCTGCAGGGCGAGATCATGCGCCAGCGCCTTGAATTCCGGCGTGCGCGCTACAAAGTCGGTTTCGCAGTTCACTTCGACCAGCACGGCCATGCGTCCGCCCATGTGCGAGTATGCCTCGATGATGCCGTCATGAGCTTCGCGCGATGCTTTCTTGGCGGCTGAGGCCAGCCCTTTCTCGCGCAACCATGCAGCCGCTTTTTCGATGTCGCCGTTATGAGCGTCCAGCGCCTTTTTGCAATCCAGAACACCGGCAGCGGTCTGCTCTCGTAAAATTCGGATCTGCTCCGAAGTTGCCATTTTTACGCTCCTTCCACATCATCGGTGCCGGGATCGAATGACCGCAACACCGAATCGTCTTCAACTCTCAGTTCCCCGGTGCGGATCTTTGCCAGTGTTTCCTCGCCCAGTTGCTGCCGATCTTCTACCGGCGTCGCTTCACCCGCTTCGCCGGTTACATCGGAGCCCTTGCGCAGCGCCAGACCTTCCAGCGCCGCGTTTGCCATGGCTTCCACGATCAATTTGATGGCGCGAATCGCGTCGTCGTTGGCCGGAATCACGTAATCGACGCCATCGGGGTCGCAATTCGTATCGACCATCGCGATGACGGGGATGTTGAGTTTGTTGGCTTCCTTGATTGCGTTGGCCTCGCGGCTTACGTCGACGATGAACAGGGCATCCGGCAGTCTGCGCAGGATTTTGATGCCGCCCATGCGGCGGTTGAGTTTGTCAATGTCGCGCGTGCGCAGCAATGCCTCTTTCTTGGTGAAGCGGTCAAACTCACCGCGCTCTTTCATCCCCTCAAGCTCCATCATGCGATCGAGACGCGACTTGATCGTGCGCCAGTTGGTGAGGGTGCCGCCCAGGAATCGCTCGGTAATATAAGGCTGGCCGGCGCGCGTGCTCTGTAACGCAATCGGCTCCTGCGCCTGCCGCTTCGTGCCAATAAACAGGACCGTGCCGCCCTTCAGCACGATTTCGCGGATCAGGTTGGCTGCCGTGTCGATGGCGGTGATCGTCTGTTGTAGATCGATAATATGGACGCCGTTACGCTCGGTGAAGATGTACGGCTTCATCTTGGGATTCCAGCGCTTCGTGCGGTGACCGAAGTGCACACCTGTCTCCAGGAGCGCCTTCATGGGTACTGCGGGCATATTCTTTTTCTCCTTAATCAACCTCTGCGTTTGTCATCTAAACTGCAGATTGCGAAGCGGTTGTAAATTTGCCTCACAACAGGTGCGCAGTCCATCAAAACGCATGTGAATTTACGTAGCTGTTAAGCCGGGCGTGATTTTACCACATTGCGCTCCTCTCCGTGTAACCGAGCGCCTTCGGCAGCAATTCTAAATATGGCTGAGGGATGGCCTGTGGTTTGAAACCACAGGCTGGCAAAAGCGAACCGGCCAAGGCGTGTTAACCGCGCGGCCAACCGGCCTTGGCCGGTTTCGTCTGTGTCAAGCGCCGGATTCATCCGGTGGGGGTGATGTATCCTTGTGAAGGCTCGCAGCCTTCGCAAGGATGAATGTTTCATCCGGTGGCGTCGGCTGGTGTGGTTGATAACAGAAAATGCCCCCTGTTAATGCGGGATAATAGCGGTGGATGTCTGACTTCTCCGAGAAGCCAGACATCTACAGGTTGTGTTGGTGGTGTGTGAAGGTGTTTGTTTTCAGTTTCGTGCATAAGGAAAGATATGTTTAATAAGGTTTCCCATATTACCGATGCCCTGGCCGGGCAGCAGTATATCGCCTCCGATGAGATCTCGACGGTCGTGTTTCTGGCCGAGAAGATGGGCAAGCCGATCCTGGCTGAAGGGCCTGCGGGCGTCGGCAAAACAGAACTGGCCAAGGCATGGGCGGGCGCGAGCGGCCGCGAACTGATACGCCTGCAATGCTATGAAGGGCTGGATGAGGCCAAGGCGCTGTACGAGTGGGAATACTCCAAGCAGATGCTCTATACCCAACTGCTCCGCGACAAGATCAGCCAGGTGATGTCTGACGCATCGACGCTGAGCGAGGCGGCCGACAAGCTGGCGGCAGAAGAGAATATCTTTTTCTCGATGCGCTTCCTCTTGCCGCGCCCGCTCTTGCGCGCGCTGATGAGTGAGAAGCCGGTCGTGCTGCTGATCGACGAAATAGACCGCGCAGACGCCGAGTTCGAGGCGTTTTTGCTGGAGATCCTGAGCGATTTCCAAGTCAGCGTGCCGGAAATTGGCACGATCAAGGCCAAGACGCAGCCGGCCGTTGTGTTGACCAGCAACAATACGCGCGAGTTGAGCGAGGCGCTGAAGCGCCGCGCGCTCTATCTCTACATCGATTACCCGACTATGGAGTCTGAGCTGAATATCGTCAAGATGCGCGTGCCTGACCTGGCGCCGATGGTGGCGAAGCAGATCGTCGAGGTGGTGCAAAAGCTGCGCCAGTTGGATTTGAAGAAGTCGCCCAGCGTGGCCGAGACGGTGGACTGGGCGAAAGCTCTGGTGGCTATCAATGCGAGACACCTGGATGAAAAGACGCTGAATGACACGCTGACGGTGATCCTGAAACACGAGAGCGATATCCAGCGCGCCCGCCGCGCATTGAACAGCAAGACGACGCGCGATGTCGGGCTGCGCTAGCCGGGCATCCGGCGCCTGATGAAGGCGCGTCTGCATGTGAGTGTATGGGGAGCCTGAAATATGGATACTCGTGTAGTTGAATTTGTCAGCGCCCTGCGTTCGCGCGGCGTGCGCGTGTCGTTGGCCGAATCCGCGGACTCGTTGCGCGCGATTACCGCCGTCGGCGTCATGGATCGCCAGCTCTTCAAAAACGCCCTCAAGACGACGTTAATCAAGGAGCCGGCCGATGTGCCGACTTTTGAGCAGCTCTTTCCCATGTTCTTCAGCGGTGAAGGCGCTCCGCTGCAAACCCCACAGGGGTTGAGCCCGGAACAGCAGGAGCAACTGCAGAATGCCCTCGACCAACTCAAGCAGCAGATACGCGAATTGATGAAAATGCTGGCCAATGGCGAACAGCCGAGTCGAAAGCAACTCGACCAGGCGGCGCAGCAAGCCGGCGTTAGCGCGCAGATGCGCAGCTTCCGCATGAACCAGCAAACGCAGCGCTGGCTGACCGAACGCATGCTGCGCGAAATGGGCCTGACGCCGGAGCAGTTGCAGGAAGCCATCGAAGCGCTGATGAAAGAACTGAAGATGCAGGGCATGAATGGCGAAGGCCGCGAGGAAGTCAACGAGACAATCGAGCAGAATGCGGAGGGCATGCGCGAGCAGGTTGCGAAGTATATCGGCCAGAACATGCTGCAGCAGCCCGATGACAATCCCTACCGGCGGCGCATCGACGATCTGATGAATCGCCCGCTGGCCTCGTTGACGGATGCCGAAACGGATGAATTGCGCAACCACGTGCGGCGACTGGTCGCGCGCCTGCGCTCGCGCGCTGCGCTGCGTATGCGGCACGCCAAAGAGGGCGATTTCGACGTGAAAGCCACCATGCGTTACAACCAGCGTTATGGCGGCGTCCCCATCGAGCTGCGCTTCAAGCGGCACCATCTCAAGCCAAAGCTGACCGTGATCGTCGATGTCTCAACATCCATGCGGCCTGTCGCAGAGTTTATGCTGAGAATGGTGTACGAGATGCAGGATCAAGTCAGCAAAGCGCGCTCTTTTGCCTTTATCGACGACATCCACGATATCAGCATCACGTTCGTCGAACACAGGCCGGAAGAGGCTGTGCCGATCGTGCTGCACGAGTTGCCGCCCGGTCATTACAATACCGACCTGGGCGGGAGTTTGAGCACGTTCTGCCAGGATTACCTGGATACCGTTGATCGCCGCACAACGGTGATTTTCGTCGGCGATGGGCGGAATAATTACAATGACCCGCGCCTGGATCTCGTGACCGTGCTGAAGGGACGGGCGCGGCGAATCGTGTGGATGAACCCGGAGCCGCCCTATATGTGGGGGCAGGGCGATAGCGATATGATGGCGTATGCGCCCCTGTGCGACGCGGTGCACCAGGTGGCTACATTGCAGCAACTGGCCGACGCGATCGATGATCTGTTTCAGAAACGCTAATGATGACGCCTGTTTCATCCGTCCAACCGGAAGACGGCAAATAATAACGGTCAAAGGGGATTTCATGGCACAAAGTCGCGCGGCGCTGCGCATCGGATTGATCGGCGGGATTGTACTCAGCATCGCCATCGCAGCGCAGCAGATTACGGATTCGCCCGATATGCAGTTCCTGGGGTACATCATCATCCTGGGCGGCCTGTGCCTGGTGGGTTACCTGGCTGCGCGCGATGTTGGCAACTATGAAAGGATGCCTGCCATGCGCGCCGGCGCGGTCGGCGGGTTGATTGCCGGGCTGATCACCTCACTGGCTGTGGTCGCCGTTTTGCTGATCCTGTCAGTTACCGGTGTGAATATGCAGCGCATCGATGCGGCGATCCGTGAACTCTATACGCCGGATCAATTGCAGCAGTATGCATCCATAGGCGTCACGGTTGACGCGATCGCGCAGATGACCACGCTGATCCAGATTCTATGCTGTCCCGCAGGTTTACCGATTATGGGTGTGTTGCTGGGTACATTGGGCGGTTCGTTCGTGCACGGCATCTACGGCCGGCGCGGGCAAGGACCGCGCAACGATTGATGGCAACATGAAAAAGAGGCCCTCACCGGCGGAGTTGCAGGCGCTGGCCGCAGCCCGCCGCAGATCGCTTCTGTTTGTCATCGCCGCCGTGGCGCTCTCTCTTCTTGCTATTGTCCTGTCAAGCGAGTTCCTGGCGTTGCATTGTGTGATGCTGGCTGCTGTGACACTGGCGGCTGCGCTGTCGAGCGCCTGGGCGGCCATTCCAATTGATCCGAGCGTTGCGCCTCGCGCCGGCATGCAGGCCGGTATGGGTACGGCGATGGCGTTTGTCCTGCCATTCGCGATGCTGGCGCTCTACCACTTTGCTGCGCTGGACGCAGCGACGGCAAGCCGGATGGCGGGTGAGATGAATGCGTCGCAGGCGACGAACCTGGCGCTTCAGAACATCACACCGGGGCTGGAGTATTTTCGCGGGGAATATGTCAGCTATATCTTCGGCTATATGTTGTTCGGACTGGTCTTTGGATTTGGGTTGGGGTGGCTGGGCGGTATTCTGGCCCGCCACACCGCCCGATAATCATGCGTGTGACAGGCGTCTGGAACGGTTTATTTCACCGCGACCGCGCTGTTGACCGCCCATCCGCCGATAAAACCAAGATAGGCCGGGATCAACGGCAAAACGCATGGCGATGCGAACGAAAGAAAGCCTGCTGCTGCGGCGATGATCAGGCTAGGGGCCGCGCCAGTGCCTGAACCGAGTAACTCCTCGGGGCTGAATGTCGAGCGCGACAGATAAGCGCTCAACTGCACCAGTTGACCCGTTACCTGAATCAATCCGATCGCAATCAACAGAAGACCGCTGATGATCTCGATGACGCGCATATTGCGCTTCAATCGAGCCAGCAGCGGCGTCAGGCGATCCGCCAGCAGCGCCACAAGCAGAAAAGGCACGCCCAACCCGAGGGTGTACGTGGTCAGTAATGCCAGCCGCAAGCCGATAGAATCAGCCGCGACGCTGAGCGAGAGGATCGCGCCAAGGAACGGGCCGATGCAGGGTGTCCAGCCGGCCGCAAATGACAACCCGGTAAGGTAGGACTGCAACCCGCTTACGCCCTTCTGAGTTCGGCTCATCCCACGGCGGGTGTCGCTGTTCAGTATTGGGATGCTGACGATGCGCAGCGTAAACAGACCGAACACGATCAGCGCCAGGCCGCCGACAACGCGCACGACATCCCGTGCGGCGTAGAAGTAATCTCCCAGGACGGTGCCGATAAATCCGAAGATCCCGACTATGAAGGTGGCAAAGCCTGCCACGAAGAACAGCCCCTGGATGAAGGTGACAGTGCGATGCTGGGCTGCCACCGAGGTCGCGCCCTGTTGCGTGCTGATTGCCTGCTGTGCCATTACTTCTCGACTTTCACTTGATCCGCATTTGTCTGATCCCTGCTGGTCTGATCTGATTGTTCTTCGTTGATTTGTTGTTCGATCTGCTCCAGCAGCTCTCGATCGCGCTTGATATTGTGGCGTCGCAAGACAAGCGATAACAGGTATGTGCTGATTCCACCCAGGAAAACGATATAACCGGCGATGAGGTAAATGGCGTTCTTCTCTGTAAACATGTTATTGGCTGAGTTCCGCCCGCCGCACAGCCAGTTCATCGGCCTGTTCCTGTATCCCAATGCGCATCCGCAGCATGAAGATATACAGTATGGTGAACGTCACAATGCAGAAAAGCATGATGATCAACATATCCGGCGGCAGGCCAAAACCGCCCTGCTGTGTCGCGTTGACGCTGGGGCCGATGACGGCGGGGTGGATACTCTGCAACACGCGGCTGACCAGGAAGTTGAGCGGCACGGTCAGCGCGCCAATGATGCCGTAGACGGCGGCGAAACGCGCGCGGCGACCCGGGTCGTCCAGCCCCGTGCGCAGCATCAGGTAGGCGATATACATCAGGAACTGCAGGGCGCTGAGCGTCAGCTTGAAATCCCACGTCCACCAGGTGTTCCACACGGGGCGCGCCCATAACATGCCGCTCAGCAGAACCATGGTGATAAAAAGCACGCCAATCTCCGCCGATGCGACGGCGATGCGGTCGTATTTCAAGTCGCGCCGTTTGAGGTACAGCGCGCCGGCTACCGCAGTGACGATCCATGCGCCGAAGCCGTTCCAGGCGGACGCGATATGGAAGTAAAAAATCCGCTGCACATCGCCGCCGGCGGCGTCCTGCGCCCTGGGCGCAATGGCGAAAACCATCACCAGCGCCACAACAATCATGGCCGCAGCCGCAAGGCCGAGTGCGCGCGTAGCACTGGCTGCATCGCGCTGTGTGGTTAACGATTGTCGCAAGGTCTGATCCATCTCAACTCGCTTGTGTCGTGCCATTGGATGACACCCTATCCAGCATATCTAACGGCGTCGATTATACTCTCCGTGATAGGTTGAAGCGGTCGCTGGGGAATGTCTTCAACAGGACCGATTACTGTCTGGCAGGAGATTGGACCGGCCGTTTATGACGATGACTCCAACACCAACAATCGATCTGAGACCTCGTAATGTGGGTGAACTGCTCGATTTGACCTTTCACCTGTACCGCCGCAACTTCCTGCGCCTCATTGGTATCACCCTGGTGGTCATGGGACCGTTGCTGGCCCTCAACCTGCTCAGCAGTACTGGTTCACTGATCAACTATGCAACCATGTTGTCCGATACCATCGGCGCCCAGAGTAACGGCCCAGGCCCAGTCTCAGTGATTACCACGGCGATCGCCGGATGCGCCGGTGCGCTGGCAGTATTAGCGGGCATTTTTACGCCATGGATGGACGGCGCGCTGGTATTCAATGTGATCGAGCAAGTCCTTGGAAGGCGGCCCGACTGGCGCGCTTCATATTCTCAGACGAGATCGCGCTGGGGAGCGTTGTGGATCGCCAACGCCATACGAACGGTGGCGCTGGTGCTGTGTCTTATCCCGCTGGTTGCAGGACTGTACGGCAGCCTGATCGCCGGGTTGGTCGGGTTCAGCACGCTGGCGTCGTCGCCGTCGGGTTCCACTGACAGCAGCTTGTTGCTGGCAGGTCTCGCGGCGATCTGTCTGCCCATCGGTCTGGTCGGCGGAGGTTTGGCGATTTATATCACCGCGAACTGGTGCCTGACAGTTCCGGCGATTGTCGGTGAAGGCGTGGACGGCGGCGCATCGCTTGGCCGCAGCAGCGCACTGGTCAATAACCACCGCTGGCGCATGATCGGGCGGCTGTTGATCTTTGAGGTCATGCGATTCTTTATCATCACCCTGCCAGTCATGGCGGTGGAGTTATTTGTGCTGGGAGGCTCCATAGCGGCGGTCGGCGGGGGTGATACCTCGCCATTCGGCATAGCGGCCATCATCGGCTCGTCGATTTTCAGCGCGCTGGCGAGTGTGCTGGTAGCGCCGCTGTATTCCGTCTATATCACCGTCAACTATCTCGACCTGCGTACGCGCAAGGAAAACCTCGATCTGCAACTGAAGGTGGCTCAATTGTCACCGTCGCGTGTACCTGCAGAGGTCGCTGCATCTGAGCCTGTAGATCAGGGGTGGCCGGCATCCACAGTAGAGACGCCAGCGCAGCCAATCAGCCCTGTGCCAATTGCGCCTGCCTCGGACAAGCCTGCGTTAGCCGCCGCGCCTGGGCGGGATTTCGGCGTCGCGCTCACGCCGGCGCAACGCATCAGTGTTTTGTATAAGCAAGTGCGCAACGACGGCGAGAATGCCGAATTGCACAACGAACTGGGTCTGGCCTATCAGGAGGTCGGCGATCTGTATAGCGCGCTGGATTCATTCATCCGTGCGCGTGCGCTTGCGCCGGGCAATCCGGTGTATGCCTATAACCTGGCGCTGCTGCAACGCATCCGCAAAGAGTTGCCGTCTGCGCGCAAGTCGATTGCCGATTATCTGCAACTGGAAACCAATCCTGTGGAACGCCAGCATGTGCTCGACAATCCTGCGCTGCAAGACCTGCTGCCCTGATCGATGTCTGTCCATCTCCAATCCCTAATCTCCAATCTCTAATCCAACACCAGCATGAACCTACCAGACCTCTACAAGCAAATAATGGCGGAAGCATCGCGAGTGATCGTAGGCCAGGACGAGGCGTTTGAACAGATCGTCGTGGCGTTGTTCAGCGGCGGGCACGTCCTGCTCGAAGGCGTTCCAGGCACAGCCAAGACGCTGATGGCGAAAACACTCGCGCGACTCGTCAATGCCGAGTTCAAACGGGTGCAGTTTACCCCTGACCTGATGCCGTCTGACATCGTCGGCACCAGCGTATTCAATCTCCAGACGAGCCAGTTCGTCTTTCGCCAGGGCCCGGTGTTCACGCAGATTCTGCTGGCGGACGAAATAAACCGGGCGCCAGCCAAGACACAGTCGGCGCTTTTGGAGGCTATGGAGGAGCGCCAGGTGAGTATTGAAGGCGCCCTGAACAGGCTGCCTGAACCATTCATGGTTCTTGCTACGCAGAATCCAGTCGAGTACGAAGGAACCTATCCGTTGCCGGAAGCGCAGTTGGATCGGTTCCTTTTCAAAGTGCGCATTAACTACCCTGCGCTGCCGGCTGAGACCGAGATACTGCGCCGTTATCACGCAGGGTTCGATGCCCATCACCTCGAACGCAGCGGTATGGCGACCGTATTGGGACCAGGCGATATCGCGATGGCGCAGGCGGATATCATGGCGGTCAAAGTGGAAAGCGGCATACTCGACTACATCGCGCGGCTCATGGATGCCACGCGCAAATCGCCTGACCTGATCCTGGGCGGCAGCCCGCGCGCCGGTATCGCGCTGCTGTTGACTGTTAAAACGTACGCCGCATTGCAGGGGCGCGACTATGTGCGCCCCGATGACGTCAAATTCCTTGCGCCGCCGGTATTGCGCCACCGCGTCATCCTGCGCCCTGAAGCGGAGGTCGAGGGACTGGACGCGGATAAAGTTGTAGCGCGCGTCCTCTCGAAGGTCGAGGTTCCGCGTTGAACGAGATACCTCGCTGAGTAGACTGGAAACGGTATGCCTACTGCCCGCCTGCTTCTGATCGCGCTTATCGCCGCACCGCTGCTCGCCCTGGCGGAGCTTGCGCCTGCATTCATCATTGCGGCGCTGCTGTATCTTCTGCTCGTTGGCGGCCTGGCGCTGCTTGACCTGGCGCTGATGGATCGTCCAGGGGCATTCGAGATCGAGCGCACGCACGACCAGAGGCTCTCGCTTGGCGCAGATAACCCGGTCACCATCGGTGTGCGCCATCGCGGCTTGCGCGACACCAGCATCAACCTGCGTGACGAGCCGCCTGACGAGTGGCTGGTTACATCCAGCGGTACGCCCGATGCTACCCGGGTCCAGACGGTCGCGCGGCAGGGGCCGCCGATGTTCGCATTTGCGCTGCCGGCCCGGACATCGCATTCAGCGCAGTACACTGTGAAGCCGCTGCGACGAGGGGATTACCGTTTCGAGGATGTGACATTGCGCTGGCTGGGGCCGCTTGGCCTGATGCGCTGGCAGCACCGTTTCCCGCTTACCCAGCCTGTGCAGGTTTACCCGAACGTGTTGGAAGTGCGCAAGTATGACCTTCTGTTGCATCGCAACCGCCTTGAGGATATCGGTCTGCGCGTTTCGCGCCGCTATGGGGAAGGGCGCGAATTCGAGCGCATGCGCGAATACCAGCCTGATGATGATATTCGACATATCTCATGGAAAGCCACTGCGCGCCACCACAAGCCAATCACGATGGAATACGAGTCGGAGCGCAGCCAGACGATCTTCGTCGCCTTTGACGCCGGTCGCATGATGAACGCCCCGGTGGGTGAGATGACCCGCCTGGATTACGTCATCAACGCGGTGCTGCTGTTCAGCTATGTCGTGTTGGGCAAGGGGGACCGCGTCGGCATGATGACGTTCGCCGACAGCGTCACGAATTACATCGAGCCCAGGGCTGGCAGGTCGCAGTTTTACCGTATGCTGGATCTGCTTTATCGCGTGGAAACACAGCCGGTCGAGCCGGACTTCAGTAGGGCGCTTGGCTATCTCAAACTGAAACAGCGCCGGCGCGCCCTGGTGGTTGTCTTTTCCGACCTGACCGGCGGGCTGTCGATGCAGCAGTTGGCTTCGGGTGTTATCGGATTGCGCCCGCCGCACCTCCCCCTGGTGGTGACGATCAGCGATCCGGTGTTGAAGGAACTGGCGACGGCTGTGCCGGCAGGCGAGGCCAACGTCTACGAACGCGTGGCTGCACAGCGCATGCTGGATGATCGCCGGATGGCGCTTCAACGTATGGAGATGCAGGGTGCACTGACGCTGGATGTCCCCGCCACGCAACTGTCCTCCTCCGTAATCAACAAATATCTTGAGATCAAAGGGCGCGGGATTCTGTGACTGCGCCCGTCTGGCTGCGCCCGCCGAGTAACAGCCACGCATAAGTCAGTGCGCCTGACGCAATAGCGGCGATGCCGCTGTATAACGGATTGAATTGAGGGGATATAAAACCCTCAATCGAACCGGCGATCATCAGCAGAGGGATACATCCGCCGGCCAGCACCATGGCCTCGCGCGTCGCCAGAACGAGTGCATCTTTGCGCGACTGTGCGCCGGGATGGATGATGGCCCAGCCCATACGCAGGCCGGCGCCGCCGGCCATGAAGATCACGCTGAATTCAACGACGCCGTGTCCGATTATAAAATTCAACAGGCGCCAGCCGATGCCGTAGTGGAAACACAATCCCAGCAGCCCCCCGACGGATAACCCATTCGTCACCAGGATGTACAGAGTGACCAACCCTGCGCTGGCGCCCCCTGCAAACGCGGCCAGGCTCACGCGGATGTTGTTGGTCATGATAAAGGCTGATGCCGCCGGTCGTTTATCCTCAGGCAGGTCGATCCACAGTTGGCCTTGCCTGACGAGAGGGATCAACTCTTTTGTGCTGTCATCAAAGGTCCATTCCGCGATATCCGGACGCATGAATACCAGGATACCATTGGCGACAGCCGGCACGGTCAAGATGAGGAATGCCGCCAGGATATAAGGGATCAGAGCGCGATATGTACGGGGGAATCGTCGTGCGAGGAAGTCATACAGGTCGATCCTCTGAGCCGGCCGCCCGCGGTAGACCGCCGAGTGCGCGCGCGCAACCAACTGATTGAGATACACCACCACCGGCTGGCCCGCATAATCGCGCTGCGCCAGAGCAAAATCGGAAGTCGCTGTGCGGTACAGGTTCCCGAGTTCCTCCAGTTCGCCCGGTTGCATACGCCGGATGCCGCTGCCGGCGGAGCGCGCGACCAGTTGGCTCAGACGGTCCCATTTCTCCCGGTTCGCAGCGATAAATTGTTCGGCATTCACAGCAGGCAATGATAACGGGCGTCAATCCGTCATGAGAAAATCGCGCAAGATTGCATTGAACGACGTCGGATTCTCAAGAGGGCTGAGATGCCCGGCGCGAGCTGATCCAGCAGCGCCAGCAGATCATCAGCCAGCAGGTCCATCGTAACCATTTCCGTCACGGCAGGGCCCCCGGCTTCAATCGTGCCGCCATGTCCGCGCAGATCGGGAGCGATGCAGTGGTATGCCTCAGGCGGAACGACCCAGAAGGCCTGCTGCCAGTTCACGCAAGACGACAGCGGAGTGTGCGTCGATACCGGCGGAATCCAAAGCGCTGATGGATTTCTCGTAAGCATCCTGTGCGGCCTGCTCGGTATATTCCCGCCCCCCATTGTTATCGATCAACTGTCGCAGCAATGCCAGGTTGTCGGCGTCGCGCATTGATTGCCGAAAGTAAAGCTCGCGCAATTGCGCGCTCTTCTCTGCGGCATAAAGCACCGGCAGCGTTTTCTTGTGGTGTCTCAGATCGCTATCCTGTTTGCCGGTGACTGCGGGGTCTCCCCAGATACCCAGGATGTCGTCCTGTAATTGGAAAGCGATGCCGAGCCATGCGCCAAAATTCGCCAATGCGTTGATGCGAGCCTGCGGCGCGCCTGCCAGGATCGCGCCAATGGCGCACGCAGCCTGCGTCAGCGCGCTTGTTTTGCCTTTGATCATCGCCATGTATTCCATCGCAGTGACATCAACGCGGTTTTCAAAACTCAGATCAAAGTGCTGGCCGATCGTCAGTGCAATGGAGGCTTCATCGAATACCCTGAGCGCCCGCAACACGCGCGTCGCGTCGGTTCCGCGCTCAAGCGCGGTTTCCATGGCCAGATGCGCCAGGGTGAACATCGCATCGCCGCTGTTGATGGCTTGTGCGTCGCCCCATAGCTTCCACAACGTGGGACGCCCGCGGCGGAGTTCGTCGCGATCTTCGATGTCGTCGTGAATGAGCGAAAAATTATGCAGCAGCTCGATGGCCGCAGCCGCGGGCAGGGCGCTTTCTGGCTGGCCGCCGCACGCTTCGCAGCATAGCAGGGTGAGTACCGGCCGGATGCGCTTCCCGCTGTAGACCTGGGCAGCCGTGCCATCGGCATTGGCGAATCCTAGATGGTAGTTCAGCATGGCGATGAACGCATCCGGTTGGGCAACGGCAAAACCGGCCTGACTCAGGCCTGCGTTCAAACCGTTGATGATGCGCATCATCTCCTCTTCGATGAGAGGCACATACCGGTCAATGGTGACATTAAGATTCGACTCTGAGTTCATAATCCTGGGCAGTTCTACCCGAGTTGATATGCCGGCGCGCGATCAGCGCCAGCATCAGCCATGTTGTGCCAAGCAGATAACCGGCCAGTACATCACTGGGCCAGTGCACGCCAAGATAGAGCCGGCCGTATCCGACGCCAACGATAGTCAGTGCTGCAAACGTGAGTGTAACCCATCTGATCACAGGCGTTCTCCACGCAATGACCGATAACGCCCCATAGGTAACGAGTACCGTGCAGGCATGCCCGCTTGGAAAAGAGAATTGCTGGAAGGGCGCGCGGATCTCAGGCAGCAACTGCTGGATTCTCTCCACGTCCGGAGGCAGTCGCCCGATCAGCACTCGCATCAGGATATCAATTCCTACAGCGCCGCAGAAGGCAATGAGGGGCCAGGCTGCCGCGATGATAATGACAATATCCTGCCTGTGAAGCGATGATCGACTGATTGCAGTCGCCTTTACAACGCGGCGCAATTCCATCAGGCTGAGCAACAGACAAACCACCATCGCCGGAACGGCTGAGCCGATAAAGGTCAGCACGGAGATGGCCTGCGTAAGGAAGGTCGTGCGCGCAGATATCGCTGCTGCCAGTACCTGAAGATCTCCGGGGGCGTTTCTGCCCGACACGACGATGATTGTGAGAGCACTCAGCGCCACTAAGCATAAAAGGATGATGATGACCGGCAGCCTGCTTTGTGGCGCGGGCATTGTGCGAGTTGAAGTCATACGGCGTTATGTTGTGTCGTTACGTACTGCTTTGTCATTTCCAAATCACTACTATTATCAATAGGTTGATAATTATGGCATGATTATGACGTTCGAACTGATGGGCATGCAGTTGCGGCGTATGGCCGATGCGGAGTCGATGACCGCTGCTTCGGCATTATTGCCGCCGGGCTCATATACGACTTTCCGCACCTATTCGGGCAACCGTGTATTGAGGCTGGAGCAACATGTGCGTCGTTTGCAGGAATCCGCTGCTTTGCTCAATCTGCACGGCGATCTCGATTACGAGACGGTGCGCGCCGGGCTGGGGCAGGTTATTCAGAACGCAGGATACACCGAATCTCGTTTCCGGCTGACGTTCTCGCCCCCACGCTTTTTCCTTTCAGTTGAGCCATTTACGCCGTATCCGCCGCAATACTATACCGAGGGTGTCCGGTGCATTACCGTCGGCGCGCACCGCGATAACCCGCACGCCAAAAGCACCTCATTTATCGCATCGGCGGGCAGCGCTTATCACAGTCTGCCCGCAAGCATACACGAGGGGTTGATGGTGGCAGGGGACGGCGCAGTTCTGGAAGGCTTGAGCAGCAGTTTCTTCGCGCTTCTGGGCGGTGTGCTGCATACTGAACAGGGCCGGGCTCTGGTCGGTGTGACCCAATCGCTTGTGCTGGAGTTGGCGCGCGCCATTGCCCCGCAGATAGCGCTGTCGACGCATGCGGTGCAATTGGCCGACCTACCGCGTGTGCAGGAGTGCTTTATAACCAGCGTCTCTCGTGAGATCATGCCGGTTGTTCAGATTGATGATACGCCCGTCGCAGACGGCAGGCCTGGCCCACTCACGCGGAACCTGATGCAGGGATTGCACGACCTGATCATGCGCGAGGCGCAGAGTGTGCTGGACTAAAGACCTGATCCGATCATATATCTGACTTCTCGCAGAAGTCAGACATATGGGTTCCTATCGGGCAGGAACTAAGGCAACGTTGTGCCTGCAGTCGTGATCGTCGATGTATTGCTGATCGGTGCGCTGTCCGGGTTTGCCCGCGTCTCAACGGCCGCGTTTGGCGCCGTGGAGAAAAACGAGTCTCGCAGTTCGGCGATCTTGGCGCGTATCGGCACCTGCACCCACTGCGGCGGGTCGGTCATGGTGGATGCAAATTCAGAATAAGTCTGGTCCAGCACTGCCACCCTGATATGGTCGCGATCGACCTTCTGTGCCAGTGCAGCCAGTTGCTGCATCTGATCCAGCGTGAGGTCGGTTTTCACAGACTGGTTCAATTTCTCGATCAACTGCGGGGCGCTGGCGAGTAAAGACAGGAATACCTTTGGATCGGATACCTTGTCTTTGACCGCCAGCAGCACAAGTTGCTGATCGCGGGCGCGGTCAAAGTCGCCGTTGACAAGGCTGTGGCGGGTGCGAGCAAATTTCAACGCCGTGGCGCCGTCCATGTTGTGAATCCCCTTGGTGATACTGAAAACTTCGGTCCCGTAGTCGCTGGTTGGGTATTCCGGATCGTAGATATCCAGCGGGACATCGACCGTAACGCCGCCGATCTGGTCGACAAAGTCCTCGAATGCAGAGAAGTTGACCCGCACGTAAAAGTTGATGGGTATCCCCAGGAGCTGCTCGACGGTTTTGCGCGCCAGTTCCGACCCGCCGCCGGGATAGTTATAAGCGTCCCCGAGGAAATTAGCCGTGTTGATGCGCCCGTTGTCGTATCCCGGAATCGGCACCCACAGGTCGCGCGGAACCGACAGAATGCCTGCCTGCAACGTGACCGGGTCAAGAGTGAGGATGATCATGGTGTCGGTGCGGCCCGGGTCTTTCTCGCCGATGCGTTGGTCAATTCCAGTCACCAGCACATTCACGCGCTCTTTGCCGTTCCATGGGCGCGGCAACCGGATTGCCGGTGTCTGTGTAACGACGACAGGTGTTCCTGCGGCATTGACGGGGTCCGGCGTAGTGTAATAGTCGATATTGACTTGCACTGTGGAACCGTAGTTGCACAACCAGTTCGCAGCCAGCTCCCCGCCGGCGCAGAAGTTATAGGCAGCCCGATTCACCAGGACACTCGCCGCGATGCCGATTATCAGCAACAGAGCGAACGCCCAGAATAGTCTCCTTCTAAGCCATGTTGCAATCACGTCGTGAATATACCATCAATAAATCCGCGGGGGCTGCGGATTTTCGACGAAACATTAACGATTGCCCCACTATACTCGTCTATGCATGGTCTGCTTCCGGGTTAGAATCGCTTCACCATGTATGAATTCAGATACACGCAGGACGTCGATGCCGCCATCAAAGCCCGTCAGCCCGTGGTTGCGCTGGAGTCGACGCTCATCACACATGGATTTGCATATCCGCGCAACATACAGACCGCGACACAAATTGAAGTGGTCATTAAAACCACCGGAGCACAACCCGCCACCATCGCCGTTCTGGGCGGGCAGGTCGCCATCGGACTTACTCATGAGCAACTAGAAGCACTCGCAGCCAGTAAGACAGCGCGCAAATGCAGCGTGCGCGATCTTGGGATCGTGGCCGGGTTGGGACTCGACGGTTCGACCACGGTCGCCGCAACGATGTTCATCGCCGCCAGGGCGGGTATTGGCGTCTTCTCAACCGGAGGCATCGGCGGCGTGCATCGTGGACACCCGTATGACGTCAGCGCAGACCTGACTGAGTTAGGCAGGACACCGGTCACGGTCGTGTGCGCCGGGCCCAAGGCGCTACTCGACCTGCCGTTGACGTTCGAGCATCTCGAAACGCTGGGCGTGCCCGTTATCGGTTACCAGACCGATGAGATACCCGCGTTCTACTCGCGCAGCAGTGGCTTAAGGGCGGATGCCCGTGTTGACACTCCTGACGAACTGGCCGCGATCATTAAGGCGCGCCGCGCGCTGGGTCTGCCGGGTGGCGAACTGGTCTGCGTGCCGGCGCCCTCTGATTCTGAGTTGCCGCGCGATGTGGCCGAGCAGGCGATCGTCGCAGCACAGCGGATGGCGGATGAACAAGGCATCCATGGCGCGGCTGCGACGCCCTTTCTGCTTGACCAGATCGCCAAACTCACCCACGGCGCCAGTGTGCGCGCCAACATAGCCCTGCTTGTGAATAATGCGCGCGTTGCGGCGCAACTGGCTATCGCCCTGGCCGCGTCCTGAATAATAGAGGCGACCACGCGCAAGGCGCTATACCTGCTCGACTTTGCAGGACGCCCCGACATCCCTGTCGCACGTGGCGCATCGCAGCCTCTGGTCAACCCGCCGGGTGCGACCGCCGATACGGTGCACTGTTTGATGAGAGTGGACTGCGCGCGTCCCCTGCGCATGGTTAAGGAACGCCTCACCAGTCACTGATGCCGCGAAGGGTGCGCGTTCAAGGCGCCTTTGGCGGCTTTGTCCTGGGTTTCGCCGGTTTGCGGGGCGCTGTGGCATGCGATTTGCGCCGCACGGCGCGTTGCGGCCGTTTGGCGGCGGGTTTGTCGCCGCCAGCCGCTGGTTCGTCCTGCGATTCACTCGGCGCAGGCGCTGGAGGTGCGCCCATTTCGTCGTCCATCATGTCGCCGCCCGGCTCGCCAAAAAGGTCGCCCATAGACTGTTCGATCTTTTCCGGGTCTTCGCCTTTCTCCAGCCGGCCGACGATTTCATCGAACTCCGGTCCCATTTCCTCGCCGCTCTCCGAGGCCATCTTGCGCATCACGCGCCCGAGCGCGCGGGGGTCATTCTCGTCCAGACCGCCCAGCTCATTCATGAGACTGTCATCCATGTCGCCGCCGTCAGGCTGATTTGCGTCTGCGGCGCTCTTGCCGCCGCCTCGGATCACCCGCACGCGCGGCATCAGTTTGCTCAGTTTTGCGCTGCCGCAGTAGGTACAGCGCGCGGCTGATTCATCTACCGCGCTGATGGAGCGCCAGAAAATCGAAACTTTACGATGACAGTTGGAACAACGATATTCGTAGATCGGCATGATAGTATTTTATTAGATGAACCAGCCTGATTTTTTCCGCTGACTGGTAATGTATTCGTGTATTTTACTTGGTGTGTCTGTCTGTGCGGTAGAATCACTCATCACTCAATGCATAGCCAAACCGAGTCTCAGGAAACAATAACGACGACTCCCGATCTATACAATCGGCCGTGGTCGCCTTTATTGGTGGTTATCTCCGGGCCGTCCGGGGCGGGCAAGGATACGTTATTGCAGCGCCTGAAAGATCATGGTTATGACTTTTCGTTTGTCGTCACCATGACCACCCGCCCGAAGCGTGAAAACGAGGTGGAAGGTAAAGATTACTTCTTTGTGCCGATGGCGCATTTCACCCAGATGATCGCCGATGATGAATTTCTGGAATACAGCAGGGTCTATGGAGATTACAAGGGTATTCCCAAGGCGCAAGTACGGCGCGCCTGGGATAGCGGCAAGGATGTACTGATGCGTATCGACGTGCAGGGGGCCGCCAAAGTGCGGGCTATCGTCCCGGACGCCGTCACCATTTTTCTGGCGCCTGAATCGGAAGCCGAACTCGTACACCGCCTGGTTGAGCGCCATACCGAGACTCCGGATGCGCTCGAACGCCGCATTGCTACCGCACGCGAGGAGATGACTCGCCTGTGCGAGTTCGGTTACGTGGTCGTCAATCCATCCAATCACATCGATGCCGCTGTCGAGAAAATCATCAGCATCATCTCCGCCGAGCATTGTCGTGTAGATCGTCATCCCACCTGTCTCTAGATGAACCCTCAACCATCTCCAGCGCAACCGCCAAGACCTTCAAGGCGAGTCCGCCTGCCAACGGAACAACCGCTGTGGACCTATATCCTGATTGCGATCAATGTCGTCGTGTACCTGGCGCTCGAAGCTACCGGGGGCAGCGAGAATGCCCGTAACCTCGTTCGCTTCGGCGCGAATTACGCGCCGCTGGTGACCCAGGGAGAATACTGGCGCCTCCTGACATCAAACTTCCTGCATATCGGCGTGCTGCATATCCTGTTCAATATGTACGCACTGTACATTCTCGGCCGCGAGACAGAGCCGGTCTTCGGACGGGCTCGTTTCCTGGTGATCTACCTGTTGTCGGGGATCAGCGGTTCCATCTTCAGCTATATGTTGACTCAGGGATTGTCGGCAGGCGCTTCCACCTCGTTATTCGGGCTCTTTGGGGCGCTGGCGGTGTTCTTCTACAAACAGCGCCAGATGCTTGGCGACATGGGCCGGCAGCGCCTGATCAACCTGGGTGTGATCCTGGCGATCAACATCATCATCGACCTCAGCCCAGGCAGCCGAATCGATATCTGGGGTCATGCCGGCGGGCTGATCGGCGGCGTGCTGCTGGCGTGGGTCCTGTGCCCGGTCTACGCATTCAGCAATTCGTTGATGAACACCATCAATGTTGCGGCTGGCGCTGATGCTGCCAACCTGCCGGCGGTGATTCTGGTCGATACCAACTCCTTGCGAAAGCAGGCGTTCAACGTGGGTTTGTTTGGCCTGGGTCTGGTGGTGTTGACGATGATAGCCCGGCTGGTACAAACCTGATTCCAGTAATAGACTTGCAATAAAGCCTGTTCAAATCAGCCTGGTAAACGCAATTTCCTGCTGTCCATAATGGTTCCTGACGGGGTGGGGTTATTGTTTGCAGTAAGGGGATATCGGCCGTAGCCGCAAGGGGTTAAGCGGCGCTTCCGGCGATGATGGACAGCGGGTTGGGTGCTTGTACTAATCAATGAATATATGTATCTTGGGGGCGACTGGTTTCATCGGCGGACATATCGCGCGTGCGGCTGCCAATAACGGCTGGCATGTGCGCGGCGTGCGGCGCAATCCGGCCAGTATGGGTGCGATCTCGGACTTGCCCGTCGAATGGGCGACGGGCGATCTTTTTGACGTGGACTCTTTGCGGCGGGCAATGGCCGGGTGTGATGTCATCTACCATGCGGCTGCGGCGTATCCGCAGGACTTCCGGCACATCGATCGTGCGGTGGCATTGGCGCGTGCGGAGATGGATAACGTATTGCAGGCTGCGCGCACGGCGAGAGTCAGTCGCATTATCTATACGAGCAGCATAACGACCGTCGGGCAGCCCCCGCCGGGCCGGCTGGCCGATGAGCACGATCAATACCGCCCTGGTACAGCCAGGAGCGCCTATTACGAAGCCAAATACGCCATGGAAAGGCTGGCTTTGCGCGAGTCGCGCAACCCCGACCTGGTCGTCCTGCTCCCCACCGCCGTTTTCGGCCCCGGCGATATCAAACCGACCACTGGCGTCGTGATCCGTGACGCCATGCGCGGTCGCTTCCCGGTTTATTTTGAGGCCACGATCAACGCTGTGGACGTGCGCGATGTAGCTGCTTCGCATATCGCGGCTGTCGAGCGCGGCCGGCGCGGCGAGCGGTATATCCTCGGCGGGCACAACGTAACCATTTATGAGCTTCTCGCAACGGCAACTGAGTTGGCTCGCATGCGTCCGCCGCGTATCAAGTTATCCAGAGCGGCTGTCGCCAGCCTGATTCGCCTGAGCGACAACCTGCCTTTCATGCGCGTTCCGGAAAACTTCCGCACGTTTCAGTTCTGGCAGCCGGTGTCGTCCCAGAAGGCTCAGGATGAATTGGGCCATACCGTACGGAACTTTTCCGATACGGTGCGCGACACGATAGCGTGGTTCAAGCAGGTTGAGACACCGGCAGCCACACGCTGATGCGTGTGCCGATGCCGAGAACGCTTTGCGCGCTGATCGCGCCATGATGGGCTTCGATGATCTGCTTGCAGATCGCCAGCCCAAGCCCGGTTCCCGTGTGGCTGTTATCGTCGGTCTGGGCGCGGGCTTTGTCCACCTGATAAAAGCGCTCGAAGATGCGCGGCAAATCTGCGGCAGGGATGCCTTTGCCGCTGTCGCTCACGCTGTATTCCACGCCGGCCGGCTGTGTTTTACTGGCAGGCACGCTGCGATTTTCGATATTGACCCGGCCGCCTTCCAGCGTGTGTTTGATGGCGTTGTCGAGTAAATTGGTAAATACCTGCGCCAGCCGGTCGCCATCCGCCTGGATCATCGGCGTGTCGATCAAGTTGCCGGCCAGCATGATCCCGTTCCGCTTGGCGCGCGGGGCGAATTTCGCCAGACAAGCGCCCACCACGTCGTTCACCGCCACCGAGCGAAAATCCATGCGCACCTCGCCGGTCTCGAGACGGGCGGAATCCAACAGCGCGGTGACCAGGCGAGTCAGCCGTTCGGATTCATCGTTGATGATGCGGGCGGCGCTTTGTGTCGAGGCCGGATCGCTCACGGCGCCGTCCTGTATGGCCTGTGCAAACCCCTTGATTGAAGTCAACGGCGTTTTCAGCTCGTGCGAGACATTGGCGACGAAGTCGCGCTCCATTTTCTGTGAGTTCTGCACCCGCGTTGCCATCTGGTTGAAGTCATCAGCCAGTTGTTTGAATTCGCTGGGACCCGACAAGGCGACGCGCTGATCGTATTTGCCCTGCGCGATCGCGTTGGCGCCCTGCGCCACTTTCTGAATCGGCCTGGCGATCGAGCGGGCGACCAGCGCTGCGAGCACCGCGGCGAACAGCAACGCCACAGCGCCGGCCTCAACGAACGGCAACGCCAGGCTCTCTCCCTGCAGGCTGATGATCGGACCGCTGAGAAACGGCCTGGCGATGGCGATCCAGTTGGAGGTGTCGATGTTTGGCCTCAGGTCAACGGCGACGAATATCCAGCGCCGCCGCGTTCCATCGATATAGCTGCCGGCGACGGCATTGTCGCGCGCAGTGTTGGCTGCCGTTGCGCCGGCGGCGACAAGCCGGCGCGCGAGATCGAGTTTGCGACCGACCATAGAGGTCTGGGCATCGAAACCGCTATCGCGCAGCACGGTCCCCTCGCTGTCCAGCAGCATGACCTGGATACCCTGGGCCTGTCCCGCCGATGCGATGCGTTCCATGACCTTATCGGCATTGTCGATGACATTCGCGAGGCGCAATGAACGAACAACCGTCGTCGCCACGAAGGACAGCTCGCGCACGGTCAGGCGCTGTTGGTAATCGATCAGCAGAATCACCAGCGCAACGCTCAGCACCAGCAGGCTGATCACAATCACAATCGTGTGTGATATGAATAGGCGCTGTCGCAGGCTCATATAGCAGTCAGTTTATAACCAACGCCGAATACCGTCTCGATTTCGACGCCGCTGCCCGCGATGCGTTTGCGGAGTTGCGCGACATGCACATCGACGGTGCGCGTCTCACCTGCAAAATCAAAACCCCAGACTGTCTCCAGCAGCTTCTCGCGCGTAAAGACGATTCCTTTATTCTCAAGCAACGTCACGAGCAGGTCGAACTCTTTGGTGCGCAACCGGACTAACTTGCCCGCGATCAATGTTTCGCGGCGGGCGCGGTCTATCGTCAGATTTCCTGCGCGCATCGTCGCGTTGGCGCCGGGGTGCGCGTTATTCTCGTTTTTGACGCGCCGCAGGATCGCCTTGACCCGCGCCATCAGCTCGCGCGGGTTAAACGGTTTGGTGAGGTAATCATCGGCTCCAAGTTCCAGGCCAATGATCTTGTCCACATCCTCGTCGCGCGCCGTGAGCATGATGATGGGCACATCGGACCTGGCGCGTACGCGTTTGCAGACTTCCCAGCCGTCCAGCCCGGGCAGCATGAGATCGAGAATCATGAGGGCGGGCGGCTCATTAATGGCCATGTCCAGCCCGGTCTGCCCGTCGTAGGCATGCCTGGTGCGATACCCGGCCTGCCGCGCGTACAGCTCAATCAACTCAACGATATTGCGCTCATCATCGACGATCAACACTTGCTCATTGTACATAGTACACAGTCCTGCACAGACAGCACGCCGCATAGGCTCAATGCCAACCCGTTTTCTGCCTGATGTCTGCCTATTGTTTGCTCAAAGCCGCATCGATAGCCGTTTTGAATGCTTCATAGGGTTGCGCGCCCACGATCAGTTTGCCGTTGATAACGAAGCTGGGGGTGCCGCGCACGCCGAGTTTGTTCCCAAGGTCCGTATCGTTCTGCACGCGGGCAAGCGTCTGATCGCCATTCAAGCAGGCGGTAAATGCCTCCATATTGATCTGCAGCGACCTGGCGTCGTTGAGCAGGTTGGCTTTTGTGAATGTGCCGACATTCTCTCCGACCTGGTTTTTGAACAGTAGCTCATGAAAGTCCCAGAAGCGATTCTGGTCCGCGGCGCATTCGGCGGCCTGAGCTGCCCATAGCGATTCCTGGCCCAGAAAAGCGAAATTCAGATAGGCCACTTTGACTTTGCCTGTTTTTACATAATCGGTCACGATACGCGGCATCACCTGATCGTGAAATCGTTTGCAGAAAGGACATTGGAAATCGCTGAACTCGATCAACGTGACCGGCGCCTTCGCATCGCCCTGCAGGTTGTTGGCGCGTAGAGGGATATTTTTCATATCAATCGGCGTCGCAGCGGTTGCGGCTGCCTGCCCATTGGCGGGGCCAGCCACTGAATCTTGAGTGTTGCCGTTCTTCAGGGCGTCTCCCACTCCCAGCATGGCGGCATTGCGTATATCCTCCAAGCTGAGTGGCAGCGTCACACCCGTGTTTGTTTCCAGCAGGGCGTCTTTTGCGCCCAGGCGCGCGGCCTCCCGGATTGCGCCAAGGTCGGTGGCGTTGGAAGCGCTGGTTCGTGGCGTGCTGGTCAGCGACATCAAGCCGATTGCAGCCACCGCGCCGACCAGGATGCCCAATCCAAACCACCCAAGCGAACGGCGGTCGTGCCGAGAGGGTACATTGTCGTTTGTTGTTTGCTCGATCATCTCGATAACTCCATGCGGTAGCGAACGGGGAACATGATTATTTTGGGCAGGAGACAGCCGCCATTGACTACTTACTCCGGATCAGTTCCTCGTATAAAGACTCATATTGTGCCACCGATTTCTCGGTGCTGTAGAACTGGCTGATATACTCGCGGTCTCTCACATACCTGGATCGGTTCCGGCAGACTTCTATGATCGCATTGGCCAGTGACGCCGCATCGCCGATGGGCGTGACGAGACCCATGCCCGTAGTCTGCACAGGCACACGCACGCCCGGCAGGTTACTGCAGATTGATGGCGTACCGCACAGCATGGACTCCACCTGAACCAGCCCAAATGACTCAGTGGAGTTCAAACTGGGTAAAACTGTTACAGCGCAGTTTTTATAGAAGGCTGAAAGCTCCTGCCCATGCAGCGACCCTGTAAAGGTCCATTGCGACCCGGCTTTCGCGAAACGCGGCTGTAACCGCCGCGCGTAGTCTTCCTCGCCGAGGACGTTCTGATACGGGCCCGCGAATAACACTCGTGCATCCGGCATGCTTTGCCGTACGATATCGAGCGCGTCCAGAAGGATTTCTACGCCTTTCTCAGTCGCCAGCCGCGCCACCATCCCGATAATCGGATGCGTCTTTATGTCCCATTTGGCCCTGAACGCTGCGATGGATTCATCGCCGGGCGGTTCTATCTCGACCGGGGGTGGGATGACTTTCAACTTCTGCATGTAACGCGACAGGTATGACGAATTCTTCGCGTAATCATCGGTATAGGCAACCAGCTTTTTCGCGTATATTGCCGCGATATGGTTGGCGGATAGGATCACGGGATGTACCACCCGGTTCAGCAGTGCCGGCGGGAGTTGGATGTCGCAATGATAAGTCAGCAGTGCGGGCTTGTGAAGTAGTCGTGCATTGATGGCCAAACCCGCCCCATCAAATTGCGGCAGGTGCATGTGTACGATATCGTGCGCGCGTATCAGTTTACGCGCCGCGATGCCGAAAGCCGGCATGATCACGCCTTTGCTCAAACGAAACATCACAGGGACGCGGACGATATGCACCCCGGCATGGTCATCGTGTAGTGGCAGGCTGGGATCGTATTGCGATGTCAGCACCGTGACCTGATGTCCTGCGCGTACCTGACCGCGCGCCAGGCGCTCGACATAAATAGTTAACCCGCTGATGTGAGGACGGTAGTAGCTGAGAACGTGAAGTATCCGCATGTCGAGTTTATTCCCTGACGGTTATTTGCGCTTCAGGAAGTTGATTCTGCTGCGTTGAGGTGGACACACTGGAAAACGACATGCCCACGCGGAACAGGCCATAGATACCGAGGACGATCAGGGCGAGTTGCTGGAAGAGCGACCAGACGAATGCAAACGCGACCGCTATATCCTCCGGCACCTGAAAGGGGATGACCAGGGCTTGTTTGGCGAAGAACTGGACCACACCCAGGCCTCCTGGCGCAGAGGGCAGCGCCCCGCCCAGGTTCGCGAGCACAATGGTCAGGCCCATCTCATCGAGCCTGGCCGGCATGAAGGCCATCATGGTGAAGTAGGCCAGAACCAGCGTGGCTGTCCACACACCGGCGGTTTGCCCAAGTGCGAGCGCGAGCCTGGCAGGGGATCGCAGTGAATCGAAACCCTCCACAAGATCGCGAAAGCGCCGCACCAGCGTCTCGCCATTCAGGCGCGGCATGTACCGTGTGAAATGCAGAAGGAAGGTTTCGACGCGCCTCGATTGCCAGACCGCGACGACAAATCCAAGCATGACGGCGGCTACCACGATCGCGCCTGTCATTGCGGCGGCAGCAAACTGGGGGGGCATGGGGATGAACTGGGCAAAGACCACAAACATCAAGACGATAGACGCCAGGTCCAGCACGCGTTCAACGACGACGGTCGAAAGGGCGCGTGTCATCCTGACGGATGTGCGCTCGCCGATGACATAGGCGCGGCCAATCTCGCCCAGGCGGAACGGGAGCGTGCTGTTTAACAGATAACCGATGTTATTCGCGTGGAAGGTGACCCAGAAGGGCGTACCGCCCATCAAGCTTGACCAGCGCCAGGCACGCAACATCAGCGTAGTCATCAGCATCAGGAAAGCCGGCAATAGCCAGATGACCTGGGCCTTCGACAGCGTAACGGCGAATTCATCGAAGTGAATACCGCGCAGGGTAAAGTACAGGGCGATGGCGCTGATAGTCAAGCCCAGCCAGAACCGCCAGTTGTTGATCACATTAGTTCGTCCCTGAGAGCAAGGCTGATTATAGACGAACCAATTGTGAAATCAGCGTCTTTATCGCTGCTACCGGCTGCCCCTGCAACCGGATCAGCGCGGAGGAGAGGCAGCCCTCAGGCGTTCGATGCGCAGGTCCAGCGCTTCTATGGTTCCCTCGGGAAGGTGGATGGAGCCCAGGACGACTTCGCTGTCGCCGACGAAGCCGTGAAAGTCGCTGCCGCCGGTAGCAAGGAGATTGTGTTGGAAAGCATAACCCGCGTAATGCTTGATCTGCTCGGCAGTGTGAAGCGGGTAATATACTTCGATGCCGTCCAGGCCATGTTCCAGCAGACTATCCAGGAGCGCATCCGTATTACCCACGTATAGACCTGGATGTGCGACGATGGCGATGCCGTTGGCGCGATGGATCAGGCCGACTGCCTGTGCGGGCGTGAGGCCCTGGTGTGGAACAAATGCAGGCATACCTTCCGCCAGGTAAACATCGAATGCTTCCTGGCGGGTGCTGACCCAGTTGCCCTCAAGCAATGCCCGCGCGACGTGCGGACGGCCAACCATGGCATCGCCCGCGATTTCCTTGATGCGATCATAGGAAACGGGGATGCCAAGACGATGCAATTTCGCGACCATTGCCTTGGCGCGGCCATCGCGCGCCTCGCGCAGTTCCAGGATGCGCGCCGCGGTTTTTTCGTCGCTGGGTTCCACGCCGTAGCCCAGGACGTGTACTTCGCCCTGTGAGGCTAAGGAACTGACCTCGATGCCGCGTATGATCCGTATCCCGCACGGGCGGCCGGCTTCAATGGCCTCGGCATGACCTGCCAGAGTGTCGTGATCTGTGATGGCAAGAACGTTGATGTTTCGCAGAGCCGCAAGCTGGACTAAGGCCGCCGGCGTGAGTGTGCCGTCGGAGGCTCGCGTATGGCAGTGCAATTCCGTGATCACTGACGCGGTGTGATGGGCTTCCAAGATAGGTCGAGCGTGTTATCAGGCAGTCTGATCCTGTTCAGCGCGGCTCAACGCCGAATCGCACGGCGGTTCGCTCAGTTCCCTCGATATCAACCTCGGAAAAAGAGGGGATAACCACAACGTTAATGCCGTCGAGGAGCAGGTACCCACGCGCAATGGCCGCTGCTTTAATCGCCTGGTTGACTGCGCCGGCGCCAATCGCCTGCACATCCGCTCGACCGTGCTCACGCACTACACCCGCAATAGCGCCGGCCACAGCAGTAGATCTTGAGTTCGCCGACACTTTGATAATATCGACAGTGCCGTTATGACCCCGACTATTAGTTGTCTGTTTATTCTCATTCGCCTGTGTTTGATCGCTGTTCATCGTTTCCTCGCTGTAAACAACTCGAAGCCAATTTTGCCAATCATAGCTATAACAATTAAGAGATAGCTGAGAATACAATTAACGCTAAAGAGAATCATTGATTGCGCGAGGGTTGTGATTTTTGTCACAATACGGTTACGTGGGGCGCAAACTCAGCAACGGTTCTCACGGTGATATCGCTGATGAATGCTCCAAGCTAATAATCCATCCCGGGTACTACAGCCCATGCAACGACTTTGTAAAGAATCCAACCCATGACTAGACAGCCGGTATTTTAGCATATGCAGGCTGTCCACCGATCAGCGGGCTCTATCAGCATCACCGCCGCACGATGGTGAAACGCGCGCCGCGTCGCATCAGTGCGTTCTGGCGTCGTGTAACGACTTAGTCTTCTTCTCTTCTTCGGTTGCCATGCGCGCGCGATACACGGCGACGCGGTTGACGACGCCCTGCGTGCTTATCATCGCCCAAATCAGCAGGCCGAGCAGCACGAATAATGGCGGAAGCAGCCCAATGCTCAGGGCCAGCAACGCGGCTGCAACCAGCAACAGGATGAGTGTAAACAGAGGATTCGCGCCGGCAACCAGGGCGGCATTCTTGAATGCGATACGCCAGCTCTTGAGCTCCTGCTCGATATAAAACGGGAAAGCATAAAACTGGATCGCGGTCCAGAAAATGCCGGCGGCCAGCCATGCCCCGATCATCCAGGGTACCCACTCCTGACCGGGAAAAGCCTGCGGATACCACAGGAAATTAACCAATATCAAAATACCAACACTATTGGAGAAAAGCATGTACACCCACGCTTTGATGAAAGATTGCTTATAATTTGTAAAATAGAATTCCCATGAAATTGCAAACCCGTTCGCGACGCGATTGCAGACCGCATTGAGCGCGAACCAGGCAGCCGCATAAGGTAACGATGCGGGAATTGACAAAACCAGACCGATGATCAATGCCTGGATCAGGGCAGGGGCAGGGGCTGTGCTTAACAGCGCCAGGTAGACTGGTATTCCCAGGGCTGCAAACAAGGGCAGTCCGCACACGATCGTGAGCAGGTTCATCAGAACCAGCAGGAGCATATCCTCCCAGATGTCTTTGACGGATTTCCAGAGAACCTTTATTGCGCTTATCATGTGTGCTGTCCTGTACAGGGAATTGTTATCCTACACCACAACGCCCTGGTTTTGCTGCCCGATGCGCGATGGGTATTGCTTACGGGCCTATTGTAACCACTGGCATCGTCATCCGCGCCACGCCGTTATTCGGATACGAGGTAATCACTTGACCACCGCGAGTAACGATGACCACCAGTTTCAGATTCGCCTGGTCCGGCAGCCCGCCCAATGACTTGATCGGCGCGGCGATTTCCAGGACGTCGCCAACGGCAGCTCCAGGGGGCGCCACCGTGGGAGCGCCTGACCAGCCTCCGTTATTGCTGGCTGCATACAGCGCTGTTGACGATGCGCCATCCGTGTTCAGTTCCCATTCCAGCACGTTTGTCGCATTCATTCCGAGTGCGACTCGGATATCGCCGTCGCCGCCCAGGCGGGTAAATTCTGAGTATGAGGCTACGTCGGGTTTGGCCAGGTAAATGCTGACGCGCAGCGGCTGGGGCGAATCCATGTCGCTCGCGATGGCCGACCATTCCTCGCGCGCGTCAATGCGAAAGTAAAGGTTCTGTGTATTAACGCCGTAATAAAAAGCGCTGACAACACCATTGCCGGCAGGTTGTGTGTTGCCGGCGCTTTCAAGCGCCCCTGCATTGCTCCATTCGTTGTCTTCGACGATGCCGTCTATGGTTGGGGTGATGAGTCCCGTCAACGCACGATCTCCGCTGATGACAGGCGAAGGCAATATGGGTATCAGAAGGAAATCGGGCAGGGGCACACCCACGTCCGCATACACCTGGCCCAGAAGCGCGCGATAAGCGCGGTCGAAGTAGCCGGCGTCGCCGTCCAACTGCGGTGGAGCGGGTTGAAACCAGTCTGCCCCTTCGGCAAGCAGGAGCGCAGTGTAAGCCCTGGATAGTGCGGCTGGATCGGTCGTTTTCGCGCCGGAGAGGTAATCCACGAGAAATGCCCTGGTTCTGATCAGGTTGGTCCAGGCCATGTTGCTCTCCGGGCTGCCGATCCAGGGGCTATAGTCGGAAGCGCCGTGGTTATCCCAGTCCCCCGTGGCTAGGGATGAGAGCGAACGTTGCTCGGGGAACTTGGCCAGGTATTCCGAAGGTGTCACCGTCTGTATGTCGTATCGATCGGCCGCGTCGGTCAGCCGCTGATACAGGGCATTGAGAAACTGATGCCCATCGTCAGCATAATTCCGCCAGGCCGCGTCGCCATCCATGACCAATGTGATGAGGCGCGGGCCGGCGGCGTGCGCCTGGACCAGGCCGGCTTTGACCTTCGTGATGCGGTTGATGAGGTCATCGGCCGCTTTGTCTGCGTCCATTCCCGCATATGTGGTTGAGATGAGATTAGACAGCGCAGAGTCGCGAAAGAATATCGTTAAAGGATTACCGCCCGTTGACATGATGTTATAAGGACGATACAGCGCATCGGTATCACTGATGCTGTTATCGTGCTTGATTGCGCTGAGACCCAGCGATTTCGTTAGAACGTCCTCGCCGCTGACCATCCAGTGAAACCCGGAAGCGGACACAGTCTGGACGATATTCTGGTCAACAGCCCCGCCGGTCGGCAGCAGTCCGCGCGGCTGCCGGCCATAGTGCGTTTGATAAGAATCCGTTGCGCGCTTAAGCTGTTCTGCGGCATCCTGCGTGGAACGGAATGAGGGATACGGGACCTGGATTGACGGATTGCTGTCCTTCGCCGCATTGGTATCCAACAGCAGCGGCAGAATCGGTTGAGCATATGGCGATGTCGCGAGTTCGGCTTGGCCGCTGTCCTGGAGTCGTTTGTACAGGGAACCAATGCCGCGGATCGTGCCCAGCAACGCCTTGAAGACGGTGTGTTTATCATCTTCGGTGAAATCGCGCCCCTTATCGATCAACCCTTTCAACGGCGGCGCGGCGAGCAAGTCCTGGTCGAATGTCGCCAGGTTAAACCACACCTGCAGGTCGCGGATATCCTGTTCGCTGAACGACTGTGCGGCTGCGCTGAGTTTCGTCTCATCCGCTCCGCCGCGTTTATCGTACAGCTCCTTGTATCGGGGGTAGCGCGCGATGGTGTTCTGCGTCGTTTCGTCGAAGAAATGCGCCAGCATGAACAGCTTATCAGCGTCGCTGAGGGAACCGGCCGGGCGGTTGGACAGCTCCCAGTAAACATCGCGTGTACCGGCAGCGAAAGCATCCAGTTGCTGGTTCAGAAGCGGGCTGAAATTGAACGTTTCATGTACCCTGGGATACTTCGATAGAATGCCGGCCATGCCATAGTAGTAACGCGTGGCATTGATGCGCACCCACGGCCGTGTAACCAGATTGGTCTGTGGATCGGTTGTATAGAGCGGCTGGTGGAAATGCCAGATGATGGTCAGGTAGATGGGTTCCGGAACAGGAGTTGGTACATCGGTAGGGTAGTACTCGGGTGTTATTGGCAATGGCGCAGTGGTGGGTGCCGGCGCAGTCTCAAATGGAGAACAAGCAACGAGCAGTGACATCAATGCGGCAACCGTGAGCAAGAACCTTTTCATGAACGGGCTAATTGTACGTGTGGTGATGGCCTGTAACGATTTGCGCGAAACCAGCGTATGCGCATACCTCCCGCATGCGCGCTCCCCTATCCATACCAGTCATGGGCGCCATTCTACAGTCGTTGTGCGGGAAGCATCCGGCAGGAGGATTAAACAAGCAACCACACTCATGCAAACAACAGCAGTTCCATTGCTATGACTCTTCGGGCCGGCCTACTTCAGTCTGCCAACGACTTCCACGCCATTAGTCGCCATATTGTGCAGGAAGATGGCGTGCAACAGATCCCCAGGGTGAGGGGAGATGCCGAGTTTGCGCGCTGCCTCGATGGGAGTGTCGTACGTCTGGACGCAATCGGCAGGCACGATAATGCGCACGCCTGATGTCTGCCGCGCATTCGCGCGCAGACGCAGATGCATGGCAAGCTGGTGGGTGCATAGATCGCTGCAGTCGCCCGTGACGATGAACGTGCTGATCTGCGCATGCTGGTCGAGCCAATTGTCGAGCGCGGTATTCTGCGAAGATGAGATTGAATTCTTCTCGATAACCACGAAATCACGGGCAAAAGGCAGGCCAGCCAGCTCGGGCACAGTCTGCGATTCCCGGTCGCCGCGCACACAATGCGCCGGGTAGCTGCCAAATTCAACAGCTTCGGGTTCGTGCGTATCCTGCGGCAGAACGAAATGACGTACGCCGTGATCATATGCGGACTGGAACAGGCGGGCAATCGGCGGCACGATCGCCTGAATGCGCGGGCTGGATAGCGGGCCGGTCGTGCAGAAGCCATTGATAATATCCACGCACATCACAGCACTTTTCAGGGGTTCAGTAAGCACACCGGCCAATGGCATGGTCGGCAGCGCAGCGATCCATTGTTCCAGGAAGTCGATATAACTCGCGGCGCGTTCACTTAGCATCATAGTCCAACCCTCCGGCTTTTGTTGCCCGGACATACCCTCAATAAGGGCGCTGCAATCAGCTCACTTCGTGTACAAGTGACACTAATTGTAGCCATGTGATAGCATTTGTCAACCTTTTACAGGTGTGCTTTAATTCAGTCCGTGCTAGAGTTCAGTAATATCTGAGGCCGCTAGTCATTCGATGCATCGTTGCGCTATCTCCTGGTCTTGTGCCGGTGTTCCGCCTCGAAGTATCCTGTTAAGCTTCGCGAAATTTTCGAACTCCAGTGAATAAAACTTGTCGTGGAGGAGTGCTGTAAATGAGAAGACGCACAGCGCCTTTATATGTCGCCATGGTCGTTGCGCTGCTAACAGTCGCCTGCAACCAACAGCAGGTTAACCAGGAGCCGGCTACGCCGACGCCCGTTCCGACTCCCATCATTCCGACTAAACCCACCTATACCGTACAGATGGGTGAAGTTGTCCGGCAGGTGCAATTCACCGGGCGCGTAGGTCCCGTGAAAGAAGTCGAGTTGTTCTTCAAAGTGGCCGGGCGCGTCCGCAACGTGAAGGTGGAACGGGATGCGCACGTTAAGAAGGGCGATGTACTCGCGGACCTCGAGATAGCCACTCTGGAACGTCAGGTGGCGCAGGCGGAACTGGACCTGGAGCGTGTTAAGGTGAACCTGCAGCGCGCCCAGCAGACCAACGATTCCGCCGTTGCCAGGGCTCAGATCGAGTTATCGATGCGCCAGCAGGACTACGAGCGCGTGAAGAACATGGATATGACGCCGCAGCGAGTTCAGGCTGATAATGCCCTGGAAGTTGCGCGGTTGAACCTGGCAAGCGCCCAGGCCGCATACGATGCCTCGCCGATCCAGAGCAGGGGCGGCTCGCCGCAGTCTATGGCGCTGCAGCGCGCGACGCTGGATTACCAGACGGCCAAGGCAGTCTACGACCAGGCGATCGCACAGATCGACAGCGGACACGCATACGATATTGCTACGGCCGCAAAGCAGGTTGCGCTGGCATCCAATTCCCTGGATTCGCTGAAACAGGGGGTTGATCCTCTGCTTGTCAATGATGTGCAGCGGGCTGACCTGGCCATGCAGACCCTGAAAGCCCAGGTGACGGACGCCGAATTGGTTGCGCCGTTTGATGGGAATGTGACATCGCTCCGCATCAGCCCGGGATCGCCGGTAGAGGCCTATGTGCCTGCGGCTGTCGTCGCGGACCCCAGCCAGTTGGAAGTCAATGCTGATCCGGACAACACCACCTTGACTGAATTGAAGGAAGGCATGCCGGTGTCGATAACATTGGTGAGTTATCCCGACAAGCCGCTGACAGGCAAGATTCGCCAGTTGCCCTATCCATATGGCAGCGGCGGCGCGGCGACAAACGATCAGGCGCAGGCTGAGGCGGATAAGACCACGCACATCTCGGTTGACGCAGCCTCACTGAAGGACACACAACTTACGCTGGGCGACCTGGCAAAGGCGACCGTCATCCTGGAGCAGAAGGCGGGCGTGTTATGGCTGCCTCCGCAGGCCGTGCGCACGTTTGAAGGGCGCAAGTTCGTCGTCGTTCAAGAAGGAGACGGCCAGCGCCGCGTCGATGTGAAGGTCGGCATCATCAGCGATGATCGCGTCGAAATTATCGATGGTCTCAAAGCAGGTCAGGTGGTTGTCGCGCCGTGATACAACCCATCCGTACGTTCCTGTCGGTGTTTGTCATTGCAGCGCGACGCTTGTGGTCGACGCGGTGGCTGGCGCTGGCCGGAGCGCTCGGACTAATGGTGGTCATCGCGCTCACACTGAGCATACCGCTGTATGCCGATGCGGTGTATAACCGCATCTTCAACACCGAGATGAACGTCAAGGAAGGCGTAAATCGTCCACCTTACGCCTTCATGTTTCGCTACATCGGCGGCTGGTACGGCCCGTTGGACTTCTCGGACATCGCTCAGGCGGATGACCTGATGCAGGGGCAGGCGCCGGGATTGCTCGGCCTGCCGCGGCAGTTGCTGGTGCGTTTCATTAAAACCGATACGTTTCAGGTTTTCCCCGCATCGGATGCCTCCTATGTCGGCAAGCGCCAGCCGTTGACATGGATCTCACTGGGCTTTATGACGGACTTCACGAACCATATCACCCTGACTGAAGGGACGATGCCCAGGGACGTGACGGCGCCCGACCAGCCCATTGAGGTGCTGGTCAGCAAACCGGTGGCCGATCAACTCGGCCTGCAGGTTGGCGAGCAATACGTCGCATTCGATCGTCGCGATGCCAAGGTACAGGTGCCGGTCAAAATCGTTGGAGTCTGGGTGGCGCGAAACACTGCCGACGATTACTGGTTCTATGATCCAGCCTATCTCAAAGATGTGATGGTGACGACCGAGGCCACTTTCCTTCAGAATCTGTCTCCGAAGATAGATAAGGAAGTGTACCTGGCCCTGTGGTATATGGTCTTTAACGGCGATAACGTGCGCACCGATAATGTCACCGATCTTTTGGGCCGCATCAATTACACCGTCACGCGCGCCAGTGCGCTGTTGCCCAATGTCAAGCTGGACGAATCGCCTGTGGATGCGTTGTGGCGTTATCAGCAGGCCAGCCGCCTGTTGCTGGTGCAGTTGCTGGCATTCAGCGTGCCGATACTGCTGCTGGTCTTTGCGTTTATCACGCTGGTTGCCGGCCTCACGGTCAACGGACAACGCAACGAAATAGCGGTTTTGCGCAGTCGAGGCGCGTCAGCCTTGCAGGTTGTCAGCATTTCCTTGATCGAGGCGCTGGTTCTGGCCGTGATTGGTTTTGCAGTCGGTATACCCGTTGCGGAAGGCATTGCGCAATTGGTCGGCCAGTCGCGCAGTTTCCTGGTGTTTGTCCAGGGGCAGATGCTGTCGGTGATGCTGACCCGTTCGAGTGTGCAGGTGGGACTCATCGCAGCCGGCGCGGCGGTATTGGCGACTGTCTTTCCCGTCTGGGAAGCGTCTCAACATACCATCATTACCTACAAACAGGAACGCGCACGCAACCTCAAACCCCCCTGGTGGCAGCGCGCGTGGCTGGATGTTCTGGTCTTCGTGCCCGCCGCGTATGGCACTTACCTGCTGCAGAAACAGGGCACGATCGCGCTATCCAGCGTCGTCCAGTTGAGCGGCGGCGATCCCTTCAGCAATCCGTTGCTCTTCATGGTGCCTGTGCTGATGATGATCTCGCTGACGCTGTTCCTGATCCGGTTGTTTCCATTCTTCCTGCGCTTCATCTCGTGGTTGTTTGCGCGGCTACCCGGTACGACATTCCTGCTGGCGGCGCGCCAGTTGTCGCGCTCACCGGGCTTGTATGTGGCGCCGATGCTGCTGCTCATCCTCACACTGGCGCTCGCCACATTCACGGCATCGCTGGCATCGACCTTGGACCGCAGCCTGGTCGATCAGGTGCGTTACAGCGTAGGCGGTGATATGCAACTGCTGGAAGCCGCCGAAGACACCCAGGCGGGCATGATGGGATTTGGAGGAGCGACCGCCGGCAGCAATACCACGTCGACCACCGACCAGTCAACCGGGCCGCGCTTCCTGTTTGCGCCCGTTTCGGATCATCTGAAGGTGAATGGCGTGCTGGCTGCCACGCGCGTGGGTGTTTACCCTGCCACAGGCAAGTTCAGTTCCGGGCCATTGACCGCAGAAGTCATGGGTGTGGATCGACTGGAATACAGCCGTATCGCCTTCTGGCGCGCCGACTTCGGCCCCGGCTCTCTGGGCGCGTTGATGAACCAACTGGCGTCCACGCCGAACGGCATCCTCGTGCACTCGTCCGTACTGACCAAAAACGCGCTGCGCGTCGGCGACGACATCAAACTGACCGTGACAGGACCGGATGGTCCGGTTGATATGAAGTTCACCATTGCCGGGTGGTTCTCCTACTGGCCCACCTGGTATCCGAATAAGAAAGACGCCAGAACCCTCTTTGTGGCCGACCTTGACAATCTATTTGAGCAGTTCGGCACTCAGGTGCCGTATGACGTCTGGTTGAAGATCAAGAATGGCGCTGATGTCGCCAGAATCGCTGACGGCGTGCGCAAGCTGGGCGTCATGCTGCTGTCTTACTCCGATGTCAATTCCACTATCGTGAAAGAGCAGACCCGCCCCGATCGACAGGGTCTGTTTGGCGTGCTTTCTGTTGGATTTGCCGCGTCAGCCCTGTTAACCGTGCTGGGGTTCTTCCTGTATGCCGTCTTTTCATTCAGGCGGCGCTTGATCGAACTGGGAGTGTTGCGCGCCATCGGGTTGAGCGCGTCACAGATGGCGGCTTATCTCGGCTGGGAACTGATACTCTTATTGGGAACCGGCGTCGGCGCAGGGACGCTGCTCGGCGTCGCGGCCAGCCAGGTCTACGTCCCATTTATGCAAGTGGGCATTACGCCCGAGGCGACATTGCTGCCGTTCTTCGTCAATATTGCATGGCCCGATATTTACCGCATCTATGCGCTCTTCGGCGGATTGTTCATTGTGGCGTTGCTGGTGTTACTGGTATTCCTGCTGAGGATGAAGATCTTCCAGGCAGTTAAGTTAGGTGAAACAGAATGAGTGAAGGCCCTTTTATTCTTTGTGACAACCTGGTCAAGATTCACAAGATCGCCGACCTGGAAGTCGTGGCCCTGCAGGGACTTGACCTGGAGGTCAAACAGGGCGAGTTGCTGGGCATCGTGGGCGCCAGCGGCAGCGGAAAATCCACGCTTCTGAATATCCTGGGAGGGCTTGACCGGCCCAGCGCCGGGCGCGTCGTCGTCGCCGGGCGCGACCTGCTGAAGATGTCGAATACCGCGCTGACCACGTATCGACGGACTCAGGTCGGCTTTGTATGGCAGCAGGGGGCGCGCAACGTAATTCCCTACCTGTCTTCGGCGTCGAATGTCGAATTGCCCATGATCCTGGCGGGACACGCCGGCGGGGCGGCAAAGAAGCGCGCGTTTGAGTTGCTGGACGCCGTGGGCCTGGCAGACCGCCGTAATCACTATCTTGGCATGCTCTCTGGCGGCGAGCAGCAGCGCGTGGCGATCGCAGTGGCTTTGGCTAATGCGCCGTCACTGTTGCTGGCCGATGAACCCACGGGCGAGTTGGATTCCAATACGGCGCTTTCCATTTACCAGGTGTTTCGCGACCTGTGCCGGAAATACGGCGTGACGACGCTGATCGTCAGCCACGACCCGAAGATCGCGCGTCACGTAGACCGCGTCGTTGCCATTCGGGACGGCAAACTGGCAGGCGAGACGGTGCGCAGGGCGCCACCACGGACGGGCGCCTCTATGGACCAGCCTATCCATGAGGATCACTTTGAGGAGTACGCCGTGCTGGACTCCGCAGGCCGTTTGCAGATACCGAAAGAATTACGCGAGCAGTATGGCATCAAAGAACGGGCGCGTCTGGAACCGGCCGAGGCAGGCATCCTGGTCAAGGCCGTGGAACGCCAGAACGTCGAGCAGGTTGCGGTCAACGGCGACCAGGCTGAGAGCGTTCTCGCGAAAATCGAGCGTCGTGGTGTGCTGGGTTGGCTTGCACGTCGCCGGTCGAAGTCGAAGGGTTAAGCAGTATGAATAACCAACGTGAAAAAACCGCAGTGAAAAATCGCGACGGGCAGGCGGCATCACAAGGCGATGACGCGCCGGCATTTGCCGTCGAGGTGGTTGATGTCGTCCGCACGTATCGGGTAGGCAGCAATGACGTCTTGGCGCTGCGCGGCATCAATCTGCAAGTCAAGCCGGGGCGCTGGGTGGGCGTCAGAGGGCGTTCCGGCAGCGGCAAGACCACGCTTTTGAACTGCATTGGCGGGCTGGATCACCCAAACAGCGGCACGGTGCGTTGCTTTGGGCGCGACATTACGCGCATGTCCGACACCGATCTGACGAGATGGCGCCGCAAGCAGGTGGGTTTTGTTTTCCAGTCTTTTGCCCTGCTGCCGACGTTGTCAGCCTGGGAGAATATTGAGTTGCCGATCCGCATTGCGGGCAACAAGGATCGGCGCGCGCGCACGAAATATTGTCTGGAGCTGGTTGGTCTTACCAAATGGGCCAATCACCGCCCGTACGAGATGTCCGGCGGACAGCAACAGCGTGTGGCCATTGCTCGCGCGCTGGCGAACCACCCCAATCTGATCCTGGCGGACGAACCGACCGGCGAGCTGGACAGCACCACCGCGCGCGAAATCCTGGCGTTGTTCCGGCGCATCATCGAGACCGAGGGCATCACCATGCTGATGACGAGCCACGATCCTATCGTGCTGGATTATGTGGACGAAGTCGTCGAACTGCAGGACGGCCAGCGAATCAATAACGGCGCTCACTGAACCCGACCCGACTTATAGTCTCCCTTTCCTGGTAGAGGAAAGGGAGAGACACCTGCGGATATCGGCGTGCCTTTCGTTTATATGCTGCGCTGCCGCGACAATTCGTTATACACCGGTATAGCTAAGGACGTGCAGCGCCGTCTGAAGATGCATCAAGCCGGTAAAGGCGCAAAATACACCGCAACGCGTCTGCCGGTCGAGTTGATCTGGCAACGCGAGGTGGCCACATGGTCGGATGCCATGCGCGAAGAACGCCGTATAAAACGCCTGCCGAAAGCCCGCAAACTCCAGCTACTTTCTTCGTAGCATCGGCACGCCGCGCTGATACACCCACCACTCGATAACCAGCAGGATCAGCGCGGCAACGGCCAGCCACGACCAGATCTCGCGCTGCGAGTATTGCGGTTTCACTTCGGATGATGGCGTGGCGCCGCCAATCTTCAAATCAAGATTCGGAGCGATTTTTGACTCCGCCGGGATTGAGAAATTCACGGCGAACGCGCCGGCGACATCCCCGTATTGCGCGCTATAAACGCCCAGTTGATTCGTTTGCGCAAAACCGCGTTGCCCCACGGCTACACGGTTGCCGTCGGGCAGCAGGACGATGGCATCCGCAGGGATTGGCACGACGTCGCCCGGTTTCACGCTGGACGGTATATTAAGCCCCTGCGGCGGCGCGAGCCAGGCTACGCTATTCGCGATCAGTACGGGAAACGCCACCTGCAGCGGAAGGTCGCTTTCACGCAGTTCGAATGGGATAAGCACCACGCGCCAGAACGGGTCGCCCTGGCTGCGCATCTCGCCGGCAAACAACATCGGCCCGCTTGAGGATTGTGCGATCGGCCTCAGCCACTCAGGCGTATTCACGCGCGCTATATCGAGGGCGTTGACGCTGCGCCAGTCCACGGATGCCAGTACCGGATGCTGTTCTGAACGCATAAAGGTCGTGCTGCTGAAGACGCCGCTGGCGGTAAACACCGATTGCGCGCCGATAAACAGAACGCTGGCGTGCGAGGGCAGCGTAGCGCTGATCCCATCCAGCACATACAGGTCGTATGGTTTGGCGTCAGCCGGCTCGGGCGCCGTAATAGCGCGTGTGACCTGCAGGTTGGGCAGAACCGCGAGTGCTTGCTCCAGGAAGCGATTGCCGCGCGTCAACAGCAGGACGCGCCGCTGGGTGTTCTTTTCGTTCACCACATAGGCGACGTCGTCAATCGGCAAGTCGTTGTGCGCTGCCTGGTCGATTGAGGCGCGCACCGAGGAGACCTGAGGATCGATACCGTTGATGATCCAACTGACCGATTGTCCGGCGGGGATACTCAGCGTGCGCGCGTCGAGCAGCACGCTATCCGACCGCAACGAGACCAGCACGCGGTCGTCTGTGGAGCCTGTATTGGTCACCCGGACGAATGCCGCCAGGCCGCGCGGGGTTTTCCGCAAAGATAGCGTCGAAATCGCGACATTGTCGCCGCTGACGCCGATGGGTATGTAGCGCACGTTCCCGGTCAGCAGTTGCAGGTCATCCGCGTTGATGCCATCGCTGAGGATGACGGTAGTCGCCGAGTTGTCGGAACCGCCACCGCCGCCGGCGGCGGTCGCCAGCGCGACACCCGCGCTCCAGTTGGCTGATTCCAGTGACGGGTGCGCGGTATCGAGTGCGGCTGTGAGTTCGCTTTTGCTGGATGTAGCGCTGGCAAGCGCGTGCGGCGAGCCATCCACCAGGATGATCGTCATATCGCTGCTGGGGCCCAGTTCGTCGATCAGCTTGCGTATTTCGGCTTTAGCGGCCTCAAAGCGGGTGGGGGCGACGTCGGTCGCCTGCATGGAGGCTGAACCGTCCAGCAGCACGATCAGGCGGCCGCTCAACGTGGACGGCAGGTTCAGATATGGCCTGACCAGCGCGAATACCAGGAACGCGAGTGTAAGTAACTGCAACAGCAGCAACAGATTGCGGCGCAGACGCTGCCACAGGGTGTTGGCTTCGCGGTCGAGTACCACCTGCCGCCACAGCAGCGTGCTGGAGACGGTCTGTTCACGCCGCTGCAGGCGCAGGAGATAAAGCAGGATGATGGGTATTGCCAGCGCGGCGAAGAACAGGGCGAGTGGATTGATGACACTCACTAGACGATCCATCCCTCCCGCCGCAGGTCGCGCAGGACGACTTTCTCCACCAGTTCGCTGGTGTCGGTCAGGTGATATTTCCCGCCGCGCCGGCGGCAGAATTCGGCGATCGCGCCGGTCCACTGGTTTAATCGCTGGCGGTACTGGCTGAGCGCCGCATCATCCAGGCTGATATCCTGTGTCGCCGCGGTTTCTATATCGCGCAGTCGCAGGTCCCCGGCGAATTCCGGATCGAGTTCGGCCGGGCTCAACGTATGCAGCACGTTGACATCCAACCGGCTGCTGCCCAGGGCGTTCAACCCTTCCGCGTAGCCATCCGCATCCAGGAAGTCGGAGATCACGATACACAAACCCGGCCGGGCGTCCAGTGCGTAACGCTTCAACCAGTTGTTAAGGCTTGCGGATGCGCCGGGACGATTGGCGGGCACCCGTCCATCCGCCATTTCAGGCGGCAGCGTTTCGCGCTCGATGAATTCCATCACCGCCGATGTTGCGGCGGCGCCTCGTTTGGGTCCAATGCGCGATCGTGTGCTTGTCTCGACGATGAGGCGGTCGCCTGAGGTCAGGGCGATGTAACTCATCGCCACAGCCAGTTGTGAGGCGCGTTCCCACTTCGGCGAGAGCGGCTGGTTTTCTTCCCGCCACTGCATGGACGGGCTGGCGTCCAGCAGGACATGCACCGTCAGGTCCTCCTCGTCCTCGTAAAGTTTGATGTAAGGGCGTTCGAGCCGGGCGTAGATATTCCAGTCGACGCGCCTGGGATCGTCTCCGGGGGTGTAGTCTCGATAATCTGCAAATTCGACGGATCGTCCGCGCCGCGGGCTGCGCCTTTCGCCCGTTGTGGCGCCGGGTTTGCGCCGGGGCGGCACAAATTGCAGGCCATTCAACGCGCGCAGAATCGGTTCGATTTGCATATCGTCACAACAGGCTCAATATCCTGTCGGTCAGCTCCCGTGTGCCGGCCTGACCACCCAGGTCGGCGGTGCGGCATCCCTGCTTTAGCGCTGTGTAAACGGCCTGCTCAATGCAATTCGCTTCCTTCATTAGTTTCCAGTGATAGCGTAGCAGCAAAGCGGCGCTGAGTATGGCGCCGGCGGGATTTGCAATACCTTTACCCGCAATGTCCGGGGCGCTGCCATGCACCGGTTCGGCGATAGCAACACTCTCGCCGAGGTTAAGCGCCGGCGCAACGCCCATGCCGCCGCCCCACACGCTCGCGATATCGGAAAGGATATCGCCGAACAGGTTGGTGGATACGACCACGTCGAACTGGCGCGGTTTGGAAGCCAGCAGCATGGCGGCGGTGTCGACCAGCAGTTCATTGATTTGCACGTCCGGGTAGCCGGCGCCAACGGCGCGCACGCTGTCGCGGAAAACGCCGTCGGTGATCGGCAGAATGTTGGCTTTGTGCACGATCGTGAGTTGCTTGCGCGGGCGTTTGGACGCCAGCTCGAACGCAACGCGCCCGATCCGGGTTGATGCAGCCTTCGTAATGACGCGCTCGGCAATCGCTTCGTCGCCGCGCATATATTCACGCCCGATGTATAAGCCCTGGGTGTTCTCACGCACGATCAACAGGTCGACAGCGGCCTGCCCGGTGGATCTGTCTGACGCCAGGTTCAGCTCCCGGGTTGGGCGCAGATTGGCAAACAGGCTGAAACGCTGGCGCATCTGGACTATCGGACTGCGATATCCCTCAACCTTGCGTGATGGCGACGAGACGGCGCCGAACAGCACTGCGCCGCAATCCTGAATCGCGGCGATTGTCGTGGGGGGTAAGGGATCGCCGCTCCGGGTAAAACAATCCCAACCCGCCGCGGCCTCCTGAACAGCCAGACCGGGCAACACACGCTGCAGCACCTCGACGGCGCAGGGAATCACTTCACGACCGACGCCATCTCCCGGGATAACACACAATTTGTATTCGTTCATGGTCTGATTGATTTAGACATTGCTGGATATGGTTTGGCGGGTTCCGTCGTCCGCCGACTGGCTTGCCAGCGCCGCCGCTTTGGTTGACGCCGCGATATGTTGCTTGTGGATCTGCGCCTGGCGCAACTGGTGTTGATAGGCTCTCACGTACAGTAGAACCGCGATATTCGCCAGTGTCCATAACGCGGCGGAAAACTGCTCGACGTAAAACGTAAAGACATTCACCACACAAAGATCCAGTATGAGCGCCGCCTGCACCCAGAACAGCCCGTGGAACTTTCGGCCTGTGACGAACAGCACGATCCCATACAGCGTGACCGCTGCGGTCACCATGTTGAGCAGGAGATCGATGCCGTTGATCGTAAGCGAGAAGGGCGAGAACTCCCTTAACCCGGTCGATATATACAGACGCTGGATTTCGCGCGCCAACTCCGGCGATGCCACAGGCACGATAGCCGAGACACTGAAGGCGATCAGCGAGCCCAGGCTGTTCATGGCCAGAATGACCAGCAGGATCACCGTCAGCAGGTTCTGGCGCTGGATAAACCGACGCAACCCCCACTGTTCGACACGACCTGCCAGTAGCAGCAACTTTGAGTGGCCTGGTTTGGCTGCTTCACTGTTGACGAATTCCTGTATCGCCTGCGCCAGTTTCACATGATCGGGGTCTTTCACGCTGTGCGCGATATGCTCAAGGTCGGTGTTGATGTGGCGGCGGCGATGTTCGGATTGCTCGCCTTCGAACAGCAACTCGGCGTGTTCCAGCGCATCCACCATCAATTCCTGGTCGCTGAAATACCTGCCTCTGCGCCGGAGCAGGAAAATGATCAGGGTGATGACCAGACACACCACGTAGATGATGGGCGCAGCCGGCCTGAAGAAATAGTCGTTGTTCGACGTGATGAACTTGCCGACTTCATCAAAGAATAATCCCAGGCCGATGCCCGTCAGAACCGAGCCGATGCGGTGTGCTGTGGGCGATCCGTAGATCAGCATCAGCAGGCAGGCGGCCGTCAAAGCAATCCCGCCGTAAAGAAGGTGCGCGATATGCAGAGTCGAATTGCCTAAACGCGGATAGCCGGTCAGCTCCAGAAAGACGCGCACGATAAGCACAGTCGCGCCGAACGATATCAGGACGTTCAGCACCAGTTGCGGCGCGCTGGTGCGTCGGACGAGTCGGGGCAGGTTGAGCTTGGAGAGACTCATTACGGCTATTCTACCCGCCGCCGTTGCGCTACTTGACCAGCATCTGCGTAAGCGACGTCTCTATTTCATCCATATCGACGGATTGGTTGCACAGGACGATGAGGGTGATGTTGTCATGCGGGAACCGCGCAATCAGGGTCGTAAAACCGTCCAGAACACCGGTGTGCTCCATGACCTGCCTGCCCAGGCGCTGACGAATAAACCAACCATACCCATAACTGCCGGTGTTGCGACCTGGTACTGCTACTTGTGGCCTGAACATCGGCGCCGATAACCTGGCTGAGATCAGCCGGGTGCTGCTGAGCGCCTGGCTCCAGCGGTACAGGTCTTCCACGGAAGAATACAACCCGCCGGCGGCGTAGGCTTCGGACATATCCAGATATTCGGCTCTGCTCTGGTCCTCATAACCGACGGCCATCGCATCGCCGATGGCGCCATCCGGGTCATAACCGCTGTCCTGCATGCGCAGCGGGTCGAAGATATGCTCCTGTAAAAATGCCGCATAAGACTGACCGGATACGCGCTCGATGAGGTAACCCAGCAACACATAGCCCGAATTGCTGTATCGCCACGAACTGCCCGGCGAGAAGTCAAGCGCATGGTATTTGAACCGCTGAATGAGATCGACCGGAGAGGCTGCCATAGCCTCTAAAGAATCGAAATCGGAGAACGACATATAGTCCGGTATGCCGGATGTGTGGGTCAGTAACTGATGAATCGTAACCAGCTTCCAGGCGCCCGGGCATGCGGGAAGATAGGCGCAGATGCGGTCCCTGACCTTCAGCTTGCCCTCATCCTGAAGCAGCAGTATAGCCATCGCGGTGAATTGTTTGCTGACCGATGCCAGCAGGAAGCGCGTTTGCGGGGTATTGGGCGTGTGATATTCCCGATCAGCCTCGCCATAACCTTTATCCAGCAGGACATCTCCGCCGCGCGCGACCAGCACCGAACCGCTGAAAGACCCGTCAGCCGTAATCCGATTCAGGTAGGCGTCGATCTGCACGCCGGCGTCGGGCGGCGTATACGGCGCGGCTTGCGCGAGCGGCGCAGACGTTACGCCCAGGAGCGCCGCAAAGCTCAACAACAAGGCTGGTACAAAACGGTACAACATGCCGATACTGCGCCTGCCAGAGCGCTTCCCTCTAAAGCGAAAACGCCCAGCCACACTTGGTATAGCCCGAAAATTCCGAGCGCCAGCGCCGCCGGCAAGGCGCGCCGCCAGCCGCGCTCCAGCGATAATGAGATCAGGTATGCCTGGAATGGCCCGGGTTGCACAGCCGCGGAAAAGCCAAGCCCGATGCCCTGTAACATGTAGAGAAGCATTGGCCTGATTATGCTACAGGGCATAAGATTAAGGTGTGAACGACCAATACGACCCCGAGAATACGCTGCAGATAAACGAGCGCGTGCGCATCCCATACGCTGACCTTCTGTATCGCTATACGCGCAGCAGCGGCCCGGGCGGTCAACACACCAACAAGACCGAAACTGCGGTTGAACTGGTGTTCGACTTAACGCATACGCCGGTACTTACGGAAGATGAGCGGGCGCTGGCGCTGCAGCGGTTATCCGGCTATCTGGACACTGAAGGCCTGCTGCATCTGGAATCGCAATCCGAGCGCAGCCAATTGCGCAATCGCGAGGAAGTGACGCAGCGATTCGCTGAACTGCTCCGACGGGCGCTGCAACCGGTGAGGCGCCGTCGCCCCACGCAACCATCCCGCGCCGCGCGCGAACGCCGCCTGAACCGAAAACGCCATACCGCCGAAGTTAAAACCAGGCGTCGACGTCCATCCATAGACGAGTAGCGCCAACCGTACGATGTTTGAGACCGATAAAAAAGTCCCCGATACGGCGGGGTATCGGGGACATGGACAAGGACGGCGCGTTTACTTGGCCGGTTTTTCCGGTGCGCCAGCCTTTACCCACCGCTCAAAGATAGAGATCAGATCCGGGCTGAGCGCCTTTGTGGGAGGCATCGCGCCGCCCGCCTCGATCTTCTCTCCGTGGAGCATGCGGATCAGGTTGGAGTTCAGGTCGCCTGCGACGATATTGGGCTTGTGGTCACCGCTGTTCATCAGGTCGCTATAGCTCCCCATGTAGTAATTGTTGTTCTCTTTGCCGGGACGGTGGCACGACACGCAATATCGCTTGACAATCGGCGCGATATTCACGTCATAAGATGGTATGTCATTGGGACCCAGCGCAGGAATTGCATTGGTCTGCGCGGCTCCCTTGGGCACTTCAACACGGTTATCCCAGGTGTAGCGCATGAAGGTAACCAGGTTGTCGATATCGCTGCGGGAAAGCTCTCCGCCGAAAGCCTTGCCGAAGGGCGGCATGCCGAGATCGGGTTGACCGTATTCGACGATGTTATAGAGCGTATCGTCCATGCGCGTGTACATTTCGTCCTGGGAGTTGATGGCTTTCATCTTGTAGCCTTCCAGCCCTTTCACTCCCTTGATGACGCCGCCCTCACCCTCAGCGCCGTGGCATTCCGCGCATTGGACTGAGTAGATGTCCTGCCCGGCGGAGATTTGCGCGGGCAGCGTTGTGGCCACCGCCCCTGCATTTTCCTGTGCCGGCGTCGTCACCACCGCGCGTATCGTCAGAAAGACCATGGCTGCGACGACCACGCTCATAAAGCCAATCGCGAATTTACGCTTCTTCCAGTGGCGGGCGGGATTTTTGTCGTAAAACGGCAACAACAGCAAGGCGAACACCGCAGCGACCGGGATGACCGTCGTGCCAACCCATTCCAGACTGCCTGGGAAGAACTTGAGCATCTCAAAAAGGAACAGGAAGTACCACTCCGGCCGGGGAATGTAGGCTGTATCGCTGGGGTCCGCCTTGGGTTCGGCAGCTACTCCGACGAACGCAGCCAGTCCAACCAGCAGCAGGAATATCGCGAACATGACGAGCATATCGCGATATAGCGAATCAGGGAAAAATTTCTCGCCGTTACGCTTGGCGCGCAGATATTTCTCTTTGTACTGGGCTTTCTGTAAATCGTTCATCGTGCGACACCTTGTCGAAACCGGCGCAGGCAGGCCGTGTTGCCGGCCTGTCGCTCAACGCCGCCGTTCCTCATCTAGTCATTTTCCTTGGGTACCGATGAGATACCGATGCGGATTACCAGGTATATGTGGACGCCGATCAATGCAATGATGATCGCCGGGAACATCCAGATATGCGCCGAGAAAAAGCGCGCCAGCGTGACGCCGCTGAGATCGGAGCCGCCCCTGAGCGCGCGCAGGATGAACTCGCCGATGCCCGGAACAGTGCCGGCGATTGACGTGCCGACTGTGGTCGCCCAGTAAGCCTTCTGATCCCACGGCAACAGGTATCCGGTGAAACCCATACCCAGTGTCGCCAGGAGCAGGAAGACGCCGGTGGTCCAGGTTATTTCGCGCGGGTACTTGTACGCGGCGTAGAAGAATACCCGCAGCATATGCAGAAAGACGGTGATCACCATCAGCGTGGCGCCCCAGTGGTGGATGCCGCGGATCAGCCAGCCGAAAGCCACGCCATTCATGATGTACTGGATGCTGTCGTAGGCCTTGTCGGGGGAAGGCACATAGTACGCCGAAAGCATGATACCCGTCACAACCTGCAGGGCGAAAAGAAACAGCGTCGCGCTGCCCAGCGTGAACCACCAGTTGACTTTGGGCACCATGCGGTCCAGAACCGTCTTATAAATTCCGCTGAGACCGAGACGTTCGTCCAGCCATGGGTACATTCTTTTGCTGATCATGTGAGCACCTTTAGTGAGTAAATGGCATGAGTAACCGAGTCTATTACGACTGAATGACGTGGATCAGAAGCGCGCCATTTTCAACTTTAGACTCGTATTGATCGAGCGGGCGGGGCGGCGGTCCCGATACCACGCCGCCGTCTTTGTTGAAGTGGGCGTCGTGGCAAGGACATATGAACTCATTGGAATCTTTGTGGAAAGTGACCCGGCATCCCAGATGGGTGCAAACGGAGGAAAATACCCTGACCTTATCGGTGGCATCGCGCAATACGAAGACGCTGATGCTATTGACTGTCTTCTCCCAGCCATTGACTTTAGTGCGGGTAAAGCTGAACGGGGTCGGCACACCGACCGGATAGCTGTCCAATTTGCCGACAGGCACCCATGCGTCAGACTTCGTAACGTTCAGGGCTGGTGAAATCAGGAAACCAATCACGGGTAACCCGACGACTATTCCCATAATTGACCCGGCAAAAGTCATGACAGACATGATGAAGCCTCGGCGGCTGAGATTTGGAGAGCGAGCCATCAACAACCTCCATCCTTTTCTATGTGTCTACAACGGCTGTCAGGCACGCGGCCGGAGCAACCTGCAAGGTGAACGAAATTGTAGAGCAGATCGCGCCATATCGTAATGGATACCTGTCACTCCAAATGCAAGTAGATTGTCACTTTGCGTGGGATGGATATCACGTAATAATAGTGCACACCGAACAACGGATTATTCGACTGGAGGAACTCATGAGCGCTGGTAGCAGAAGCGTTGGCCTGGAGGGGCTGAGGTACAGAGGCGGCGCCACGATGTGGTCGTGGATGCTGCACCGCATCAGCGGTGTAGGCCTGATCGTCTTCGTCGCAATGCATGTAGTCTCTGCGTTTCTCCTGCAGAACCTGGGCAGTGACGTCGGAAAAATCTACAATTCGGTCTTCGAATCGTGGGCGTTCCAGAGCTTTATCTATTTCTGCGTCATTTTCCACGCGCTCAACGGGGCGCGCATCATCGTTCTGGATACCTGGCCGAAGCTTCTGCCGTACCAGCGTGAAGCGACCTGGTTGCAGTGGTTGATCTTTATCCCGGTCTACGGCCTGACGCTTCTCATCCTGATTCAACGCGGCCTGGGCGGCTAAGGAGCAGCAATGTTACGATCACAAACAATTCCCCGGCGAGGTTGGTCGCTGGAATTCGTCATGTGGGTGTTTACACGCATATCCGGCGCCGGCATGCTGATTGTCGGCGCTCTGGGTATGGCCGGCGCTCTGTGGATGGGCGCGCGCACGCAGATGGACCTGGCAACCTTGATGCGCTGGACGTTCTTCCCGAATCCGAACCACATCGTCAACAGCAATATCCCCGACGTGAACCTGGGCTGGGTCGGTGTGTACTGGCAGATTCTACAGACACTGATCATTTTCCTCGGTGTCACCCACGGGTTTAACGGCTTGCGCGTCGTCATTGAAGATTACATCCATTCCGTCCTCATTAACCGGGTATTGCGCGTGATTATCCTGTTGCTGTGGATTGCTGTGATGGTTATTGCGTTTTACATCATCTTCACGTCATAAAGCAAAAAAGCCCGGCTCCTGTTGCGGGAACCAGGCTTTTCGACGAAAAGCCCCGTATCAGTCGATCTTGCCCGTCACCAGGGCCTGTTTGACTTCCCCGATGAGCTTAGTCACCTGAATATCGCGCGGGCATACTTCAGTGCAGTTGAATACCGTCCGGCAGCGCCACACGCCATCGGGTTCAACCAGCACTTCAAGACGGTCCGCTGCGCCTTCATCGCGTGAATCGAAGATAAAGCGGTGCGCCTGCACGATAGCCGCCGGCCCGACATATTCACCTCTGGCCCAGAACGATGGGCAACTGGTGGTGCAACAGGCGCACAGGATGCACTTGGTGCCGTCATCATACCGCGCGCGCTGTTCCTGCGATTGCAGGCGCTCGCGCTCTCCCGGCTCGTTATTGTTGACCAGGAACGGCATCACCGCCCGGTAGTGTGCGAAGAACGGCTCCATATCTACGATCAGGTCTTTGATGAGCGGCAGACCGAGTATTGGCTCAACCGTAATAGCTCCATTATGAACGGCATCGCGGATCAGAAGCTTGCACGCCAGTGCGTTCCGCCCGTTGATGCGCATCGCATCGCTTCCGCAGATGCCGTGCGCGCAACTGCGCCGGAAGTTCAACGCGCCGTCGATCGTCCATTTGACGGTTTGCAGGGCATCCAGCACGCGATCGCTTTCGTCGGCCTCGATGTCATATTCGCCCCAGTATGGTTTTTTATCCTTCTCAGGATTGAATCGCTTGATCTTGAGATGTACTTTCATGTACAGAAACTCCGTGTCCTCTGGCTTGACGTCGCTGTATTGATGGGTTAGTACTTGCGTTCAGTCGGCTGGTACCGGCCGATGTGCACAGGCTTATATGTAATATGGTTGTCGGTCCACACCATAGTGTGCTTCAGGAAATTCACGTCGTCCCGGTTGGGGAAATCTTCGCGATAGTGCCCGCCGCGCGACTCCTCGCGCGCCAACCCCGATACGGCTGTGGCTTCCGCCAGATCGAGCAGGCAACCCAGTTCCCAGGCTTCCATCAGATCGGTATTCCAGCGCATGCCTTTATCGTCGATCTTGATTTTCTTGTAACGTTCCTTCAGGCTCCGGATTTCCTCGAGCGCGATCTCAAGCTTTTCCCTGGTGCGGAATACGCCGACATGCTCATCCATATGCATTTGCAGCTCTTTGCGGATCTGTCCCGGACTTTCGGCGCCCGTGCTATTCCGAATGCCGTTGAGTATGGCTTCGGCGCGCGTGTGGGATTCCTGGCTGATCGGTTGGAATTGCGCCTGTTGGCAGTACTCGGCCATGCGGATGCCGCCGCGCCGCCCAAACACTACGATGTCGACCAGTGAGTTGGTGCCCAACCGATTAGCGCCGTGAACGCTGACGCAGGCAGCTTCGCCGGCTGCGTACAGCCCTTCTACCACCTTGCCGGTCTCATCGGCCAGGACGCGCGCATCCAGATCGGTCGGGATACCCCCCATCGCATAGTGTGCGGTCGGCTGGATCGGCACCGGTTCAACGATTGGGTCAATGCCCATATAGACACGCACAAACTCGATGATGTCAGGCAGGCGTGTTTCGATATATTCCGCGTCGACGCGCCGCGGGCTGCCATCGGCCTCGAAGTATTTATTGATCCTGTCCGGGCGGAAGTCCAGATAGACATAGTCCTTGCCGCCGATGCCGTTGCCGGCGCGCACTTCCTTGTAGATACTGCGGCTGCACACGTCGCGCGAGGCCAGGTCTTTCATCGTCGGCGCATAACGCTCCATGAAGCGCTCGCCCTTGTCATTGATGAAAACAGCGCCTTCACCGCGCGCGGCTTCGCTGAGCAGGATGCCCATCTTGTAGATGCCGGTCGGGTGGAACTGGTAAAACTCCATGTCCTCAAGCGGCAGATTCTTGCGCAGGATAATGGCCGGGCCGTCGCCAGTCAGCGAGTGCGCGTTTGAGGTGATCTTCCACACCTTGCCGAATCCGCCGGTAGCCAGCATGACCGCTTTGGAATGGAATACATGCAGTTCACCGGTATTCAACTCGACGGCGACGATGCCGCGGCAGACGCCATCGACGATGATCATGTCCACCATCTGGAATTCATCGAAGAAGCGCACGTTGTTTTTAATGCATTGCTGGTACAGCGTCTGCAATATCATGTGGCCGGTGCGGTCGGCTGCGTGGCATGCGCGCATGACCGGTTTCTTCGTTTCGTTGTTGCTGTGTCCACCGAAGCGGCGCTGCGATATCTTCCCGTCAGGCGTGCGGTCGAAAGGCAGACCCATATGCTCCAGGTCGATCACCGCCTCGACGGCCTCCTGGCATAGGACATCGACGGCGTCTTGATCCGAGAGAAAGTCGCCCCCTTTCACCGTGTCATAGGCATGCCATTCCCACTTGTCGGGTTCCATATTGCCAAGCGCGGCGGCAATACCGCCCTGGGCTGCGCCGGTGTGGGAGCGGGTTGGGTAGAGTTTACTGATGACGGCGGTGTTGACAGACTTGCTGGCGTATAACGCCGCCATCAACCCGGAACCGCCAGCTCCGACTACTAGCGCATCAAATTGATGATATTGAGCCATGATTCTCTGATCCTCGACTACAAAGTATTGGGCGCGGCTATCGTACTACAGCCCCGCCGGCTGCGGCAATGTTAACGCCAAGTAACAGCGCGGCGATTCCGGCCACGGATACGGCAATAATCAGCAGCGTCGATAGGCCCATGAAGCCCCAGTATAAAGGGCGAAAGTGCATGTAATCATAAGCCACCTGGCGCAGCCCGTTCAAGCCGTGCAGCATAGCCAGGCCGAGCAGCAAGCCATAATAGGCGCGCCAGAACCAGATTTGGAAATTGGCGACCTGCCCCGTCACGCCCCATCGGTTGACGGTCGATTGGAGCGTGAGATCCTGGACGCTGTTGAAGATATGCTGCAGCCCCCAGTGGCTGAGCGCCAGGAAAACAAGCACGAGACCGCTGTAGCGCATGTACATCCAGGCGGCTCGTTCGAAATTGTTGCGCGGCGGCGGCGCCGGCCGTGTCGATCGTTTATACATGCCCGCGTCTTTGACAGCAGTAGAACCTGCGGTTGTCATTTCAGATTCTCCTTAACGGGCTATGGTTGTGGCCACAGGCCCCAGATGCGCGTTGATCGTGTAGATGATCATGATGATGATCGTCGGCGCGGCAATCACGACGGTGATGATCAGGGCAAGACGCGTGGCGAGTTGTTGTTTGGCCCATAGTTCGGGTCTTAAATCGAGCAGCGCAACCCGCACGCCATTCACGGCGTGGAAAATCAACAGTACGGCCAGCGCCAGTTCCAGCACCGAGAAGAGCGGTGTCTTGAACAGGGCGATCATCTGCTCATGCACGGGCACGTTGAAGTAAGCCAGCGACATGTCATATACATGCAGAATCAGGTAGAACAGAATTCCCAGCCCGCTGATGCGGTGCAACACCCACAACCATTGGCCTTCGCGGCCTTTATAACGAAGCGTATCTCGAACAGTCGTAAATAACGTGCCCATAATCGATCTTTTATACAACCTCCACAATAAAACGATGCGAATAAGCAACGCAAGTATAAAGCTACCTGATTGTTATATGATCCAGAACGACCACGCGGTCGCGCAGTTCATCGTGATTGGGCCCCAGCGCAACCAGCCGTTGCCCGTTCGATGGATCGTACATCCCGGCAACCAGTATGTATTGCCCTGGCGGCAGATCAGCCGGCAGCAGCAGACGGTGCGCATCCTGGAAATTGACGCCCGTGCTCCAGCGCGTTGTGATGAAGTTGCCATCGTCTGGTTGCCCGTCATGTTGCGATTGCTGCTGCCCAGCCGCGTCGAGAAAATGCACGAAGACGGTGTAATCCCTGTCAGCCGCCCGGAGGGTATGCCATGCCAGCGTCACGGTCATGGGCTGTCCCGGCAGCGCTTCGGTGCGGGTGAACGCGGTGACAGCGCCGATGTCGCCGAATTGCGCCAGTACCGCGCTCGTTTGAGGTTGTGCCGGGTTGACGGTCGGGAGCAGTGTGCTGCCATCAAACAGGGGTGAGCCGGGCTTCCCCTGTTCATCAGTGCTCTGGATCAAGTCGCCGGAGCCGCGGTTATACAGATCGAACTGCGCGCGCAATATCGTCGGCGCCTGTGCGGTGAGAGGAACTTTCAACGCCACCTCATCCTTCCACAGGTCGCCCACCTGCCACTGGCTGCTGGGCAACAGCCCGCCGCCGGTGAAGGTGTCGAAACGCGCAAGCTCCACGTTATCGCGGCCATACAATTTGGTCACCAGCAGGTAATTGTCGCGCGGCACGCTCCTGGCGCGCAGGACGGACGTAACGATGACGGTATCTCCCGGATGGACATCGTGCGGCGACATCCGGAAAGCGACCAGGTCGGCCAGCGCACCCATATGTTGCGTGACCGGCGTGACGTCCGCCGGGATGCTGCTTAATAACGGCGGCGTGTAGCCGGGGATGATGTAGCGCCAGGGCGCAATAACCGATACCAGCGCCAGCGGCAACACAACGATAACCGGAACGATGCCAGTCGCCTGAAAACGGCGCGGCGCCGACTTGAGATCGAACTGCTGCAAGCCGATTGCCATTAAGGTTGATATGCCCCCGATGGCTGGGAATAACAACCGGCCGTGCGATGCAGGCGTCATCATCGTCCAGCGCACGATGCTGATGAGAAGAAACACGGCATGCAGCGCCAGCATGGTGCCGCCCAGCAGGCGTAACCGGAACTGCGCGGGCTTTTCATAGCGCGCCGTGTCTACGCTGTATGTTGGCGTCCTGATCAGCCTGTCGAGCGCAACCAGCAGGCCGATGCCGGACATGACGGCGACCGTATCGAAAAACGTGTAGACGACGTCATCCGCCGGCAACGCAAACTGCCCGAACATGGCGATATAGGACATGCGGAAACCGGTAAACTCAGACAGCGCCTCCCCCAGCGAGATATTGCGCGGCGTCATCATCTGCGCCATGATCGAGACGCCGGTCAGGTCGTTGTACAGGTACAGGTTGCGCGCATACCACCAGCCTGCCAGCACGAGCCATATCACGGCCAGCACACTGCCCTGCCACACGATGGCCATCAGGCGCTGCGCCAGCGGCTTGGCAGGCTTGTCCGGTGTCAGTAACTCGCGCCCGATAATGGCCAGTGCGGCTACCGGTAGCAGCAGCGTGCCGCTCACCTTAAACAGACTGGCGACGGCCATAACAACGCCGGCGGCAATCAGGCGCTTGAGGGTGATGCCTTCCAGAGCCATGACAACCAGCAGGTACAGACCCACCGTGGACATCGCAATCACGGGCCCGTCGTTGCCGACGGCGCTGACGACGGTGATGAACATGGGATTGAAAGCAGTCAACCCCATCGCCAGAAGCGCAGCGCGTTCGCTGCGGGTCAATGCGTAAGCGATGGCGTAAGTGAACCAGATCGTGATGCAGCCTGGGATGATTCCCAGCAGGCGCAGCACCAGCGCCGCCAGCGTCGTGCCGCGGTAGTTGAACGCGCGCTTCTCCGGCGTGATGATCAGCAGGTTCTTGTTGCCGAGACCGTATGGGTTAAAGGACGGCGAGGCGTTAGGCTGCATCTCGACGTCGAAATCGCTGGTGTCGAACTGCCGCCAGACCAGCGCCGCCAGAGCATAGTAGAGGGGAGGTTGGCTGCCCTCGCGGTGAAGCGGCGCATCCGGAGAGCCGGGCGCCTGGATCGGCAGTCCTCCCCCATTGGCAATGTAACGCACGAACCAGGCGTGGCTTTCCTCGTCATTCTTTTCGAGCATCGGCGTGGCGAAAGAGTAGATGATGCCGAGCGCGGTAAACGCCAGCAGGATCACGATGCGCCAGCGCGAGTGCGTTAAATTTCCAATCATTGGAGCTGCTTGATGTGTCGTCACACTGCGGCCAATATTACGGCACGACTGCGATCTGACCGATCGGCGCGAGATTGTCAGTGGCGCCAGTGTGGAAGCGCGCCCCGTCTGGCGTATAAAAGCCTGTTACCGCGCGGAGTGTGCCGGTAGCCGTTACCGGAACGTGCAGTGTGAATGCATCGGTAACGCATTCGCCGGCCTGCCAGAAGTCGGTGGGGTAGCTGCCTCCCACGGGCGCGTGATCGTCCTGTGCAATGGATGTACCGCCAGCGTCCAGAAGGTGAACGAAGTTGTTGCCCGCGGGGTTGCCATTCTGCCATGTCTCGTAGGTCAGCGAGACGGTGAATGTCGATCCGGCCTGCATCTGCGCTGGCATGGCTATCTGGCGCAGTGCGATGTGGTCAAACATGGCGATGGGCGGCTGCCAGAAAACCGGGATAGGGTCGGCGGGGGCGTCGATGCGGAAACGCCCGATGATCGGTGAGATGGGGCGGCCCGCGCCGTCATAAGCCTGCAACTCGTGGGTGATGCTCATGGCCGTTGTATTCGACCCGCTGCTGACCCGTTCGTATTCGTACATGGATACGCTGATCCGACCGAGCGTTGGAAGCGTGGCGCATGGTTTTTCGAGCAGCACATAGTAATCATCATCAAACGTGTCGCCGGCGTTCCAGTTGCTGCTGGGGAAATTGCCGCGCGCCGGTTCGACGTTCAGGTTGCCGAGGACTTCCGAATCGCGCCCCAGGATGCTGATGCCGAAAGCGTAATTGATGCCCGTCTGTTTCAGCACATGCCACGTCAGGTGCACGTGGGCGTAGTGCCGCTGCCCCTCGCGGTCCGCCAGGTAGACCGTCTCTGCGCTAACGCCGGTGACCTGTGCGAGATCGCCAAATGTCAGCAGTGCAGGCGCGTTGTCAGCACTCTTGTTAACATTCGGCAGCGTATAGGCCGGCGCGATGTAGGCGAAGGGAACATACAGGTCGAATAGACCCAGGATTACCGCCAAGAGTTGGGGCAGCGGTAACCGGATGCCGGACAGTCGAGATTGGAGATTGGAGATTCGCAAACGATCAATCTCTAATCTCCAATCTCCAATCCCTGTCAGCAGGGTAGCCCAACCGAATCCGACAATGCCGGCGTATCCGGCCAGCGCCGGCATCAGGTAGCGCCCGGGCAGCAGGTCGGGATTCTGGTAAAAGATAGCGCGGTATCCGGGCAGCAGCATCATCGCGATGCTGAGAAGCGCCAGCAGGACCAGACCGGTTCGTTCTGCGCGGTCGGCGCGCCGCCAGCCCATGACGGCGCCGATTACGCCGCAGGCGACGAACAACGCCAATATCGTGTAAACCGCGTCCGGCATCTGCACGTTGCCCCAGCCAAACGCGCCCCAGAAGGTGCGGAAGGCGTTGATGAAAATGTCCGGCAACCAGCGGTCGCGCAAACCCACCAGCAAACCGGCGCCGATCACGCTGACTGGAGCTTGCACCAATGGATTCTCAGCCGCGCGGTCGACGATCCATTGGCCGTAGCGCAGGTAGTTGCTCAGGTAAAACGGGCCGGCGACGATCAGGGTGACCAGCCCGACCAGCGCCCCGCGCCACAACAGTGTCATGAACGACCAGCGTTGCCGCCATGCGATAAAGAGCAGGGCGATTACCGTGAACGGCGCCAGAATCAATGCGCTGTTTTTTGACCACAGGCTCAACGCAAGGACAGCGCCTGTCAGCACACATGAGGAGATTGGACGCGAAGCGTGGAGATTGGAGATTAATGACCTGTTTGGTTCTCCAGTCACTGGCTGGTTGATTGTGACGAGAAGATAGGCCAGCGCCGCGCCCATCAGGCTGACCATCACATCGTTATTCACCATGCCCGCCATGAATAGAACCTGCGGGTTGAACGCTGCAATGGCTGTTGTCAGAAGCGCCGCAGCCGGGAGCCGTATAAACAGGCGTCGTGCCATGGCTGCGATCAGCAGGATCATCAGACCGCTCAGCAGCGCACTGACCATGCGCGCGGCGTGGACGGCCAGGATAGTGCCCTGCCACGGGAAAGCCTCGCCGCGCTCGCGCAACAGGATGCGCGTCCCGCGCCGGTTCGTGCCGTCGAAGGCGAACAAATTCACCTGCGGCGTCAACTGATCGCTGCGGTCAACCCAGAATGTCAGGCCGGCCACGACCAGGTAGTACAGCGGGGGTTGGTGTGACTGGTCGAGGAACGCTTTATCGGCGCTGCGCGCATCCGGCAGGCTGCCAGTGGTGACGATGTGGTTCACGTAGGCGTAATGGCCGGTCTCATCATGGGCCTCCCATGGCGGCACGATGACGCCGAACAGTACGGCCAGTGCGACGTGAGCGAGTACGATGTACCGTTGCCAGCGTTCGAGTTGAGGCGTTGACATCCGCGCTTGATTATCGCATGCCGGGTGAATAGCGCATTCGGCATGCTCCTGTGCCGGACTGTTTATAATCGAGTAACATGACATTCCTCGAGAAACTCACACACGCTCAGCAGAAGAATCGTTCATATCTGTGTGTCGGCCTGGATATCGTCGTGGCCAACACCCCGCTGCCGTTGCAAGTCCACGATGAACCTATGCTGCCGTTCGCCCGCGCCATCATCGAAGCCACCCAGGATCTGGTGTGCGCTTACAAACCCAACCTGGGCTTTTACCTGGCGGAAGGCGCGGCAGGCATTGTCGCGCTGGAGCGCATCGTCCGCCTCATTCCGGACGACATCCCGATCATCCTCGACGGCAAATTCAGCGATATCGGTAATACCGCCCAGGCATATGCGCGCGGCGCATTCGAGCAGTTCAAAGCCGATGCGGTCACGCTGTCACCTTATATCGGCAGCGACTCTATCAAGCCTTTCCTGGCGGACCGGCAGCGCGGCGCATTTGTGCTGGCGCGAACCAGCAACCCGAACGCCGGCGAGTTCCAGAACCTCACGGTGGGGGATCGCGCACTGTATGAGCAGGTTGCGCTGGCGGCAGACAGATGGAACGCAGAATGTCCGGGCGCGTGCGGTCTGGTGGTTGGCGCCACGGCGCCACGCGAGTTGGAGCGAATTCGCGAGATCGTCCCCGATCTGCCGTTTCTGATACCGGGCGTGGGCGCGCAGGGCGGCGACCTCGAAGCTGCCGTGAGGTTTGGCGCAACTCGTAACGGAGTAGGGCCGGTCATCAATGCGTCGCGCGGCGTGCTGTATGCCTCGCGCACCGTGAATTTCGCCGACGACGCGCGCAACGCCGCCATGAAAATCGTCGAGCAGATGAGACAGGTGCATAATGACCTGTAACAAGGCAGGTGGAACATGGAAGACACACATACACTGGCAGATGATCTATATGACATCGGCTGCGTCAAGTTCGGGCAATTCAAGCTGAAGTCCGGGCTGGTCTCGCCGATTTACATTGATTTGCGCCTGCTTGTTTCGCACCCGGTGGTACTGCGTCGGGTGGCCGGCGCAATGGCGGCGAAGATTGCTGGAGATGGGCAGGAGCTGCCCATTCAGTTCGACCGCCTGGCCGCTATTCCCTATGCCGGACTGCCGATCGGTGTGGCAGTCGGGCTGGAGACAGGCAAACCGCTGATTTACCCGCGCAAGGAAGTTAAAGATTATGGCACGGCGAAGCTGATCGAAGGCGAATTCCGCGCCGGCGAGGTGGCGCTGCTGGTGGATGATCTGATCACCAAAGGCACTTCCAAGATCGAATCGCTCAAACCTCTGACCGATGCCGGGTTGCTGGTGAAGGATGTCCTGGTATTGATCGACCGCGAACAGGGTGGGCAGGCTGAGTTGAGCACCTTCGGTGTGACACTGCACAGTGTGCTGACGCTCTCGGAGATATTGGCCGATCTTGTTCGATCGAACAAGCTGACCGGCAGCCAGCGCGACGATGTCCTGGCCTGGATCAGGTCGAACTGATGCGCGCAAGGGGCGAGGGAACACATGGATGAGCAGACGTCAGTGACACACCATCAGGCGGCCGCAGCCGCGGCCAGACCCTCGCTGGGCGTCACGTTATGTGGCGTGCCGTTTCGCAATCCGACCGTGCTGGCTTCCGGCATCCTGGGTCTGAGCCAGGAAGTGTTCGACCGGCTGGCGAACCTGGGTATAGGCGCCATCACTACCAAGTCATGCAGCCTGCAGCCGCGCGTCGGCTGGCACAACCCCACTATCGTCAACTGGGGTCACGGGCTGATCAACGCGGTTGGTCTGAGCAACCCGGGCGTCGAGGTGATGGTGGAGGAAATTCGCACCACCAAAGCCCATTTGAGCCAGCACGGCGTGCCGATTATCGCCAGCATCTTCGCCAACACGATCTATGACTTCGGCACGCTGACGCGCTACATCAGCGAGGCTGAACCGGATCTGATCGAAGTGAATATCTCCTGTCCCAACCTCGATACTCAGCATGAAGAGATGTTCTCATCCAACGCCTTCGTGTCGGCGCAGGTCACGCGCATGGTGAAACGTTATGCCAATTGCCCCGTGATCATAAAGCTTTCGCCGAATGTGGAGAACATCGGCAACATCGCGCGCGAAGTGGTTAACGCAGGCGCCGACGCGATCTGCGCGATCAACTCGCTCGGCCCCGGCATCGTGCTGGATATCGACACGGCCAGGCCGATTCTGGCGAATCGCACAGGCGGTGTGAGCGGTCCGGCGATCCGGCCGATTGCGGTGCGCTGCGTCTACGATATCAGCAGAGCCGTCAGCGGGACGAAGGCCCAGATTATCGGCACAGGCGGCATTACCGACGCACGCGATGCCATCGAGATGATCCTGGTGGGCGCGACCTGCGTAGGCATCGGGAGCGCGGTCTACCATCACGGTTATGACGTGTTCGCGGATGTCTGTATGGGGATCGAAGACTATATGCAGCGGCACGGTTACAGTAACATCGAGGAGTTCCGCGGGCTGGCGCTGTCGTGACCGGACCGTGCAGCAGTTGACAGCGTAGTTTCTCCATTTATAATCATCCCCATGCAAATGGTTGCGTTTGAGCTTCGCTCCCGTCGTCAGCGCTCGCTGGACAGTGTGTCTGGTCTGGGCGCGACGCTGCATGGGTGAAAGAGACTCATACATTCGTTGGCCTGGAAGGTAGGTTCAGCCCCTGACACACGGTAAGTGTTGGGGGTTTTTTAATTTTCCATACCCATATAAAGAAACATGATCAAAATAGGAATATTTGGAGCAACCGGTTATACAGGCGTTGAACTGGTCAGGTTGCTGAGCCGCCACAGCCATGCCCGGCTGATATTTGCGGCCTCAGAGAACAGCGCCGGAATGCGCCTGTCGGACGTGATTCCCTGCTCTTATGACACACCGCTGATCAAAGCCGATGAGGCACCGTTATCGGATGTGGATGTGGTGTTCTCGTGTCTGCCGCACGGCGCATCGGCTGAACTCTGCGCACGCGTCTTGCAGGCGGGTAAACGTGTCATTGATTTCTCAGCCGACTTCCGTCTGCGCGATGCGGCTGCTTATGCTCAGTGGTATGGTCGCCAGCATCCCCACCCGGAATTGCTGGCCGACGCCGTGTATGGGTTGCCGGAAATTTTCAGGACGCTCATCGAGGATGCCAACCTGGTCGCCAACCCGGGCTGTTATCCCACCAGCGTCATTCTCGGCGCGCTGCCGCTGCTTGAACTCGGCGCGTTGGCCGATCCGGTGGTCATCGCCGATTCGAAGTCCGGTGTGAGCGGCGCTGGCCGCAAGCCCACCCAGGCCACGCACTTTGTCGAGGTGAATGAGAATCTGGCGCCCTACAACATCGGCCACGCCCACCGCCATGTACCGGAGATCGAGCAACTGCTCAACGACGCCTGGACCTCGGGGGATCGGAGATTAGAGATTGGAGATTCAACGGCTAATCAGAACTCAATCTCCAATACCCAATCTCCAATCTCTGTCTTGTTCAGCCCGCACCTGCTGCCGATTTCACGCGGTATGCTGAGCACGCTCTATTTCAAACTGACACCCACAGCCGCCCGGCAGGACTGGCAGGCCATCTTCGCGAAGCGTTATGAAGGCGAACCCTTTGTGCGTGTGCTGGCTCCGGGCAAGCTTTCCACCATCGCTCACACTGCCTATACCAATTACTGCGCCATCTCCGTTCATCAACAGACCGGAGCGCTTGCCAGCACGCTGATCGTCGTCTCATCGATAGACAACCTGGTCAAAGGCGCGTCGGGTCAGGCGGTACAAAACATGAACCTCATGTTCGGCGTCGCAGAAACCGAAGGACTACTGTAAATGGTAGAGATCATGCAGGCGACGTCGCCGGACCAGATCGAACAAGCCAGGGCATTGTTCCTGGAGTATGCCGATTATTTGGGGGTCGACCTTAATTTTCAGGGCTTTACAGAGGAACTGGCTGCGTTACCAGGTGACTACGCACCCCCAAATGGCCGTCTGTTCCTGGCGATTGACGATGGCGAACTGGCAGGTTGCATCGCATTGCATCCCTTTGCACCCGGTGTATCCGAGATGAAGCGACTGTATGTCAAATCCGGACATCGTGGAAAGCACATTGGAAGACTGCTGGTGCAACGTGTGATTGAAGATGCACGCAATGTCGGGTATAAGAGCATGAGGTTGGATACGTTGCCGACGCTGATAGAGGCGTATACGATGTATCAATCACTCGGTTTTATTAAATGCGCCCCCTATCGGTATAACCCGATCGAAGGCGTTGTCTACATGGAACTGAATCTGCGACCGGTTCAAGTGTTCAAAGTGAGTGGCGCCGACCTGGATGATCCCGCATTCAGCCGGCAGTTCGCCGCCTGCATCGCCACCGTTCAGAGTTCCGGCGCGCGCCCTATCGTGGTGCACGGCGGCGGCAAGGAATTGACGGCGCTACTCAAGGCCATGCAGATCGAGAGTCGTTTCGTAGACGGCCTGCGTGTGAGCGACGCCCGCACCCGCGACGCCGCTCTCATGACGCTCAGCGGCCTGGCTAACAAGCGCCTGGTCGCCGCGCTGATTGCAGCAGGCGTCGATGCGCTGGGCGTCAGCGGCGTGGACAGCGGCTTGGTGCGTGTGCAGAAGATTGACGAGGCGCTGCAGTTTGTGGGCAAGCCAGTAAGTGTGCGCGGCTCGCTTTTGACTGGATGGGTCGAAGCGGGCATTGTGCCCGTCATTGCGCCGATGTCGTTGGGCGTCGATGGGGATATCTATAACGTCAATGCCGATCATGTGGCGGGCGCTGTGGCGGGCGCCGTCGACGCTGCCATGCTGACATTTGTGACGAACGTCGCCGCTGTGCTGGATCGTGATGGTACACCGATCAAACAACTGACGTCCGCGGAAACGGAGGCGCTCATCCAGAACGGCACGATCTCCGGCGGCATGATCCCTAAAGTACGCACAGCCCTGGAAGCGCTGGAGAGCGGCGTCAGCACGGTACGTATCACTGACCTGGATGGCATCAACGCCGGCGCAGGCACAACATTTACAAAGTAATCGAAATCAAGCGAGGAACATGATTATGGGCAGAATTCTTGAAACACTACCAGTCGGTCAGAAGATTGGCATCGCCTATTCCGGCGGACTGGATACCAGCGCCGCCGTGACGTGGATGCGCGAGAAGGGCGGCGTCCCATACGCTTATACCGCCAACCTCGGCCAGCCCGATGAAACCGACTACGATGACATTCCACGCCGCGCGCTCAAGCACGGCGCGGAGAAGGCGCGCGTGATCGACTGCCGCAAGCAGTTGGTGCAGGAAGGCCTGATCGCGCTGATGTGCGGGGCGTTCCACATCGGCAGCGCGGGCAAAATGTACTTCAACACTACGCCGCTCGGCCGCGCGGTGACGGGGACGATGCTCGTGAATGCCATGAAAGAGGACGGCGTCAATATCTGGGGCGACGGTTCGACGTATAAGGGCAACGACATCGAGCGGTTCTACCGCTACGGGCTGCTGGTCAATCCCGACCTGTATATCTACAAGCCGTGGCTCGACCCGATGTTTGTCGGCGAACTGGGCGGGCGCAAGGAGATGAGCGAGTGGCTGGCGGCGCGCGGTTTCCAGTACCGCATGGCGACCGAGAAAGCCTATTCGACGGACGCCAATATCTGGGGCGCCACACATGAGGCCAAGCATCTGGAGATGTTGGACGCCAGCATGTATATCGTGCAACCGATCATGGGCGTGCGCTTCTGGGACCCCAGCGTGGTCATCGAGACGGAAACCGTAAAGATTACTTTCTTCGAAGGGTTCCCGGTCGAATTGAACGGGCGCGAGTACACGGATATGGTGGCGCTCGTCACGGACGCTAATCGCATCGGCGGGCGTCACGGTCTGGGCATGTCGGACCAGGTGGAAAACCGCATCATCGAGGCGAAGAGCCGCGGCGTCTACGAAGCGCCGGGCATGGCGCTGCTGTACATCGCGTATGAGCGCCTGGTCAACGCCATACACAATGAAGGCACGCTGGACAACTACCGCACGATGGGGCGCAGGCTGGGGCGCCAGCTCTACGAAGGCCGCTGGTTCGATCCGCAGTCCCTGATGCTGCGCGAGAGCATCCAGCGCTGGGTGGGCAAGGCCGTGTCGGGCACGGTAACGCTCGAACTGCGCCGCGGAGACGATTACACCATCGTCAACACGACCGGCCCCAACCTGACGTACAAACCGGAACGGCTGACGATGGAAAGCGGCAAGGGCGAATTCGGACCGTTGGATCGGATCGGTCAGCTCACCATGCGCAACCTCGACATCGCCGATTCGCGCGATAAACTCGCGGTGTACGCCAAGGCAGGCGTGCTGCAGATCGAAGGCGGCGGCGAACTGGGACTGATCGAATCTCCTAAGCCTGCCGCGGAACCGGAAGAGGAGTTGCCGGCCGGCGGCGAATGGTTGATTGACCTGGAAGGTTAACCCGCCTCAAAGATGCCAAAATGGAAGTAAAAGTACGCCCCGCCATCCCTGCTGATGTGCCGCGCATCTCCGAGTTGATCGCTTCGAATGCGCGCAAGGGGGGTCTCCTGCCGCGCAGCGACGCGAACATTCGCGCTTCGCTCAGGAACATCCTGGTTGTGGAGATGGCCCTCGGTGAATCGTCGAATGGGGACGATGCGTCAAAATCGCCTGTTGTGGTTGGATGTGGTTCGCTGGTCCCGATGAGCACTGCGCTGGTGGAATTGCGTTCGCTGGCGGTCGATGAAACAGTGCGCAGCGCCGGCATAGGGCGGAGAATCGTGGAAGAGCTGGTGCGCCTGGCCCGCGAGCGCAACTTCGGCACGATCTTCGCGTTGACGCGCGCAACCCACTTTTTCGAGAAGTGCGGCTTCGCCATTACACCCAAGGAAAACTTCCCGGAGAAAGTGTTCCGTGATTGCGTGGCCTGCCCCATGCTGTCCAACTGCGATGAAGTCGCCGTCACTATCCAGTTGTCATCGGAGGGCATGGTCATACCGGCCGGCCTGCCCAGGCTGGGCGTGCGCGAAAAACTCATCCCGGTCGAGGTTGTGCAGAATATGATCGAGACCGAAGGCGCGCGCAATGTCAACATCGTGCGCGAGCCGGTGACCAAGGTCGTGCTTGCCTACAGCGGCGGCCTGGATACGGCCTGCGCAGTGCCGTGGCTGCGCGAGACCTACGGCAGCGAAGTCATCTGCTTCGTCGCCAATGTGGGGCAGGGCTGGGACTTCGAGGCGATCAGGAAGCGCGCGCTCGATTCGGGCGCCAGCAAATGCATCGTCGAAGACCTGCGCGATGAGTTCGCCAACGAATACTGTTTCCCGCTCGTGCAGAGCGGCGCGATCTACGAGAACAAGTACCTGCTGGGCGCCAGCATCGTGCGGCCGCTCATGGCCAGGCATCAGGTCGATATCGCCAACTGGGAAATGGCCGACGCCGTGGCGCATGCCGCGACCGGCAAGGGCAACGATCAGGTGCGCTTTGAGTTGAGCTATATGGCGCTCAACCCGCGCCTGCGCGTCATCGCGCCCTGGCGCGAATGGAACCTGCGCGGCCGTGACGACGCGATCGCCTATGCCAGGGCGCACAACGTGCCGGTCAGCCAGACGCTCGGAAGCATCTATTCGGGCGATCATAGCCTGTGGCACCGCAGCTTTGAGGGGGGCAGCCTGGAGGATCCCTGGCGCGAACCGGATGAAGAGCTGTACCGCACCACCGCTTCCCCGGAAGAGGCTCCGGACCAACCGGAGTATGTCGAGATCAGCTTCGTGTGCGGCATTCCCAAGCGCATCAATGGCGCCACCCTGGGCGGCGCGGCGTTGATTGAAACATTGAACGCGCTGGGCGCAAAACACGGCGTGGGGCGCTCCGATCTTGTCGAGAATCGACTGGTCGGCATGAAGTCACACAGCGTGTACGAAGCGCCAGGCGGCACGATTTTGCGCGCCGCGCACCAGGGCGTCGAGGAACTGACCCTCGACCGCGAGACGCTGCACTATAAACAAATTGTCGCGCTGAAATATGCCGAACTGCTGTATGGCGGGCTATGGTTTACGCCGCTGCGCGACGCGATACAGGCGTTTATCACCGTGACGCAGCGCGACGTGACCGGCACGGCGCGAATCAAGCTGTATAAGGGCGGCGCCATTCTGGTTGGGCGGCAGGCGGCCTATTCGCTGTATCGCGAAGACCTGGCGACGTTCAGCCATGAGGATGTTTACAACCAGAAAGACGCCGAAGGCTTCATCCGTTTGTATGGACTGCCGGTGTTTGTAAAGGCGCTGGTGGACAGGTCGCGGGCCGCAGCCGCATCCGACGCAGATGAGTCGCCTTCATGACGTGACCTGCCGCCGCTGTGCAGGGGACTGCGGCAGGAATCGTTACACCAAAGACAAAAGCGCGCTAATCCCAAGCGGTGAAGCTGGGCGCTAGCGGCGCTTGCGGCCGCTGCCGCGCGCGCGTTTGACCACCGTCTTGTACTGCGCAGGCTCAGGCGGTATGTCCGGAGCTATCTCCATATCTTCGCTGACGATAGCCGCGCCCATCCTGCGAACCTTTTCCCATTCCGGTGTCTTATCGTCGATATCGTTCAGACGCTGGCGCAGTTCGAAGACCTGATCACGCAACATGGCCGCCTTCTCAAACTCAAGATCCTTGGCGGCCTGTTTCATCTGCTTCTCCAGTTCGATGAGCAGCCGGTTGGCTTCCGGTTTGGGCAAGTCGCGCACCGAAATGCCGCCTTCTCCTTCCTGCTGGCTTGCGCCGTATGCGACCTTTGTTTCAGTAACGACCTTCACCCGGTCGGTCAGATCGCGCACGGTCTTGTAAATCGTTACAGGCTCGATGCCGTGGGCCTGGTTGAATGCCACCTGCTTGGCGCGCCGGCGCTCGGTTTCCTCCAGCGCGCGCTTCATCGAGTCGGTCACCTTGTCGGCGTACATGATGACCTTGCCGTGCACGTGACGCGCCGCACGCCCGATTGTCTGGATCAGCGAGGTGGTGCTGCGCAGGAAGCCTTCTTTGTCTGCGTCGAGTATGGCGACCAGCGACACTTCGGGCAGGTCCAGGCCTTCGCGCAGCAGGTTGATTCCCACAACCACGTCATAGTGTCCCAGCCGCAGGTCGCGCAGGATTTCCACGCGCTCAACCGTCTGCACTTCGCTGTGGAGGTACTGCACCTTGATGCCGATCTCCTGAAGATACTCCGCCAGGTCCTCGGCCATGCGCTTGGTCAGGGTGGTGACCAGAACGCGCTCGCCGCGCCCGACGCGCTCGCGCACCTGCGCGATCAAGTCATCTACCTGTCCCTTCACAGGTTTTACCTCCACCATCGGATCGACAATGCCTGTCGGGCGGATGACCTGTTCGGCGACGACGCTGGCGTGCTGGTTCTCAAAGGGTCCCGGTGTGGCGCTGGAGAAGATAGCCTGGCGGAAGCGTTGCTCGAATTCCTCGAACTTCAGGGGGCGGTTATCCAGCGCGCTGGGCAGGCGAAAACCGTAATCCACCAGCACGGTTTTCCTGGCGCGGTCGCCGTTGTACATGCCGCCGATCTGCGGGATGGTCATGTGGCTCTCGTCCAGGATGAGCAGGAAATCGTCCGGGAAGTAGTCCAGCAGGGTGAAGGGGGGCGTGCCGGCGTGCCGGCCGTCCAGCAGGCGCGAGTAGTTCTCGATCCCGCTGGTATAGCCCACCTCGCGCAGCATCTCCAGGTCGTAACGCACGCGCTGCTCGATACGCTGCGCTTCGAGCAGTTTGTCATTGTCTTTGAAGAACTGGATGCGCTCTGCCAACTCTTCTTCGATGGACTTGACGGCAGCCTGCATCTTTTCCTGCGGCGTGATGAAGTGCTTGGCCGGGAATATCTCAATTTCGTCAATCGTCTGAAGAATCTCGCCGGTGACGATGTCGATTTCGGTCAGGCGCTCGACTTCGTCGCCGAAGAACTCGATGCGGTAAGCCGTATCGGAATAAGCCGGCTGGACTTCGAGCGTGTCGCCGCGCACGCGGAACTTGCCGCGTCCCATCGAAACGTCGTTGCGTTCGTACTGGATCGCCACCAGCATCCGCAGGACTACGTCGCGCCGCCGCACCTCGCCCTTCTTGAGCTTGACGACGTACCGCCCGTAATCCTCCGGGTTGCCGATGCCGTAAATGCACGACACCGATGCCACGATGATCACGTCGCGGCGGCTCATCAGCGAACTGGTAGCCGCCAGGCGCAGCCGGTCGATCTCATCGTTGATGGAGGAGTCCTTTTCGATGTACAGGTCGTAGCGCGGCACGTAGGCTTCCGGCTGGTAGTAATCGTAATAGCTGACGAAGTACTCGACGGCGTTGTCGGGGAAGAATTCCTTGAACTCGGAGTACAACTGCGCAGCCAGCGTCTTGTTGTGCGCCATGACGAGGGTGGGGCGCTGGGTGCGCTCGATCACCTTCGCCATGGTGAAAGTTTTGCCCGTGCCGGTAGCGCCCAGCAGCGTGGTATAGCGGTTGCCCGTGCTCAAGCTGTCGACAATCGTGTCAATGGCGACAGGCTGATCGCCGGTCGGGATAAAGGGAGAATGCGCTTTGAACTCTGGCATGCCCTGATTATAGAACATACGTTCAGATCAGGCGCCAGCAGGTGTGAATGACGGCGGCTCGTTAACCCGCGCCGCATGGGCAGCAGGTTATGGCGCGCTGCCGCCGTTCGCCGCCTTCTGTTCGGCGCTGATTGCGGCGACTACACAGCGAATCTCGCCGTAATCGATGCTGTCGGGCAACAGGAGCTTGATCGGAGCCAGCCTGTCGACCGCGCCGGCCTGTGCGACGGCATTGCGTATCTGCAACTCCGCGCTTTCGCCGACCAACTGCCGCAGGGGCAGTTGCCCTTCGCCGATGAGCTGCGCGGCGTGGTGGTAGATCGTGCTGAGAGTCAGACCGCGCCGTACGGCGACTTCCTTGACGCTCAAACCTTCGGCGAACAGAGCTGCGGTGGTATCGACGCTGCTGACTTTCGCCGTTTCCGCCGCCGACTTTGCGGGACCAGTATCCTTGTAATTGGGGTGCGCTTCGCCGCGCGACTCGCGTATATGCCAGTCGCAACACGGTTTGGAATTGAGCGGGCCGGCGTCGCCGAAGTGTTCTACCAGCATGCGCTGGCGGCAGCGCGTCGTGGTCTCGGCATAATCGATGATCTTATCCAGTTGTGCGCGTTTATAGGCGCGCCGGCGCTGCACGTCGGCCTGCGCGATATCGAGGGCATCCTCGGTCAATTCCTGCACCTCGTAGCGCAGGTTGGTTCCCTCATTCTCGAGGCGCGCCAGGCTGCCTGCGGCCTCCAATTGCGAAAGCCCCACGCGCAGCTTGACCTCAAACAGGCGCGTCACGCGCACCAGGTCATCGATACTGACACTCGAGACGCCGTTGCGGTTGCGCGACGATATCACTCGGTGCAACCCGATCAACTCATTGCGCGACGGCGAGTCATTTTCGATAAACCACTCCTGCAACTTGCGGTCCTGCGGCGCATACAGCAGCATGCACTGGGCCAGTTTCCCGTCGCGTCCAGCGCGCCCGGCCTCCTGGTAGTAGGCTTCCACAGAACCGGGGATGTTGTAATGCGCGACAAAACGCACGTCGGCGCGATCCACGCCCATGCCGAAAGCGTTCGTCGCGATCATCACGGCGTTGCTCGTGCTCAGAAAGGCATCCTGCATCAGCGAGCGCTGGCTTTTCTCCATGCCGCCGTGATAGACGAACGATGGAACCTTATACTGGCCTTCCAGCGTCATAGCCAGTTCCTCGGCCTCGCGGCGCGTGCCCACATAGATGATCCCTGCGCCCTTGACGACGCCGAGCACTTTGACAATCGCCTGCATCTTGCTTTGCAGATCGGGGGTATACCGCACGTGGAATACCAGGTTGGGGCGGCTGAAGCCGGTGATGATTCGTTCGGCGCCCGGCAGTTTTAACTGGTCGAGAATATCCTGCTGAACGTCAACCGTTGCAGTGGCGGTCAGCGCGACGGTCGCCGGATTGCCCAGCATGTTGCGCACGGCGCCGATGTGCAGGTAATCCGGCCGGAAGTCGTGACCCCATTGTGAGATGCAGTGCGCTTCATCCACCGCCAGCAGCGACACCCTGGCTTTGCGCAATGCCGTTAAAAACGCCTGGTTGCGCAATCGTTCCGGCGCGACATAGACCAGGTCCAGCTTGCCGGCAGCCAGTTGGTTGATCCGCCTGCCCTGTTCGTCACCCGACAGTGAGCTATTGATGTAGGTGGCCGCGATACCCCGGCTCTGCAGCCGGTCCACTTGATCTTTCATCAGTGCAATCAACGGCGAAATGATCAAGGCTGTATCCGGAACGATCAGCGCGCAGAACTGGTAAATCAGCGACTTGCCGCTGCCGGTCGGCATCACCACCAGGGCGTCACGGCCATTCATTACGTGATCAATGGCCTCGCGCTGGCCGGGTCGGAATGCATCGAGTCCGAAGTAACGCTTGAGCAGGGTTGGAAATGTCGCCGGGTCTACCGCCTGCGTTGCGGGCTTATGTCCATCGCCTGGCATGGTCAATTCATCGTTCTATCGAGCGCGGCGCTGGCGGCGGCGATGGCCTGTTCCGGCGTCATTTTGCGCACCGCTGCGCTGAATGGCTCGACGGTAACTGGGCCCTGATAGCCAATCTTTTTCAGCGCGCCAAAGAAGCCGGCGATGTCCACTACGCCGGTCGCGCCGACCATGTCGCGTTCGTTGTCGATCTGATCGTCGGCTGCCCGACCCGCAATGCCGTCGTTCACGTGCACGTAAACCACTTCTTTGACCGGTAATACCTCGATGTCACTGACGGCGCCGTGTGACGTATACCAGTGGAAGCAATCGAGCAGCAGGCCGACGTTGCCGGCGCCAATCGCTGCTCCGACTGCCCGCATGCCATCCATCGTGTGGACGAAGTCATATTTGTGACCCAGGCGCAGCGTGCGCGGCCCCACGAATTCCAGACCCAGCCAGATCCCAAAAGCCTTGAGGATACCTGCAACGGGCGTCAAACGCCGCACCATGAGGTCAAAGTGTTGCTGGTAGGACAAGCTATCTGAGCGGGGCATCACCCAGGTCACGCAGCGCGTGCAGCCCAGATCGGCTGCCAGCCTGGCATCTTCGATGAATTTCGGCAGGCTGCTGGCATAGGCGGCGTCGCTGTCACCCTCGCGCCATGCGACATTGAGGCCGAACGAACCGGCCTTCAGGCCGGTCGCCGCCAGCCAGTCCCTGGCTGCCTGCAGCGATTGGGTTTTCACGATGTTGGATAGAAAACCGAGATCGAGATCGACGCCGCCGAAGTTGTACTTCTTGGCAAGAGCACAGGTTTGATCGAAGGGGAGTGAATGGCCTAATGCGCCAGGGTTCAGATTCTTATACATGGTTGAATCTTAGCATCGACTCCGCCATTGCACAGGCGGCAGGTTTTAAGCTAGCCGCCATTTGCTTTTAACATTCGCCTGGCATCCCCGTCCTCGGGGATGCGCGCAGATGCCGCCCCGGAGGCATGGACTCCCGGAATCTCCGAGATTCCGGGAGTCTGGGTTCTCGTAACCAATTTCGCCAATAGAAACCAGGGACGGGGGCTGAGAGCAGCGAAAAGTTGAAATAAACCGCAACGACTTAACTCGTGGCGGCGGCAGTCTCTCTAACATCGCGTAAATACTGTGGGAATAAACTCAATCTGGGCTACAACCTCCCCGCTCATTGCTGTAGACTGTAGTTATAAAGAAGTTGTGCGGGTAGGGCATAATGCGGGTGATTGGGATTTATGGATTACAAAGATTATTACAAAATTCTGGGCGTTGATCGCAATGCGGACGCGGATGCGATAAAAAAGGCGTTTCGCAAGCTGGCGCGCCAGTATCACCCCGATGTCAATAAGGGCGACAAGAACTCCGAGAATCGTTTCAAGGAAATCAACGAAGCCAACGACGTATTGAGCGATCCGGAAAAGCGCAAGCTCTATGACCAGTTGGGCGCGAACTACCAGCAGTATCGCCAGAGCGGCGGCGACCCGCGCAGTTACGACTGGAGCCAGTGGGCCCAGCAGGGCGGTGGCGGTTTCCGCGGCAGGCCGGGTACAACCAGCACCGAAGAGGTGGATTTCAGCGACCTGATCGATTCGCTGTTCGGCGAGCGATTCGGCGGCCGGCAGACGGCGCGGCGGCCCAGAGACCTGCAACAACCCGTTGAGATATCGCTGGCGGAAGCATTTCGCGGCGCCACACGGGTGTTGAGCAAGGATGGGCAGGATATCGAGGTCACTATTCCGGCGGGCGTTAAGACCGGCTCGAAGGTGCGCGTGAAAGGGCAGGGCGCGCGCAATTCGCGCGGCCAGGCCGGCGATCTCTATCTGGTCATCGAAGTCGCCCGCGATGATACCTACGAACGCCAGGACGATGATCTGACTCGCGATGTCAGGGTCGACGCGTTTACGGCGATGCTGGGCGGTGAAGTGACCGTGCAAACCCTGAGCGGCAGCGTGGTGGTCACGGTGCCGCCCGGCACATCATCAGGCAAGAAAATCCGTCTGCGCGGCAAGGGCATGCCGAAACTCAACGCCAAAGGGGAGCAGGGCGACCTGTACCTGCGGATCGTCGTGACCGTGCCGCGCGAACTGAATCCTGAGGATCGTCTGGCGCTCGAGAAAATAGCCAAACACTATCGCTAAAGTTTTATGGGGTGAAAAAAGAGCCTGGCATCTTGTTTGCAAGAAGCAGTGCGTTTTGCTCAGAGGGTCCCCAGCAGACGGCGCGCCTCATCCGCGCGATCGAGAAGGAAAGGTCGCACCGCGGCCCGCCGTGCGACCAATTCCTCCCAGGTGCAGCCTTGGTCCTGCAGGATCGCCGCGCGCCGCGCCTCATCGGGCACGCTCGCACCCACGGCGTTGAAAGCATTTCGGAGGGCCGCGTGCGCGGCGTACGCGAACCGCACTCGCCGTGGATCGCCGCGCCAACCCACATCGTGCAGGCCAGCCAGGTAGCCCGCGAAGAGCGCCTCGTCCAGCACCGGCAGGTCGTCCGGCTCTGCGCCGAAGAACGCACCGGCCACCGACAGGGTTTGCCCAACCTCCTCGCCAACCGCATAGTAGCCGGCGTACTCCCAGTCGATGCCCACCGTCTCCTCAGACCCGTCCGCCCCGCGACGAGCCACAAGGTTCCGTCGGATGGCGTCCCCGTGGCAGAATGTCTGGGTCAGCCGTTCCAGCGCGGCGCAAAAGGCATCCCGCTCCTGCCAAAGGCGAAGGATGGCGTCCACCACCGGCTGCGACCACCACCGCCGTACGTCCGAGTTGAGGGGCGCGGCTGCGATCTGCGCGACGAGCGGGCCGTGACGTTCCAACCAGGTGCGCAGCCGCCGTCCCCCCAACCAGGGAGCGCGCGGAAGCAGTCGTCCCGTCAGGTAGGTGCCGTTGAACTGACCCAGATGCCGCGCCGCGAGCGCCCAGCGCGTGGGTGGCCACTCGCGCTCACGATCTTCTCGGATGTGCTCCAGCCAGAGCCAAATGGTCCCGTCCGCCAGCTCGTCGCACATATAACAGCGCGGCGCGCGCAGACCAGCGGGGAGGTCGTTGAGAAGGCCCGAGCCGTAGAGCAAGCCCTCCCGTTTCCAGTAGCGGATGTGCGTCGAGTCGTTCTGGTTGGCTACCGGCGCGAGCACCTTGAGCACCAGGCGCCAGGGGTGTTTGGCCGCGCCCGCGCGCGCCACACCTCGGAGCGTATATAACGAACTTCCGCCGAATCCCCCGTGCAGGGGCGCCGCGTCCCACTCGCCGAGTACCGCGCCCGGCTCCCCGAGCGCCGCCCGGACTACGTCCTGCAACCGCCCTGATGCTGCACCGGCGAGTCGCTCCCGCACGTTCACCACAATCTATCCCTCCTTGCACGCCGACGCGCGCCGACCTCCGAAGAAGATATGGAACCGTAGTCAGGCGCTACATTCAGCTACTTCGACATCGTGCGCAATACCGCAGGAAGGATCCCGCCATTCTTAAAGTAGTTCACCTCAACCGGGGTATCCAGGCGCGCCCTGGCCTGGAACTGCAGGACGCTGCCATCCTCGCGCTGTGCTTTAACGGTTAACACTTTGTGCGGTTCGATTTTGTCATCGACACCCTCGATCGTAAATAGCTCCTTGCCGGTCAGACCGAGTGAGGCGACGTTCTGGCCGTTGATGAACTGCAGCGGCAAAACGCCCATGCCGACCAGATTGTTGCGGTGAATCCGTTCGTAGCTCTCCGCGATGACCGCGCGCACCCCCATGAGCGCCGCGCCTTTGGCAGCCCAGTCGCGCGATGAACCGGTCCCGTATTCCTTGCCGGCCAGCACGACCAGCGGCACGCCTTCCTGCTCATAGCGCATCGCGGCATCGTAGATGTCCATGCGTTCGCCGGACGGCAGATGAATGGTGACGCCGCCTTCGACGCCCGGGACCAGCAGGTTCTTCAGACGGATATTCGCGAAGGTTCCGCGTACCATGACCTGGTCATTGCCGCGCCGCGCGCCGTATGAGTTGAAGTCCTTCTTCTCGATTCCGCGCGCGGCCAGGTAGCGCCCGGCCGGGCTGTTCAGCGGGATGTCGCCGGCCGGCGAGATGTGATCGGTCGTCACGGAATCGCCAAACAGTGCTAGCGCGCGCGCATTCTGGATAGGCTGCAGCGGCGACGGGGCCAGCGAGAAATCGGTGAAGAACGGGGGCTCCTGGATGTAGGTCGATAGCTCGTCCCACTCATACAGGTCGCCTCCTACACCTTTGATCGACCGCCATTGATCGCCGCCTTCGCGCACGTGCGAATAGCGATTCTCGAACATGGCCGGGCTGAGCGACCTGGCAATGGCATCGCGAATCTCCTGCTGGGTCGGCCAGATATCCCGCAGGTATACCGGTTGCCCATCCTTCCCGGTACCCAATGGATCTTTGGTGAGATCGATATCCATCGTGCCGGCGATGGCGAAAGCGACGACCAGCGGCGGTGAAGCCAGGAAATTGGCCTTGACGGTCGGGCTGATGCGCCCTTCAAAGTTGCGATTGCCGCTCAGCACGGCGGAGGCCACCAGGTTCTCGCTCTGCACCGCCTGGGCGACTGAAGCCGGAACCGGGCCGCTGTTGCCGATACAGGTTGTGCAACCGAATCCGACGATATTGAAGCCTAACTGCTCCAATGATTCCAGCACGCCACCGGCTTTCAGGTAATCGCCGACAACACGCGATCCCGGTGCGAGGCTGGTTTTGACATACTTCGGCACATGCAGACCCTTCTCCACCGCCTTCTTCGCCAGCAGGCCGGCCCCCAGCATGACCGACGGGTTTGAGGTATTGGTGCAGGACGTGATCGCTGCGATTACCACGGCGCCATGAGTGATGGCCATATCCTCGTTGCCGTCCTTGATGTGCGCCGTCCTCATCAGGTCCGCTTCTTTCAGGCCGAAGCCGCGTTCGGCGGTGGGGGCGGTGAGCGCCTTTTCAAAGGACTGCTTGACGCTGGTCAGTGCAATGCGATCCTGCGGGCGCTTCGGGCCGGCGACACTCGGCACGACAGTGCTCATGTCGAGTTCCAGGGTATCGGTGAAGGCCGGGTCCGGTGTGCTGTCGGCGCGGAAGATGCCCTGCTCTTTCGCGTAGCGTTCGACCATCTCGACCAGCGCGGCAGGTCTGCCGGTCTGGCGCATGTAGTTCAGGGTCTCATGGTCAACGGGGAAGTACCCCATCGTTGCGCCGTATTCCGGCGCCATATTCGCTATCGTGGCGCGGTCCGCCAGTGTGATATTGCTGAGCCCGGCGCCGTAAAATTCCACGAATTTCTCGACCACGCCTTTCTTGCGCAGCATCTGCACGACGGTCAGCGTCAGGTCGGTGGCGGTGACGCCCTCGCGCAGTGCGCCGTGCAGGCGGAAGCCGATCACTTCAGGCGTGACCATGTAAAGGGGCTGACCGAGCATGACCGCCTCGGCTTCGATGCCGCCGACACCCCAGCCGACGACGCCGATGCCGTTGATCATGGTCGTGTGCGAGTCCGTCCCCACCACCGTATCAGGGAATATGACGTTGGAGCCATCCTCCGGCTTGCTGAGCACGACTTTGGCCAGGTACTCCAGGTTCACCTGGTGGATGATGCCGCTGCCCGGAGGGACAACGCTGAAGTTTTGAAAACTGTTCTGACCCCAGCGCATGAACTGGAAGCGCTCCAGGTTGCGCTCGAATTCCTTTTCGAGGTTGAGTTGCAGCGAATTGATTGTGCCGAAGTAATCCACCTGTACGGAGTGGTCAATAACCAGGTCGGCCTGAACCACCGGGTTGATCTTGCGGGGGTCGCCGCCCAGACGCGCTACTGCGGCTCGCATCGCTGCGAGGTCCACCAGACAGGGTACGCCGCTGAGATCTTGAAGCACCACGCGGGCGGGCTTGAACGGTAACTCATTGGGCTTGACCTTTGCCGCGTCCCACTTCGCCAGGCTGGCGACGTCGTTCTCGGTGATCTCAAAACCGTCGCACTGGCGCAGCGCCGCTTCCAGCATGATCTTGATGGAGAAAGGCAGACGGCCGATGCTCGCAATGCCCTGTTTTTCCAGTTGATCCAGACGATATAGATAGGCGGCGCCGCTTCCAGTATTAAACTGAGCGCGCGCGCCGAAAGAATTCTTCAGTCTTTCCATTTTGTCCCTCACAAAGCTCAAGTAGAAAAATCAATTGTAATCAATTAAGATGGAAAATGGTGGGGCGTCTGCATGTCGTTCTCGCGAAAGTCTGTAAACTTTAGGGCAACGTCATTATCCGAGGAGGTAGAAATGTTCCTGAGTGGGCGTGTCGCAATCGTCACGGGCGCCAGCAAAGAAATCGGCGCCGCCATGGCTGAGGCGCTGGCGCAGGCAGGCGCCGCAGTCGTCGTCCATTACGCCGCAGATTCGGAGCAGGCCGAATCCGTTGTGCGCCGCATACGCGCCGCCGGCGGGAAAGCTATCGCCGCCGGAGCGGATTGCAGTAGGGTGGGCGACAATACCGCGCTGGTCAAAACGGCGCTCGATGCCTTCGGGCGTGTGGATATCTTCGTGGCGAACGCAGGCATCACCCGCTTCGGCCGGTTCCTGGATTACACGGAAGAAGCCTTTGACACGGTCGTCGGGCTAAACCTGAAAGGCAGTTACTTTGGCGCGCAGGCGGCGGCGCGTCAGATGGTCGCGCAGCGCGCGGCGAACCCGGGCGACACCTATGGCGGCCGCATCGTATTCAGCTCTTCGGTCGCCGGCGTCACGGGTGTGATCGGGCTGTCCGCATATGGATCGACCAAGGCGGCGATCAACTTCATGACCGAAGTGCTGGCGCTGGAACTCGGCCCGCACGGCATCACCGTAAACGCGTTGGGAATCGGTTCCACCGTCAACGCGCGCAACCTGCGCGAGGATCCGCTCTATGCAGAGCATTGGGCGGAGATATTGCCGATTCATCGCGCCCTGACGCCGCAGGATTCAGCGGCGGCGTTGATGTATCTCGTTTCACCGGCAGCCTCAGCCGTGACCGGGGCGACCCTGATGGTTGATGGAGGCCAGTATACGCAGTGCCGCGTGCCGCCGGCTGAAGAGGCGCGCTCGCAGTCGAAGTAACTATGGCAAATGTCCTGGTTCTGGATATCGGCAGCTCATCGACGCGCGCGATCCTTTATGACGAGCACGCCAGCCTGGTGTCCGGCGCTATAGCGGAACGTTCGTTCAGCTTCAACGTCGGCACAGACGGACGCTCGGAGGACGATCCGGAGCAGGCCGTCGAGCGCGTGATGGCGCTGCTCGACGAGCTGCAATCACGCTATCAGGCCGACCGGCGTCTCGCTCCCATCGCTGCGATGGGAATCTCGGCGTATGCCTGCAGCCTGTTGTGCCTGGATGCGCAGGGCAAACCGCTGACGCCGGTCTATACGTACGGGGACACGCGCTTCGCGAGCGACGCGCGCGCCTTGCGCGACGAGGTGGATGAGATGGCCGCCCTGCAACGCACCGGTTGTCGCATCCGCGCCAACTATCTGCCCAGTCGCATCATGTGGCTCAAACGCAACCTGCCCGATGTATTTCAAAAAACCCGCTGGTTCGTTTCGCTCAGCGACTATATCTGCCTGCGCCTGTTCGGAGCGATGCGCGCCGGATTATCGGTCTGGTCGTGGAGCGGGCTGTTGAACCGGCGGACGCTGAACTGGGATGAAGACTGGCTCAAGCAGTTGGGCATATCCGCAGAACAACTGCCTGTCATCGCCGGGCAAAGCGAGTGGGTTGAACCGACTCACCCCGATTTTGCGGATCGATGGCCGATGCTGCGGGGCGTCCGTTGCCTGCCGGCCTGTGGCGATGGGGCGGCGGCCAACATCGGCAGCGGTTGTGTGGATGACCGGCAGATTGCGGTGACCATCGGCACGACTGCCGCGCTGCGCGTCGTGAAGGCAGGGCTTGCCATCGCGTTGCCCAGCGCCCTGTGGGGGTACCGTGTCGATCATCAACGCGAGCTGGTTGGCGGCGCGACCACGGAGGGCGGCAGCGTGTTTGCCTGGTTGCGCCGTACCTTGAAGCTGCCGGAGCCGCAGGCGCTGGAAGATGCTTTAGGAGGCATGGCGCCGGACTCGCACAATCTCACGGTGCTGCCGTTGTTTTCCGGCGAGCGCAGCCCGGGTTATTCGGAGGATAGCCGCGCCACGCTATATGGGCTGAGCCTGGATTCCGACCCGGTTGCCATCGCGCGCGCCTGTCTTGAGTCTATCGCATACCGGCTTGGCATGATTTACAACGACCTGCAATCGGTCGCGCAACCGGGCGCGCGGCTGATTGCCAGCGGCGGCGCGCTGCTGGCGTCTGCCGCCTGGCGCCAGATTGTCGCCGATGTGGCTGGCGCGCCGTTGACTATCTGCGAAGAACTCGAAGCCACCAGTCGCGGCATCGCCATGCTGGTGCTGGAACGCACCCAGGGCATGCCTGACCTGTCGGGCCTGGCGCAATTGACACGCCTGGGCAGGACATACGAACCCGACGCCGGCCGGCATGCGATCTATCAAACTGCCATGACACGCCAGCAGGAACTGTACAGAAGACTGCTGAGTTGACAGCGCGACATCAGCGCGTATGCGGGTCATGGCTGCGCGAGCCGGATTGCCAGGCCGCTGAAACGCCCGGATTTGCGCCGATGCTGTGCCTCGGCCAGGTTTGCGGTGCGCGCGGGCTGTTCGGGGCCGTTCTTCACAGCCATCGCCAGCGCGCGTTTACTGCCCACCATGACGACGATCTTGCGGGCGCGCGTCACGGCGGTGTATACGAGTTTGCGCTCCAGCAGCATGTAGTGTTGCATCAACAGGGGAATGACGCATACCGGGTACTCGCTCCCCTGCGCCTTGTGGATGCTCATCGCATAGGCCAGGGTAATCTGGTCCAGTTCCGAAAAGTCATAATCGACGTTGCGGCCGTCCTCTAGCTGCACTTTAAGGTACTGATCTTCCAGATTGATGGCGGTCACGATTCCTGTATCGCCGTTGAAGACATCCTTGTCGTAGTTGTTGCACAATTGCAGGACCTTGTCGCCGCTGCGCAGGGTCCTGCCGCCGAATTGCTTTTGCGGACGGCCGGCGCGCTCCGGATTCAAAGCGGCCTGCAGCGCCTCATTCAGCGCCGCAACGCCGCACTTGCCGCGGTGTGTCGGCACGAGCACCTGAATATCGGCAGGCGAATACCCAAACTTGGCAGGTATACGGTGCGTCACCAGGTCGACGACTAGTTCGGCCGCCTGCTCAGGATCTTCCTGTACAAAGAAGAAAAAGTCGTTGATCGGCGCGCCCGTCCGCGGCATCTGGCCCTGGTTGATCAGGTGAGCGTTCGTCACAATGGCGCTGTCGGCGGCCTGCCGGAATATCTGATTGAGCTTCACGACCGGGACGATGCCGCTGGCGATGATATCGGCCAGTACATTGCCCGCGCCGACGCTTGGCAACTGGTCGGCATCGCCGACCAGCAGCAGGTGTGTGCCGCTGGCGACGGCCTTCAGCAGGGTGTTCATCAACAGGATATCGATCATGCTGCATTCGTCGACGATAACGATGTCTGCCGGTATCGTGTTATCCTGGTCATAGAAGGCTTTGCCGCCGGGTTTGATCTGAAGCAGGCGGTGCAGGGTTTTCGCCTCCAGTCCGGTCGCTTCGGACAGGCGCTTTGCAGCGCGCCCCGTCGGCGCAGCCAGCACCACAGACTTCCTTTGGGCGATGAGTGCGCTGATGAGGGCTCGCATGCTGGTTGTTTTGCCGGTGCCCGGCCCGCCCGTGATCACCCCGACCATCTGCGCCAGCGCCATTTTCACCCCTTCCTGCTGCCGCTCGGACAGCCTCAGTTGTTGCTTTTCCGCAAGGTAATCAAACATGACGGCAAAGCTGGCGCGGCCAAACTCAGCCAGCCTGTCTCGATAAGGCGGGCAGTTTGCCAGACGGCGCAGGTTGCGGGCGACATTCTGTTCGGCCATATAGAACGGCCACAGATAGACAACCTGTTCCGCCAGCGGCACAGACGATATCGACTCGGCAATCGTCCCAAACAGTTCAAGTGTGACATATGGCGCGCGCTCCTCCGAGACCTGCCCGGTATGGGACTCTGCCCTGGTTTCCATTGATGTGAGTGACTGTGATCCGTCGGTGTTGTTTATCAGGCGCGCCAGATGAGCGCCATTCTCACCGGCCAGCCCATCAATGGCTGCCTGCACCTGGGGTAGATTCACGGCCAGAAGCTCGGTGGCCTTCTCGGCCAGTTGCGGCCGCGGCAAATAGGTATGGCCTTCATCCGACGCTTCGGACAGGACGTGCAGCGCGCCGGCTCGGATGCGTTCCGGATCATCCAGCGCAAACCCCAGCGACTGCGCGATTTTGTCGGCGGTTTTGAAACCGATACCCCACACCTCGCGCGCCAGGCGATACGGCTGATTCCTGACGACCGATATGGCGGCGTCGTGGTATTGCTTATAAATGCGCACCGCGAGGCTGGTGCTGATTTCATGTTCGTGCAGGAAAACCATCACTTCCTTGATGGCGCGCTGCTCTTCCCATGCCGCCGTGATCAGCCGACTCTTGTGCGCGCCCAGCCGGGGCACTTCGCTCAGACGATCCGGCGCGTGCTCGAGGATATCCAGTGTGTCAACCCCGAAGTGATCCACGATCTTGTCTGCCGTGCGGGGGCCGATGCCTTTGATCAGGCCGCTGCCCAGATACTTGCGGATGCCCTGCGCAGTCGCCGGCAGGACGGATCGATAGTTCTCGACCTTGAATTGCCAGCCGTGCTGGCTGTGGCGCTGCCAGAAACCGCGCAATTCCAGCGCTTCTCCGGGAGCGACACCCAGCAGCGTACCGATGATGGTGATCAGATTGTCATTGCCGCGCGCATCGTTTGGAGCGGAGTCGCCGTCGCGGGTATTCTCCGGCAGCAGGCGTGCAATCGTGTACCCGTTTTCCTCATTCTGGTAGGTAATACGCTCGATAACCCCGCTCAACGTTTTGAACTGGGGCGGATTGTTGGCTGTCATCATTACGTCATTTCGGAACTACACTCTCTGGACCAGATATCTCTAATTATGCCTGTTCCATGCCGCTCGCGGTTGGAAATGCATGTCCATAAAAGCTAATTGCGAGTATTATTGACCGTGTTCAACCTTGGTGAAAGGCTGACGCATACAGAACATCAGGATGGTGTTGAATGGATCAACAAAGTCAGGTAGCGTTATTAGATGATATCCGGGTGGTCGCCAAAGTAGAGCAGGGACTGGCCGGATTCGATGCCAGCGGTAAGCGCCTGCTGGTGATTGTGCCCGACGGCACGCGCACAGCGCCGTTACCGCTGTTGATCCGCGCGATTTACCGCATGGTGGGACGGCAGGCGAAACAGTTCGACGTGATGATCGCCCTCGGCACGCACCAAGCGATGAGCGAAGCCGCGCTGGAACATCACCTAGGCATGAGCGCCGTGGAACGCGCGCAGATGGGCAACTTCCGCGTGATGAATCATGAGTGGTGGGCGCCTGGTACGCTGGTGCAGATCGGCGCCGTGCCTGCCGCGGATGCGCGCGCGATCACGCATGACATCATCTCCGATGACATACCCGTCGTTATCAACCGCCAGGCGCTGGAACATGACCATATCATCATCTGCGGCCCGGTATTCCCGCACGAATCCGTCGGCTTCAGCGGGGGCAGCAAATATCTTTTCCCCGGCATTGCCGGTTTCGACACCATCAGCACCTTTCATTGGCTGAACGCGATGTTGACGACGATGGCTGTCATCGGCATCGAAGATACCCCGGTGCGGCGACTGATCGATAAATACGTCACCTATGTTCAGACGCCAATCACGTGCATTGCGTTTGTCGTCAGCGAGCAGGGCATGCATGCCGTCTTCACCGGCGATGTCATCACCGCTCAGCGCCAGGCGGCCGAGATATCCGCGCAGGTGCACATCGCCTACCTGGATAAACCCGTACATACGGTAATCGCCCATGCCGCGGAGCGCTATGACGACCTGTGGACGGGCGGCAAGGCCATGTTCAAGGCCGAACCGGTTGTGCGCGACGGCGGTCGTGTGTTGATCCACGCACCCCATATCACCGAAGTCAGCTATACGCATGGCAAGTGGCTGGACGAGGCTGGTTATCATGTGCGCGACTATTTCGCCCTGCAGATGGAGCGTTTCGCGCATATCCCCAAAGTTGCATTGGCGCACAGCACCAATGTGAAGGGTGCCGGAACCTTTGACCTGCGCACGGGTGTGGAAGCCCCGCGCATCCAGGTTGACATTTCGACGCGCATCCCGCGCGAACGCACTGAGCATATCAATTTGGGTTACGTCGATCCGGCGACGGTATCGCTGGAAGAATGGGAGCGCCGCGCCAAAGATGATGACGGCATTTTATTCATCCCACATGCCGGGGAATTCCTTTATCGTCTGAAGAAATAAGTGCTACAATCCCCCATAAAGAAACCTCATAGATATCTATGTAATATCTAATAACCGATCGCGATCATAGCCATGCCTAGACGAGTTACATCCTTTTTCGAGCTAGTTCTATTGATGGTGGTGATGCTATCGCTGGCGCTGGGCGTGAACTGGGGTGGGATAGTTACCAATTCGCCTACAGTCATCCAGGCGGCGCCGCCCGAACCAGCGCCGACTGAAGCCGTGCAGGCGGCTACCCCGCAGCAGGCAGCCGCTGTGGCGGAACCGATCAATGCAACGAAAACGCCGCTGCTCCAGGCGACCCCTGGCGCCGAAGTCAGCCCGACTGTGCAGGCGGATGTCTCGATTCCACTGACAGGTACTATCGGCCCTATAGCAACATCGTCGGTCATGAGCGCCAAAGTTCAGATAGAGCCGGGAGACGCGCCGCTGCTGACACAGGCGCCCGGCACGATCAATGTGCTTTTGCTGGGTGTCGACTCGTCGGCTGACGAAAGATATTCCCGCACCGACACGATCATCATCGCCAGCATCAATCCGGATGTGCCTTCAGTCAGCATGTTGTCGATCGCGCGCGATACGCAGGTGCGTATCCCCGATCATACAGATGACCGCATCAACACAGCCTACGAGTTGGGTTATTTGCGCAACTATCCGGGTGGCGGCCCCGCGTTCCTGTCCGTAGTGCTGCGCAAGAATTTCGGCATACGCATCGACCACTATGTGCGGATCGATTTCGACGGGTTTATCAAGGCCGTTGATCTCCTGGGCGGTGTTGAGGTGCTGGCCGAATGTGAATTGCACGACACTTTCCCCGACCGCACCAACTTTAAGCGCACTATCGACCTCGACGTTTATCCCGGCAGGGTTTTTCTCGACGGGCAGCAGGCGTTGATGTATTCGCGCTCGCGTTATTCCACTTCGGACTTTGACCGCGCGCGCCGCCAGCAAAAAGTCATTCGCGCGGTGCTGAGTAAAGCCAAGAGCTCGAATCTGCTGCAAAACGCGCTCGGTCTTTACAACGAAGTTCATCCCTATGTCGATACCGACCTTGGACTCGACGCCGTGCCTGCGTTCATCAACATCCTCGAACGGATGAACAACCTGTCGATCAAAAGCCGCGTGGTTACGTATCCTGTGGTGAAAGCGTTCACGCGCAAGGATGGGGCGATGGTACTGCTGCCTACCGACGAGGTCATCCCTTACGTCGCTGAAGCCCTTTCGCCGCCGGCAAGTAACCGGGCCGAAGGGCACACGACTGTCGAACTGGTTGACGCTTCAGGGCGCAAGGACATGGGCGCGGTTGCGGCGGAACGGTTGAACTGGGAAGGTTTCACAGTCGCATCCAGCGTGGTTTCCGACACGGTGGAGGCGCATACGCAGATCATCGATCTCAAGGCGTCGCCTAAAGGTTCGCCGATCCCGCGTCTGGATACTATCTTCAATATCGCCAAACGCTATATCCTGTCGGAGCCCGACCCTGCCGGCACAGCGGCTGCCCGTATTATCCTGGGCGCGGACTACAACTCGTGCCCACAGACAAATTCCATCGCCGGCGACGTGCCTTTAGCTCCTGATAGCCAGATGATTCCCACCTCGACGCCGCAGAAGTGACCTAGTTGAGGCTTGGTCACAATTCATCAGACCGCCTGCATAAACGCTTTGAGGCCGATGTTGAGACTCAAACCATGCTCGAAACGATAAAGCAACGCCATCTGATAGACGAAGATTGCCCCCAA
>JAMCQN010000201.1 GCA_023382055.1 Chloroflexota bacterium
TCTCGAACACCGCGCCAAACGTCTCGGCATATTGTTTCACAATCGGCGCCAGGGTCACGATCGGCAGTTCCAGTTTCATCCCGTTATCATCGCTCAGTCCGCGAAAGGCGAAATCACAACTATCGAGGAATTGATTCACGGACAGCAATGCGCATATGTCTGGTGGGTACTCCTTGTGCAATGAACTAGGCACAACAAGAATCACATCTGCACGATGCATTTCTAGAAGCTGCTTGCTAGAAATGCCTTCTTGGAATGTAAGAATATGTTTCTGCTTTATTCTTGGTGCTTCTCTGGTTACTTGCCGCCATCGATCTTTGCAAGTGGTTTTCACGCCAACCATGAATAATTTGCTATCCGGATAATTGGGATCATTATATGCCGCGACACTGGGTATGATTATGTCAGGGCGTGTATCCTCTACTACCTGACGCATCTGAAATGGAATACCTTCACGATAGAGAAGATACTCGACATGGTTCTCCAAGGATCTTCCGGCACGGGACTTACGTGCCTGTAAAATACTCAGCGCAGTTTGCAGGAAATCGTCTATGGATTTAAATAAGCGCTGAACTTGGGGTTCAAAGACTTTACGCTCCACCATCCGATACAGATTATATTCTTCTTGAATCAGTCTTATCAGCTGTTCATCTGCCCCTAATTTCTCAAATCCCGGTATACAATCGAAAATTGCTGTTCGTGTTGTCTCAGAAAAAACCCTAACCTCTGGAAACTCATCAACAGCCACCGTAAACTCACGGAAATGTCTATTCAGACAAGTATCTATGGTTTCAAGCTGTTCTTTACCCTCTTCATACGCAGCCCATGCCTTAATAATCTCAATGCCCAAAGCGGCTTGTAGTTCCTCAATATCTTCATCCAGATCCAGAACATAAGCGTTATATTCGCTAATATTCTTGGGAATTAATACAAGAAGGTCACCAAGATTATCAAAAGTGCGATATGGAAAGTCATATCCAAATCCTGTGAGTCTATATTCACTTCGTGATAACGTCCCATACCAAGTCACTGTTGAAAGAGTTTGCCTACCATCTGGCCAAGTGATGGTTACTTTATGTTTACTATTTTCACCTTTTGTAGGTGCATAGGGTGTGAAAAGTTGCCATACTTCCTTTGGCAAATAGTATCCATATTGATGCCCACCAGTCAGGCCTACATCATTGGCTGATATATATTTCAGAAGAGCCTTGCCATACTGGGTTATGTCCTCAAATGCCCTCTCACAAATTGGTGACATCATAGCAATTTAACCCTCCATTATGTATTACTAGGCTTTTTAATCAAGCAACCGTTACTGAAAGCTAGATGCAGTGACATTACTTTGATTATCTCTTTGCCAATAGGTTCAACGATTTTAGGTATAATAGCATTTCCAAACTGTCTGTAAGCCTGAGTATCTGAAACTACAATTTTGAGATCGTCATCAAAACCCATTAGTCGTGCACACTCAATTGGTGACAAACGTCGAGGATTACGTCCCCTTTGTGGGATGAGAATTTCCGAACCGTCTTTGTAATAACGTGCACTTAGAGTTCGGCTTATACCTTGTGGGTCTGCTAATCCGTATCCAAAGCCGTTACCCTTTGCTCGATGCCGCTCGGCATATTCCTGAAGGTACCTCCATAGATGATCAGTCAGCGTGTACTTCTCATCGGGGTTTGGCAACAGTATATCCGCAAGTTTTGGTTTGTTCCCAATGGGTGGGCTGGGGAACTCGAAAGGTGGTTTGATAGGGAAGGCATATTTGTCGAAACAGATGATGTATATCCGCTCACGGTGCTGGGGAACCCAGCCAGCAGCATCAATTACTTTCGCAAAAACCCAATAGTCCAGAGCATCCAGGGTATCCATGATAACTTTCCATGTTTTCCCTTTATCATGGGACTGAAGATTTTTAACATTCTCAAGAAATAGGATGGGCGGACGTTTAATTTCGATAATTGTTGCTAGGTTAAAAAACAAAGTACCTTGTGTTGCATCTTTAAAGCCATGCGCCCTGCCAAGACTATTTTTCTTTGACACGCCGGCAATGGAGAATGGCTGACACGGAAAGCCGGCCGCCAAAATATCATGATCTGGTATATCTGCTGGCTTTATTTTTCGTATATCGCCATGTGGAGTTTCACCAAACCATGCCCTATAGGTTTTTTGGGAATACTTATCCCATTCTGATGAAAAGACACATGTGCCGCCCAATTTCTGTAACGCCAGCCTAAATCCACCAATACCCGCGAACAAATCAATAAACTTAAATGGCATGCCACCCTCTGCGGGTAATGGCCGCAACGGCGGTGGAACCACGTCGTAAAGTGAAAGTTGCTGACTCTCACGAAAGCGTTTCAGGATAGACAGGATAAATTCCTGTTGGCTCATGCGATACTGAAATCTTTCGCTGTCAATCCACTCACGCACTTCATCAGTAATATTTCTTACAAGGATTTGGTCACCCACATAAACACCTTCTGGGTATATTTGATAGCAATGATAGCATTTATTCCCTATGGCATATTAAACAAGGTCCACGTACGTTCTAGTCACATGTGGATTTGTATCCTGTGAAGCGAACTATACAGATGCATCATTTTCTTGCACTTCGATCCCCATCAGCCGCGCGATCTGCACAGCCTGCGCCGGTTCGATGATCGCGCCGCGCAGGTCGACCGGGTTCACCCGCAGGTCGTCCAGGATAGAGCCGCGCAGATCGGTGCCCGCCAGTTTCGCGCCACGCAGGTCGGCCCCGCTGAGGTCGCAGCGCAGGAAGACGGCGCCACTCAGATCGGCTGAGGCGAACGAGACTTTCATGAAGTTGCACTGCTCGAAGCGCGCGGCCTTGCAGCCGGTCTCGGCAAAGACGGCGTTCTCGGCGTTGCATCCCTCCAGGCGGATGTCCTCAAGCTGCGCCTTGTAGAAACTGGCCCCCCACATGCGGCAACCTGCCAGTTCGACGCGCCGCATGTGCGCCTGCTCGCAGTCGGCAGCCGACAGGTCGCAGGAGTCCAGCCGCGCATCGACGACGCGCAGTTTGGGCAGCCGGACGCGGATGAGCAGCAGCCGGCGCAGGCGCACCTGCTCGAACACAATGCCTGCCAGCGCGCGATTCTCCAGGCTGCCGCCTGTAACCGCTACCGAGCTGTATTCGCTGCCATCGGCGATATCGTCGAGTGTCGCCACAGGAAGGTGCTTTGGCAGTTGGGGCGGCTGGATGCCTTGCTTCGTTGCGGTTTTTGTCATCTTTCTGGTATCCTTGCGAAGGCTTGCAGCCTTCGCAAGGGTAATCACGCCAAGGGTAATTATGCGCTTTCCGGGATGAACAGGCTGCCTTCGGTGATACCCTGCGGCGCGGCCTGTTGCAGGCGCCGCCCCAGTTCGCGCGCCAGCGCCACCCGGCTGACGCCGAACTGCTGCGCGAGGTCGATGCCCTCGGCGCTGGTCAGGCTCATCTGCGTGCTGCCATGCACCGCCATATCCGGGGCGATGTGTTTGACCAGCCGCGCGACGCCCACATCCTGCACGATCAGCGCGTCAACGCCGGTGCGGGCGATGGCCTCGATCTGGCGGGCGGCTTCTTTCAACTCTTCATCGAACACCAGCGTGTTGAAGGTGACATAGCCTTTAACGCCGCGTCGGTGCAGCGTCCGCATCACATCGGGCAGTTCTTCCAGCGCGAAGCCCACCTTGGCGCGCGCCGTGAAGCGGTGCAGGCCGAAGTACACCGCGTCCGCGTCGGCCTCGATGGCGGCATTGAGCTGCGGCCAATACCCGGCCGGGCTCATGATTTCAGGTTTCAGGCGCGCGTGTCTGTTCATACTGGTATTGCGCGGCAAGTGTACCTTAGTTGAGCTTCACACCTCCGAGTTCTGAGAGAACTCGAAGGTGTCATCGCAGCGAGTTAACCGCTGCGAGCCTGCAAGTCCAGCAGGTCGATATAGGCGACGTCGATCAGGTCAGCCGGATTGATTTCCAGCTTCCTCATCAGGTCATCGGCGATGGCCTGGCCGTCCTCGTCGCTCTGGCCGGGTTGCAGAACCACTTCCAGTTCGAGAAATGTCCCCAGCCCAGCGACATCATCGAGATGGATGCGGGTCTGCCCGGCAAGGTAGAGCAGGCGTTGTTTTTTTCACCGTGCCGCGGATGCCCCATGCCGCAGCCAGCACCTCTTTCAATACCAGCGGTTCATTGGTGTGAGAGATGGCGTAGTCCGAGCGCTTTGGACCGGCGCTGTTCTCGCGCATGTAGTAGATCAATTCACCGCGCCCCGCCGCGAAGATGCGCAGCTTTAAGCGTCCCTGCGGGGTGTTGAAGAAGATATCTTCCTGGTTCAGTATCGTGCAGGGTGCGTCGCTGAGTTGCTCCGCCAGCGCCTTCAGCCGCGCCAAATCGTTGACGCGGGCTTTGATTTCGATATTGGCTGCCATCGGTTACAGATGATAGTTGATAACGATCTCTGTAAGCTGTCCAATATACCGGGTTTCGGAACCGCGCACCACAAAACGGGAGGGTATAGCGACTGTGCGCGGCAACGCCACGGGTTTTCACAACCTGCTGCTGTATGCTGTTCGCCCAGCGAATTGCGCTTGAAGTCGGTTGCGGTCGTGCGCGGACAGACGGTGATGACGCGGATATTGTCAGGCGCCAGTTCGACGCGCCCGTAGTGTTCGACGACTCTCGCCACCATCGTGGAGATAGCCGCCGCGTTGCGCATATCGGCCGGCAGCGCGACGGCCCAGTGTCCTTGGCTGCGCAGTTCCGTAGCGAGTGCTTCCAGATTATCGGCAGAACGCGCGGCGAGCGCAAGCCTTGCGCCGGGCATACGGGGCAGGTGTTTGTGGTCACACACCAGATGTACCTGCCGCTGGCGCTCAGGCCGTGACGGGGGGCTGCAGGTCCAACAGGTCAAAATAGGATGCTTTGACGTTCACACTTGTTTTGTGTACAATTTGGCTATAATAGCTAAATTGGATATATAGGCTGATGACTACAAGACTCGTTGCCTCAACAGAGGCGCAGAACAACTTTGGTCGCATTCTGGATGATGTCGTTCAAAATGGGACCAGATATGTAATCCGCCGCCGTAATGTATCACAAGCGGTTATCTTGAGCCTGGCTGACTTTGAAGGTATCCTCGCCGCCGATGAAAATGGACGGCGGAAACTCGTAAAGATGCTACGGGAGCTTCGCCCGGATTATTCGCTGGGTGAGTATGTCGGCGGAGAGTAGCTATGGTTTCTGTAGACTCGTTTAAGTTCGACTATCGTTCTCAAAAAATCGGGGCATCGCTAATACTGCATGCGGACTGTTTCGAGTGGATGGGGCGTATTCCTGCTGAAAGCGTCCATGCTATTGTTACCGATCCCCCTTACGGCGTCAAAGAGTACAACTTTGACCAGATTGAGAAGCGCGCAAATGGCAATGGCGGGGTTTGGCGAATACCTCCCTCATTTGACGGAAGTAACCGGGCGCCACTGCCAAGATTTACCGCACTCAATTCTAAAGAACGGGATTCTCTTTATCGATTCTTTCTCGAATGGTCAAAACTGGCGGTTCATTCATTGCTGCCGGGGGGACATGTATTTATCGCAAGTAATGCTTTCCTGTCGCAGTTGGTCTTTTCGGCGCTCATTGCAGGTGGGCTGGAGTTCAGGGGTGAATTAGTCCGTTTGGTGCGCACTTTCCGGGGGGGCGACCGTCCGAAAAACGCGGAGGATGAGTTCCCAGATGTATGTTCTTTGCCACGCAGTTGTTATGAGCCGTGGGGTATCTTTAGAAAGCCCATACCCAATGGCATGAGGGTCAGCGACTGTTTGCGCGCTTATGGAACAGGCGGGTTACGACGAATTAACTCGCAGCAACCGTTCAGTGATGTGATCATCAGTGAACGAACGCCTCGAAAAGAACGGGAGATCGCGAATCATCCCAGCATAAAGCCCCAGTCGTTTTTACGACAGATCGTACGCGCTTCTCTGCCTGTAGGACGAGGCGTCATCCTTGATCCTTTCATGGGCTCTGGTTCTACTGTAGCCGCTGCTGAAGCTTTGGGGCTGACTTGTGTCGGGGTCGAAAGATATATCGACTACTTTGATATGGCAGTCCAGGCGATACCGCAGTTGGCTGGTCTGAAAACCGCGAATGAAGCGACTCAACTTGCTTTACTTGACGTTCTGGATTATTAAGCCTTGTAGATCCAATTCGTCATCATCTTCTGGTAGCCTGTATCAGTGACGCTTGCTGTTATTGTTCTTCGGCTTGTCGCCGATCTTCCCGAATAGATCCAGTCGCTTTTAGTCAGTTGTGCGCCAACTACCATCTTGAACTGGAATGATTTGGGAGTTATATCACTGGGTCGATTGCTATCAAAGACAAAAACCATCAGCCACGTGTTTTCCGGATTATGACCCTGCCAACCCCGGTTATACCTTGATGCTTTGATCTCAATGCCATCAGATGCATGCTGAGCCGCATCATCAGGAAAAACGCCGATGGGAATTAAGTCAGGGTGTCCATTGTGATATCTATTCTTGACGATGCTGGCGCAATATTTCGGCAGAGTAGACGACATAAATTCTCCAACGATGCTGCTGAAATTCGCCGGCATGAGCATTGACTCGATTCGCATGATGCTCTTGGTACTGAGTTGTTGATTGATGAAGCCTATAAAATCAAGGAAATCCTCCATCGCGGCCTTGATATGCGCAACCTGTAGGCCATGTGGTAACTGGGCAGAGACATTAAAACCCGTTGACGTTAATGGAACTGGTTTGCAGGCCAGTTTTTCTTCATCAGATGGCATGTCGTGAGTTTCCTGCTTCGCGTGCGTCCCCATGATTTTATTGACTTGATTGTATGTCAAAAAAAGCGACGTCAATCAGGGCGGCCGGGCTGACTTCCAGCTTCTACATCAGGTCGCTGGCGATGGCCTGGCTGCCATCGTTATGCGACGAACCTCCTCACCCTGCGTTTATACTGGCTCGAACAATCCATGCCATCTATTCAACGTCGCATCCTGCGCGCGGTCATGCAATTTGGCTTCCGGCAACTCTACGGCAATTTCGCCTGGACATACGACGCGGTTGCCGCCGTCGTGTCGCTGGGCGAGTGGAAAGCATGGGGACGGGCGGCCATCCCATTCGTGTGTGAGCCAGCGCGTGAGTCGGAGCCGCGCCTGCTGGAGATCGCGCACGGGCCGGGGCATCTGCACCTGACGCTGCGCCGCATGGGCTGTCATGTCGTCGGGATCGATTTGTCGCCGCAGATGGGCGCGCTGGCAAGCCAGCGCCTGCGGCGGGCCGGCTATGACAGCACGCTGGCGCGCGCCAGCGTGCACCGGCTGCCCTTCGCCGACGGCGCGTTTGACGCGCTGATCAGCACGTTCCCCACCGACTTCATCCTTGCCCCGGAGATGGCGGCTGAGGCGTGGCGCGTGCTGGCCGCCGGCGGCCGGCTGGTCGTTGTGCCAAACGCCCCGCTGCGCCGTGCCGGCGTGACGGGCGTCATGTCCGCGCTGGTGGGATGGTGGTATCGCATCAGCCGCTGGAGCGAGTTGGATACAGGCGCTCTGCGCGAGCTGTACCAACGAGCCGGTTTTTACTTCAGCGAGCGGCGCGTGCCTGCCCGCCGGTCTGAGGTGATTGTGTGGGTGTGTGAGAAAATACCAGTTACAGGTCACGGATGAACAATGGCAGAACTACGCGTTTTTATAGCAATCGAACTGGATGACGCCATTAAAGCGGCGCTGGCGAAGGCGCAGCAGCGCCTGCGCGCTGAACCGATCAGCGGTTTCGTGCGCTGGGTGGATCCGGCCGGCCTGCACCTGACTATGAAATTCCTGGGCGATATTGACTCGCAGCGCGTTCCGCACGTGCTTGGCGCGATGCAAGCCGCCTGCGCAAGTACCGCACCGTTTGAACTGGCCGTGCGCGGGGCGGGTTGCTTCCCCAACTACCAGCGCCCCAATGTCATCTGGGCGGGCATCGTCGGCGATGTGAAAGCCGCGACGGCGCTGGCGCAACGCCTGGAGGATGAGTGCGCGCGACTCGGTTTCGACCCGGAGGAGCGCCCATTCTCACCGCACTTCACGCTGGGTCGCGTGAAACGCGAAGCCGGCCTGAAGGAGCGCGGGCAACTGGGCGAGATGGTGCGCCGCTTTGACCTCGGCCCGGTGGGCGCCATCAACGCGGATACCGTCCACCTGATGCGCAGCGAACTGCGCCCGTCGGGGGCGCTGTATACCTCGCTGGGTCGCGTCAAGCTGGAATAGATGCAGGGGCCTTTGAGACAAGAGGCTAAAATCAGCCCATGGCACAACTAACCTTGAGTGAACTGTCGAGCGTGGTGCACGAGGTTGTCGAACGCCAACCGATCACCGACATGCACACGCACCTGTATTCCCCCAATATGCGCGGTCCGCAGGGGCCGTTGTTGCTGTGGGGAATCGACGCGCTGCTCACCTACCACTATCTGGTGGCCGAGGTGATGCGCTGGTCGGATGTGGCTCCTGATATGTTCTTCGACTGGCCGGTGGAACGGCAGGCCGACCTGATCTGGCAGAAGTTGTTCATCGAGCATTCGCCGGTGAGCGAGGCTGAGCGCGGGGTGCTGACCTCGCTCAAGGCGCTGGGCATGGACGTGCGTAGCCGCGACCTGGGCGCCTTCCGCGCCGCGCTGGCGGGCGTGAGCGCCGAGGCGGCGGTGCGGCGCTCGCTGCAACTGGCCAACATCGCGCATGTGGTGATGACCAATGATCCGTTCGACGAGGCCGAGCGAGCCTTCTGGCTGTCGGGCGGCAAGGTGCAGACCGGCTTTCACGCCGCGCTGCGCATCGACCCGCTCCTGCGCGGGTGGTCCGAGGCCGTGCCACGCCTGCAGGGCTGGGGCTATAAAGTCGATAGCGCGCTGGGCGGCGATTCGGTCGCCGAGGTGCAGCGCTTCCTGCGCGAATGGGCAGGCCGCATGGCGCCGCTGTACATGGCCGTCTCGCTGCCGCCGGACTTCAGCTATCCCGATGGCAGCGTCGCGAGCCGCGTGCTGGCCGAGTGCATCCTGCCGATGTGCCGCGAGGCGCATATCCCCTTCGCCATGATGATCGGCTCGGAACGCCAGGTGAACCCGACGCTGCGGCTGGCCGGCGACGGGCTGGGGCGGGCGTCGCTCGGATTCGTGGCGCGCCTGGCGCGCGAGTTCCCCGCCAACCGCTTCTTCGTCACGGTGCTCTCACACGAGAACCAGCATGAACTGATTGTGCTGGGGCGCAAATTCCGCAACCTGATGGTGTTCGGCTGCTGGTGGTTCATGAACAACCCGGTCATCATCGAGGATATGACGCGCATGCGCATGGAGTTGCTCGGTACCAGCTTTATCCCGCAGCACTCCGACGCGCGCGTGCTGGAACAGGTCATCTACAAATGGACACACTCACGCGCCATCATCGCCAAGGTGCTGGTCGATAAGTACGCCGATCTGATGGCGACCGGCTGGACGCTGGAGCGCGCCGAGATCGAACGCGACGTGGCCGATCTGCTGCAAGACAACTTCTGGCGGTTCGTGGGCAAGAGGCCGTGAGTTGGAATAAGCCTCATGTCAGACTTGTCCGACAAGTCTGACATGTCTGAATTCCTCAGTGCTCGCTGGAACGCGAGAATGCTTCGATCTCTCCTTTGCTCTCGATAATCTGCGCCACCCTGCCGTCGGTCATGCGGATGACCCGGTTCACATAGCGGCACATGCGCAGGTCATGGGTGATCCTGTGATGTGGTAAAGTGCCTTTAATGAGGTGATTCGAATGACGCTTCCCGGAGGTACTGAAGTTCTGACAATTCGAATGCCAGCCAGCGAACTGCGGCGATTGCGTCGTGTCGCTGAGATCTCGCGTCGCCCGATTGACGAAGTGATTGCAGATACCCTCCGAGCGAATCTGCCTCCCCTGTTAGAGGATGTGCCACCAGCCATGCGCTCCGAATTGGCGGCTTTGGAGAAATTGTCCAGCCAGGATCTATATCGGGAAGTAAACGCCAAACTGACGCCGGAACAGTTAGCCGAATATGACGCGTTGCTTGATACTAATGCGGCAGAAACACTGGACGACGCAACGAAACACAGGCTTGTCGAACTGCGTATGGAAGCAGATCGGTTGATGTTTCGCAAAGCATACGCAGCGCTGCTGTTGAAGTGGCGCGGTCAGCGTATCCCAACACTCAACGAACTGCCACTGTCAGAATGAACTCGGCTGTCCCTGACTGGCTGCGCGTTAAACTGCGGAACGACGCAGGAGACCGTTGCGGCTATTGTCACACGTCCTCGCGAGTTACCGGGCAACCGCTCACGTTTGAACACATCATCCCTATTTCTCAAGGCGGCGCATCGGAAGAAGCGAACTTATGGCTGTCCTGCCGGCGTTGTAATGAGTTCAAAGGGGCGCAGGTCACGGGCCCGTGACCTG
>JAMCQN010000126.1 GCA_023382055.1 Chloroflexota bacterium
CGCTCTTCCGATCTATGCGCGCCAGCGGTGATCGTGTTGGGCATCCTTCGACTCCGCTTCGCTCCGCTCAGGATGCCGGACTGATTCACTCACATACATCCTTCGTCTCCATTCAGGATACGAGCGGTCACCGCGATACGACCTTGGACATCGATAACATGGCACCCTCCGCTCACGATGCGCGCCAGCGGTGATCGTGTTGGGCATCCTGAGCGGAGCGAAGCGGAGTCGAAGGATGCCGGACTGATTCACTCACATACATCCTTCGTATCCGCTCAGGATACGAGCGATCCCTGCGATACGACCGTGGACATCGATAACATGGCACCCTCCACTCGCGATGCGCGCGGCATTGGTGAACTTACCTGCGCTGGCGCCCTGTGCGCCGAACGTCAGCGCGGCATTGGCATAAGCAGGCGTTGATCTCCACCAGGTCGAGCGCCTGCCCTACCAGTTCCTCCTATGCCGGATTCAGGCCAGCCAGCGGTACGGCGGCTTGCAGGGCTGGATCCCTGGGTAAAATGCTTTCCGGCACGGCGGCGCTGTTGCCGCAGAAGCTGCAGCGCACGGTGCGCTCGCCTTTGCCGTAATATTCGATGGGCGCGCCGCAGTGCGGGCAATTGAACGTCTCGACGTGGTTTGTTTCACTCATGGTTCGCCTGCCATCGTTATACCGACAGGGCGCAAGACCGGTAATACCCGCTGGGGGGATGAATAAGGATACAAAGCAGCCGGAAACAGGGTTATCAGGCCGTTTTATATCCCTTTTCATCACCCTGGCGGATATTCCCCGCGTGTGGTGTGAGTGCTACAGTATGACCACTCGACCGGCCAGCGACACGGAATCCAGGAGGTTGCCGGCGAGTCAGGGTGAACATGAGCGAAACCGGTAAGGTTGAGACATTCCAGTGCCCCAACTGCGGCGCACCGATCGAACACGATGGCAAAGGCGAACGGACCGTCAAGTGTTCGTTCTGCGGGACTGCGGCCACAGTGCCGCCTGAGTTGCTGCCCCCCACGCCGATTACCATCGCGCCCATCTATACACAGACCTATGCGCCGACCTTTACACCCACCGAGGATAAGGTGGTCAAGGCAACCGTGGCGACCGGCGCTGGTTGCGTACTGGGTTCGGTGTTGCTCCCCATTATTATTGTGGCCGTCACGGGCGTCATCATCTACGCCGTATTCAGCGGGGTGATGGGGCAGGTGCAGACTGTCACCTCCAGTTTCACTAACGATATCAAAGTACCAGCGGCGGTCAACACCGTCCGCGCGCCTACCCGCACACCGACGCGCACTCCAACTCCGGCGCCCAGCCCGACGCCCAGCTACGCCACCAAGGTGCTGTCGTTCGGCGGCAAGGGCACTGGAACGGGCAAGTTTATCGACGCGCGCTATGTCGGTGTAGACGGCAAGGGGAATATCTACGCCGCTGAATACAGCGGCGGGCGTGTGCAGGTCTTCGATGGCAAGGGCAACTACCTGGCGCAGTGGCGCGCCGGCAATAGCAAGACGCTCATCCTGGGCTTTGCCGTCGACCTGAAAGGCGCCGTGTACGTCGCCGACGGCGCGGTGATCACTCATTACGACGGCATGACTGGCGACAAGTTGGGCGTGTTGAACTATCCTGGCGGGCCGGGGTTCGGCGAACTGGCCACCACCCCTGACGGCGGGCTGGTCGCCATGTGGTACCAGCGCCGCGAAGGGCTGTTCACTTCCGTCGATGGCGCGCGCGAAGATCTGGTACGCTTCGACGCCAAAGGGAAAGTGGTTCTGGTCATCAGCGGACCGATCAGCACGCAGACCGAGGATGTGTCGCTGGATAATCTGCCTTTGGTCGATGGCAAAAACGACATCTACATCATCAGCAGCAATGAGGCTGCGATCTTCAGCTTCACATCGGAAGGCAAGTACGTCAACCGCTTCGGCAGCAGCGGCAGCGATCCGGGCCAGATATACAGCCCGCGGGGCTTCGCGGCGGACAGCCAGGGCAACCTGTACGTCTCCGATTCGGACGGGATCAGCATTTTCCAGCCAGACGGGCGATTCGTGCGCCGTTTCAAAGAGGGTGGATCGTCGTTTACCATCGCGTTCGACAATCAGGACAACCTGTATACCGTTAACGGCACGACGATCACCGAGTACACACTGGGTCAGTAGAACCACACGCCATGTATAGTCAAGCACCGGACAACGATGGAGATGGCTGGCAGCACACCGAGGTCGCGCCTGCAATCATTGTCAAGCGCTGGGAGACCGACGTCGTCTTCGAGGGCAATCCACAGATCGGGTTGCTGCTGGAAGTCCATCCGGCTTTTCGGCCTTCTTTTGAAGCCGAGATTAAGACCGTGGTGAACCGGGCGCGCCTGGCGCTGCTGATGCCCAGCGCCGTGCTGCTCGTTTCATTTGCGCTGGATGACCCGGCGCGCATCGCCATCGCAGCGCTGCCGGACCCGAACTCAAAGCCAGAGCCGCCGGACAGCGCATTGTAACAACTCCGAGTTCTTGCCGAACTGCGTTCGGCTTGAGAACTCGGAGTTGTTTAGCGATTTCACGAGGGGAGAGAGGAATGCAAGAGGCTGACCAAATGACGGTGATGGAGTGCCCCAAGTGCGGCGCTCCGGTGGAGATGACGGGCGACGAGGTGGTGTGCGGTTACTGCGGAACCAAGTTCGCGCGCCCCAAGCCGCAGGCGCAGGAGCGCGTCATCGAACGCGTGGTGATCCAGCAACCTGTGGCGACGCCGCGCTACACCCCACCCGCGAAAACTGCTTCTCCGCTTGGCGCGTTGATCGGTACGCTGGTTATCCTGGGCATCATCGGATTTGTGATCTACTATTTCCTCTTCTCCGGCGGCGCGGGAGGTAACCTGGGCTCTATCAGCAAGATCGGGCAGAACCTTTCCAACTACGTGATGGGGAACGTGGTGGTGATGCCGAAGGACAACGAGAGCGCGCCGGATCTGCTGGTGCGGTCGGAAGACCTGAACGCCGAAAAGGCGTATGTCACCGCCATCAGCGGCGCCGACCACTCGGTGCTATGGAAGGGTCCAATGTTAAGCAAAGACGCCAGCCACAGCGCGCCCATCCTGGCAGGCGACCAGCTTGTCTATATCATCGACGGATCCACCCTGATGGGGCTGGATAATAAGACCGGTGCTCTGAAATGGCAAGTCTCACTGGCCAATTCACTGCCGATAACCTGCCGCGATACCTGCATCGAGATGATCGGCAGCCGCCTGGTGGTGCTGACGCGCGACGGCACACTGCAAAGCTACGACGCGCTGACCGGCAAGCCGGCCTGGAGCCAGCGCCTGAACAGCACACCCTCCGGCATACTGAACGCCAATGACCGTGTCGCTGTAGTAGACAAGACCGAACAGGGCAGCGGCGACGGCGTCATCCTGCTGTTCGACCCGGCTACCGGCGCGGTGCAGAAACTGCAGCCAACCTGCACGATCGAAGGCAGCAAGACCGGCGTCAACACCTCCGATGCGGTCACCACCAGCCCGGACGGCAAATCGCTCATCATCCTTTATTCGTGGACGAATATCTGTATCCAGCGCTGGGACGTGGGGACCAATAAGGCGTCCTGGTCAACGCTGGGCACGCAGCAGAATCTGGCGCTCCATTTCCCATCCAGCGCGACACGGCTGGTCACAGCGAACAGTGTCTTCCTAACCGGCGATCCGGGACGGACAGGCTGGGTTGCCGTCGTCGATATGCAGAGCGGCAAGCTGCAGGTCTTCGAACAGGACAAACGTTACCAGTTGACGCTGCAGGCTGCGTCAGGCAATATGCTCATCGTGAGCGCCGTGCCGAACTTCGATACTGAGACCACCGAACTGTGGGGGCTGGACATGTCCACCGGCAAGCGCAACTGGCAATATGTGCTGAAGGCCAAGGGCATTTTTTCCGGCTGGGAGACGCACCTGACCGGCGGCGGGCTGGCTCTCTTTCAATGCGTGGATAACGATCCGCAATGCACCTTCGAGGTGTTGGATCCGCAGACCGGTGTGAGCAGCGGGCAGGCCAAGATCGACAATCCGTCCTCACACGCCCGGCTGGACGCTTCGACCTGGACCAGCCAGCAGGGCCTGATCACGCTCAGCGGCAAGTTAATCAGCCTGGATCTTGCAAAGCGCACGCTGGCGTATAGCTGGCCGTGAGGATAGCAGAGTAGTGACACCTCCGAGTTCTGCTAGAACTCGGAGGTGTTAAACGGGGACAACCGGCAGATTGGGTGAAGGCAGGATGGATATGAGCGAGTTTAGCAGTATGGCGACGTTTGAATGCACGCTCTATGGCGCCTTTTTTGAGAACGATGACTGCGGGGGCTACGCGAAATTCGCCGACCAGCCAATCGTGGACGGCCAGGGCAACATCTATGTGTTGAGCGTGTTCAACGACGGCGTGTTCAAGTACACGCCGGACGGGCGCTTCATCATCCGTTTCGGGGCAGGCGACGATGAGGCCGAGTCATTCGATAACGCCGACGCATTCGCGCTGGATCGGCTGGGTAACGTGTACATCGCCGAGTCGGATCGCGTTTACGTTTTCGGCCCGGACGGGATGCTGCGCGGGCGCATGGTCGGCGGTTATCCCCGCGCCAAACTCAGCGCCGCAAACGTATGACGGTGTTGTGCGCGCACACTGTAAAGCCGCATTTCTCATAGAAATTCTGTAGCGCAGACCGCAATAGGATGTGGCTGGCACCCAGGTCGCCGCCCTCTTGCCGGATTGCTTGCATCAGCCACTTGCCATAGCCGCGCCCGCGGAATTCGGGTGAAATCTCGACCTCGAACAAGCGACAGTAGTCGCCCAGGTTGGCGCAGTATACCCATCCCACGCGCTGATGATCCACCAGCAACCAGTAGGGTCTGAATATCCGGCTGAACGCAATCTTCAGCGGGAGCAGGCGCTGGAACCAGTCCTCGTCAAAGTAAGTCATGGCGCTTTCACGGGCGGTGAACCACTCGCAATACTCGGTTTCCGAGGGGATGTACAACCTGACATGCGGCGGCAATGCGTCAGCGGCTGCCGGCGCGCAGAAATAGACGGCGCTTGTTAGGCGATAGCCAAGCCGCTCGAGGGTAGCGCCCCAGGCAACTTCATCGTGGACAGCGGGGAAGATTTCGTAGCGGTCAGGGCGCTCCAGATAACTGCGGCGGTGCAACTGTTCCACCTGCTGTGTGACCTGTTCAAACCCAGCCACGTCAACCGGCGCGCTGATAAAAGTGCAGTTGAAATCGCCGCCCCACGGCACGGCAGCGTTATCCAGATGGATAAACCCACCATGGGCATGCGGAACCCCTCCTAACGCCTTTGAGAACTCGATCTCCGATTGCAACGCGCGTTGCACCCAGTTTATTGAAGTAACCATGGTATCCCCACTTTGTACCTCTTTTTGTATCTTCCATAGATATTTACGCAGCGCAGGCAGGCCGTTATAACCGATGGGGAGGCGCATGCAATGCGAAGTGTATTGTTGATGCGAACATTCATGGCTCGGTTGTACGGTTGGATCACGCAACGATCAGCGAAGGCAAGGCGCATCAACGCCACGAATCAATGTGGTTTCTGCATCAGCATGGCGATCGTGTTGACGAGCATGCTGGCGCTGGCTGTCACGGCTGTGACATTGGGCGCGGTATAACTATACGATTTTATCCCCTTGGGGGATATTAACAGGAGGAGTGCGGCGGAGTTATATTTCGCGGGGGACGCGTGCAACGCTTCGTTTCACGAAGGCTGCAGGTCCAGGGGGTGAACCCCGGATACTGATGCCTGGCGGCGGCATCCGGGGTTCAGTTATCTGCTGAAAAACCCCATCAGGGCAGCGCGGCGACGCGGAAGCCGACGGCTTCATAACGGTCGGCCGGCAGATACCACAGACGATCGGTCACGCGCAGGTACTGGGGCGGGTTGGGATAGCTGCCGCCGCGCACCACGCGCGAATCGCGGCTGGTTTCATCCTCGCGGCCATCGCTGGCGTCATAAGGATATGGCTTGTACACGCTGTTCGTCCACTGCCACACGTTCCCAGCCATTTCGGCGGCCCCATACGGGCTGTCGCCGCCCGGGCTGTAGTCGCCGACAGGCATCAGGCTGCCTTCGTTGTTATTGAAATTGGCCAGGTCGGCGGTGGGGGGATCGTTTCCCCACGGATACATCAGCGCCCTGGGGCCGCGCGCCGCCTTCTCCCATTGCGCCTCGCTGGGCAGGGTCACGTTGCGCCCGGTCTGATTGGACGCCCATTTGCAGAACGCAAGCGCATCGTCCCAACTGACCATCACCACCGGGTAATCATCCAGTCCCAGGATGTTGCTGCCGGGGCCGCGCGGGTGCTGCCAGTTTGCGCCTTTGATGGTCTCCCAGGTATGCGTCGCAGTGATGAGGATGGTGCCGCTGCCGGCGTCGTCGGCGGTGGTGTTGTAACCGGTAGCCTTCACGAAAGCCGCGAACTGCGCGTTGGTGACATCGTACTTACCGATGTAGTAATCGTCCAGATTGATCTTGCCCTGCGGTTTCTCATTGGCATCGGCCTGTTTATCCATATTCGATGCGCCCATCAGGAATTCCCCGGCCGGAACCTTCACCAGTTCGATCTCCACACCTGGCTCAAGCGCCAGATGCAATTCATCGCTGACTTGCGGTGTTTCGGTCACGGCTGCAGCTTCTTCGGTCGCCATCGCATCGGTAGTCGCCTGCACTTTAGCGGCGACGGTCTCCGATATCTGCGCTTTCTCTGTCGCCTTCTGATCGACCGACGAGGTCGGCGTCTTCGCCGCTGCTGCGGTAGAGGCCGCCGTGGCGGAAACCGGCGTGTTCACGACTGCACCATTTGATGGCGTGGCAGTCTGCGCGATGTCCTTGGTGGCCGCTATCACCGCCGGAATTGCGAATATAACGCAGCAGGCGATCACCGCGATGCCGGCGATGATCGAGCCGATCAGCGCCACCTTCGCCCCGGTCGACATCGGCTTCTTGACAGGCGGCGTTCCTGCGACGGCGCCACCCGCTGGCGGCGTCCAGGCCTGGCCGCCGCCAGCGGGCGGCGCAGAGGGAGCAGGCGGTTGTGCGGTCAGCGGCGTTACCACTGCGCCGCCAGTAGAACTGCCCGCAGGCGTGGGGATCGGCGCACTCGGCGTCGACGCAGTGCCGCTGAATGGCGGCGCCGTAATCGGTCGGGCGACTTTGGCGGCAGGACCGGTCGATGCACTGACAGGCGCACCGGCCGGCGCGCCTGTGATCGGCTGGCTCGATGGGGCGGGCGCGGACTCATCGGGCGGCGTCCACACCTTTGTAGCCATGCTGGCCAGTTCCTGCGGGGCGATGGGTTTATGCCCGCCGGTCGGGTCGTCGAGGTCGGCCTTCATCTCGGCGGCGTTCGGGTAGCGCGCGTCGCGGTTGAGGCTGAGCGCCTTCATCAGCACGCGCTCGGTATTCGGCGAAACGCCGTTGCGCAGATGCGGCCACTCGCGCAGCGGCTGGAGTTTAACGCCGGACAACTGATCGGTTGCGCTGGCTGGAGCCTGTCCGCTCAGCGTCTGATACAGCGTGGCGGCCAGCGAATACAGGTCGCTGCGCTGGTCGGAGTTGCCGGTGTATTGTTCGGGCGGGGCATACTGCGGCGTGAGTGCGCTGATCAGCGTGCGGGTATTCTGGCCGCCGCTGACCATCTTGACCAGGCCGAAATCGACCAGCACGGCGCGCCCGTCGGGCTGCACGATGATATTGGCGGGTTTGATGTCGCGGTGCAAAATCCCTTTCGAGTGGATATAGGCCAGCACGTCCAGCAACTGGTCGGCATACGTGAGCACCGTTTTTTCGGGCAGGCCAGACTCGCCGATCATCTTCTCGAGGCTCTTGCCATCGATCAGGTCCATCACCAGATAGTAGTTGTCGCCTTCGGTGAAGTAGTTGGACACACGCGGCAGGCTCTGGTGGCGCAGGCCGGCCAGTATCTTGCCTTCGCGTTGGAACTGCGCTGCTGCGTTCCGCACCAGCGCGGGATCGGGCGGCGGGAGCATTTCCTTGACGACGCAGGTGATCTCCAGGTTGAGGTCATAGGCGACGTACACGGCGCCCATCCCCCCCTGCCCCAGTATGCGGTCAACACGATATCGATTCTCAAGAAGCTGGTTGATTTGCAGCATCACGTCCCTGGTTTCCTCGCAGCGCTAGACGCAGCGGGCTGGTGGTATTTCCAGATGCAGGCATGCCACGCGTGATCCGCGCCCATCTCCCTGGCATACCGGCCATCTCCTGTGGCGATTATGCCACATGATTGGGCTGTAAACAACGGCTCAAGGCAGGACGACCACGCGAAAACCTACGGCATCGCTGCGGTAACCGGGCAGGCTGGCGTTGCGGTTCGCGCTGCGGGCTAGAACGGCATTGTCGGCATAGCTTCCGCCGCGCAGCACGCGCTCATCGCGACTGGAGGGGTCTTCGCGCCCATCATCTGCATTATACGGATAGGGCTTGAGCAGGCTGCTCGTCCATTGCCAGACATTGCCAGCCATGTCGGTGACTTGGTAAGGGCTGTCGCCGGTCGGGCTGTAATAGCCGACCGGCGTGGTATCGCCCACGCTGTTGTTGAAGTTCAGTCGGCTGGAGTCTGGGGCCGTGTTGCCCCACGGGTAGGTGAGCGCTTTGACGCCGCGTGCGGCTTTCTCCCATCGCGCCTCGGAAGGCAAGCGCACATTGCGCCCGCTGACGCGGCTGGCCCACTGGCAAAATGCCATCGCTTCATCCCAGGACACCTGCACGACCGGATGGTTCTCCTTGCCGGCGGGGATGTGGAAGGTTCGCCCGGTGGCCTGCGCGAAAACGGCATACTGCGCGTTGGTGACATCGTATCTGCCGATGAGGTATTCATCCAGTTGCACCTTGTGCTGTGGCTTTTCGGCTTCGCTGGCCGCCGTTTCAATCTTTTCACTGCCCATCGTGAACTGCCCGGCCGGCACAGACACCAGTTTTATCAAGACGCCCGGTTTGAGCATCAGCGTCGTCTTTTCCGCGGCGGTTGGCGTCGCCCCTGCGGCGATAGCGGGTATTGCCGATACCGCAAGCGGGGATGAGGTCGGAGGGCTGGATGTGACTGCGTTGCGCGTGGGCGGCAATGCCGACAGCGCCTGCGACACGGCTACCGCGCCAATTGCCAAAAGCACAACTGCGACAACACCCGCGATAGCGACGACCAACCCGGCGTTGCCGCGCGGTTTACCGACCTGCGCCGCACTTAGCGCTGACGAGGCAACTCGCGGCGCTGTCACCGGGGCGGTCGCAGCCCTCTCCACAATAGCCTGATGTCCCGCCAGGTCGGCGCGCATGGCGTTTGCATTGGGGTAACGCGCGTCGCGGTTCAGGATGAGCGCTTTCATGATGACGCGCTCGGTGTTTGGCGAGATGCCGCGCAGATGGGGCCACTCGCGCAGCGGTTGGAGCGTCATGCCGGCCAACTGTTCGGTCGCGCTGGCCGGCGTGTGCCCGCTTAAGGCTTGATACAGTGTGGCAGCCAGCGAGTACAGATCGCTGCGCTGGTCAGCCCCGCCGGTATACTGCTCCGGCGGAGCGTACTGCGGTGTGAGGGCGCTGACGAGCGTGCGGGTGCTCTGGCCGGCGCTGACCACCTTGACCAGCCCGAAGTCCACCAATATGGCGCGCCCGTCAGGCTGTACGATGATGTTGCCGGGCTTGATGTCGCGGTGCAATACGCCCTGTCCGTGGATGTAAGCCAGCACGTCGAGCAACTGGTCGGCGATGGTCAAGATGGCGGCCTCGGGCAGACCCGCAGCGCCAATCAGCTTGTCCAAACTGCGGCCCTCGATCAAGTCCATCACCAGGTAGTAGTGGTCGCCCTCTGTGAAGTAGTTGGACACACGCGGCAACCCGTTGTGGCGCAGGCCAGCCAGCACCTTGGCCTCGCGTTGAAACTGCTTCAGCACGTTGGGGACCAGGGCGGGATCGGGAGGCGGCAGCATCTCCTTGACGACGCAGGAGATTTCCAGACTGAGGTCCTGCGCCAGGTAGACGGCGCCCATGCCGCCTTGCCCCAGCACGCGGACGATGCGGTAGCGCTTCTGGAGGATCTGGTCGATTTGGAGCATGACCTGAAGTTGATTATGGCACAAATATGGCAGCAGCCGGGTGCGGAAAACGACACTGGCATCATCTCGCAGTCGCGAACTCGCCATCAATCGGTAGTTTAGTGTAGGAAGGCGACGTTTCGGGGAGGTCTAACCAGGGGTTGTTCATCAGCCCGAACGTATACAACTCGTGTGGTTTTGTCTAACCGAGGGTTGGTCATAAATCGAAGGCCGCGCCCAGGCACAGCCTAAACGCGGCCGCCGCCATATCATTGAGGTTGCTACACATCAGAGTATGGAGGCACCCTCATGATAGCGCAGCGGTCGCTCTTGGT
>JAMCQN010000075.1 GCA_023382055.1 Chloroflexota bacterium
CATTCGCCGTGCGCGCCGCCGGGCTGGGCAGCCAGAGCCTGTGGTACGACGAGGGATACACGGTTCTGTTCGCCCGCCACGACCTCGCAACGATCATCCATGGCGCCGCGCAGTTGGAACTGAACACCCCCTTGCACTATATCTTGTTGCACGGCTGGATGGCGGCGGGCGGCGACAGCGAGTTTGTCGCGCGCTTGCTCTCGGTGTTTGCGGGGGTGCTGACGGTGGCGCTGGGCGGCGCGCTGGTCCGGCAGGTCGCGCCTGGCTCGCGCGCGGTGCCGATCCTGGCGCTGGCGCTGCTGGCCGCCTGGCCGGTGGGCGTGTCGCTCTCGCAGGAAGTGCGCATGTACGCGCTGGCGCTGTGCCTGGCGTTGCTATCGACGGTCGTGCTGCTGCGCTGCCTGCGCGTCGGCGCAGGCGCATGGCGCTGGGCAGCCTGGAGCGTCAGCGTGCTGGTCGCGTTCAGCGCGCACGTGCTGACGGCGTTCGTGTTTGCGGCGCAAGCGCTGGTATTGCTCGTGTGGTGGCTGCGCCTGCCGCGCGCGGCGCGCCCGCGCTGGCCGGTGCTGGCAGCCACCGCAACCGGGTTGATCATGGCCGGCTGCACGCTGCTGATCCTGTTGAGTTACGGCAGCTACGGCACCACCTACAGCGTCGCGTTGAACCCGTTGACCGTGCTGGCGCAGAGCCTGGCCGCCAACATTCTGCCGCGCCTGCTGCCGGATGCGCTGGCGCTGCCTGCGGCGGCCCTGGCCGCGCTGGCGCTCATCGTTGCGCTGTGGGGTAACACCGACCTGCGCCGGCTGGCGTTCATCAGCGCGGCGGCGCTGGCCGGCATCGCCGCCTTCAGCACGGTCACCGGCAAATTCGCGCCGCGCTACGCGGCGATGACCGCCCCCTTTATCGCGACAATCGCGGCGGTGTTGATCGGTGGTCGCTGGCGCGCGTCATCTCTCCACTTTGAGACAGTTGCGCGCGCCCTCGCGGCAGTCGCCGCCGTCGCGGCGTGCCTGATCGGTCTGGTCGCGCTGCGCGCCGACCCGGCCTACGCCAATGAAGACTATCGCGGCGCGGCGGCCTATTTGCGCGCCAATGTGCAGGCGGATGAAACCGTGCTGCTGGTCTCCGGCCACCTCGCGCCGGTGTTCCAGTATTACTACGGCGATGCGGGTTGGACGGCGCTGCCGCCCGACCCGGTGCTGAACGTGCGGCACACGCTCGATTACGACAGCGCCGCGCCACTGTTGAACGCCGCGCTGGACGGGCGGCGCGGCGCGTGGGTGCTGCTGTGGCAGGACGACGTGATCGACCCCAGCGGCATCGTGCCGGCGCTGCTGGGGCGCGTGGCGCACCAGTTGCAGCCCGACCGGACGGTGACCGAGTTCCACGGTCTGCGCCTGCTGCATTACCGTTTCGACGCCCCCTATGCCCCCATCCCGGCGACTATACCCGCGCTGCACTCCGCGCTGGATTCCAGCGGCCGCCAGGCCGGGCTGGACGCGCTGGGCTGCGCGCCGTTCCGCCCGCCGCATACCGGCGACGCGCTGATGGAAGTGGCGTGTTTCTGGCGTGTTCAGGCGGATTCTCATCTGCTTTACGACATGAAGGTATCGCTGCGGCTGTCCGGGCCGGACGGCGGGCAGGTGGCGCAGAGCGACCAGATGCTCGCGCCGGCCAAGGGCATCCCCTACGTGCCATTCGGCAAACCGCTGACCAGCTTCTACTTCGTGCCCATCCCCGCCCGCCTGCCTGCGGGCGCTTACACGCTGCGCGCGATTCCCTACACCCCCGACAGCCAGATCGCGCCGCAGGTGGTGACGCCGGTTACAATCCTACCGTGAAGGACGACATGCTGAGGCGGACCGGGTTCCTGCTCAATGCGGCGCGGAAATCGCGCGTGGACGCCTGGGCGCTGGCGTTTGCGCTGCTGGGATTTGCCGCGCGCATCGCCGGCCTGGGCGCGCAAAGCCTGTACGCGGAGGAGGGCTACAGCATCACGCTGGGTCAGGATGGCCTGGCGCGCATCCTGACCCAGACGGCTACGCTGGATTCGAACACCCCGCTGCACTATATCCTGCTGAGCGTATGGAACACGCTGGGCGGGATCAGCGAGTTCAACGCGCGCGCGCTGTCCGCATTCGCGGCGGTGCTGATCATCCCGCTGGCGTATCAACTGGTCAAGACGCTGGGGCTGCCGCGGGCGGCGCAGCGCGGCGCGACGCTGTTCGCGGCCGTGTGGCCGGTGGGCGTCGGTTTTGCGCAGGAGGCGCGCATGTACGCGCTGCTGATGTGCCTGACGATGCTGGCGACGCTGCTGCTGGCGCGCGCGCTGCGCCGGGGCGGGCGGCTCAACTGGGCGGCGTGGAGCATCAGCCTGATCGCCGCGTTTGCCACGCATGTGTACGGCGCGCTGATCTTCGGCGTGCAGGCGCTGGTCGTCGTGGTCTGGCTGATCCGGCGCCGGCGCCTTGCGCCAGGCGCTACGTCTGAGAAGTCTGACTTCTTAGAGAAGTCAGACTTCTGGTATGCAATCGCCGCCATCGTCATCACCGCCGCCATCATCGGCGCGTGGACGCTGCTCATCCTGAAAGTGTCCGTCCCCACCAGCACCACCTATGGCGGCCGGCTCAACCTGTTCCCGCTGTTGGAGCAGGGGCTGGCCGTCATGCTGACGCCGAAGCTGATCGACCCCACGGCCGGCCGGCTGGCGGCGCTCGCATCCGTTGCCCTGCTGCTTATCACCTTCTTCAGTTCCAGTCGCCTGCGCCTGTTGCCCCTGCTGAGCGGCGCGATCGTGCTGGCTATTTGCGCCGTGTCGGCCTGGACGGGCAAGTTCTCCGGGCGCTACGTGGCGGCGGCCGCGCCGCTGGCGGCGGCCGGATTCGGCGCGTCAGTCGGGTTGTGGATGACCAGCCGCATCCCCGCCCGCGCTGCTGTCGCGCGCGGCCTGGCGGTCTTGCTGGCGGCGTTGAGTCTGGCGGGTTTCACCCTGTGGCGCGCCGACCCGGCCAGCGCCAACGAGGACTATCGCGGCGCGGCGGCCTATCTGCGCGCGCACGTCAAGCCGGGCGAACCCATCCTGATGATCCCCAACCTGTACCACGTCTTTCACTACTATTACGGCGACGGCGACTGGCACTGGCTGCCGCCCGCCGAGATGATCAACCTGCAGGATGTGCTCGACTATCGGAGCGCCGTGCCGCTGCTGAATAGCTGGCTGGGCGGTCGTTCGGGCGCCTGGCTGCTGCTGTATGACGAGACGCTGCTCGACCCCAGCCATATCGTGCAAGGTCTTTTGCGAAGACAATCTGTTGCATTTATGCCTGATCAGGAAATTGATAATTTCCGAGGTTTACGCCTTTTGCATTACCACTTTTTTCGCCCTTACCAACCGCTACCAGACTCAATTCCATCTAACAAATCAACGATAAAACAAACTGATCGTGATCGCGGACTTGACTCATTAGGATGTCAGCAGATTGAGGCAACACATGTTAACGCTTCATCAATGGAGGTTTTCTGCTTCTGGCAAGTGCGCACTAATGCACATCTACCGTGGAACACTAAAGTGTCTTTGAGGTTATTATCAGTCGATGGAAAGTTGATTACTCAATCGGATCAACAAATATCAGCTTTTGGTTTACCAACGCAGCAATTTAGCAAGCCATTGACAGCAATGTATGTAATTAACTTGCCCCAGAACGTACTAGTCGGTTCATACATACTTCGTGTTATCCCATATACATCCACCGAAGAAATTTCCCCGCAAATTGAAGTAAAAGTCAGAATAGAACCGTAATATTACTTTGACTATTTAATTACCACATTTCCAGATAATCGCAGCATTATCATCAATTTGTGATGTACCACTTTGAGCAGTGAGTCGTGTCCCTGTCCCAATATCATAAAGGCCAACGCTAATTTCACAAACACCATTTATACTTGGAAGTAATCGTTGATCTAATACTTGTTCACCTTGATCCCAGTATAAGGTGCCATATTGCACTACACCATCCGTCTGACCAACGAGTGTGCCTTTTGAATCATTTAAATGAACAAACACGCTATAGTTATTATTAACGGCACGTATGCTACGCCAGTATAAAATCAAGTGATCATCTTGCAAGTCATAACCTTCAAGTGCGATTACTCCACTATAATCAATGTTTAGCACATGTGATGGTGCCATATCAGGTGTCTTTGCACCACGCACTTTTACTGTTGCAGCTAGTGCGCTTTCCGCGTTAGTAGGTATCACTCGTGCGACACGGTTCGGGGAGTCGTAGCCGTACCAACCTAAATAAATATTAACAAGTGTTGGATGTAATGCAGTAGGCATTTGTACTTGATATTCATCTTCTAATACACCTGTCGCCCATTGTTGGGTATTGTAATGACCATTAAACGGCAAAAGAACCTGACGGGAAAGCTGGTTACCTCTTTGATCAAATAGTGTGATTACCAGCCAATTCATCGCTATATTTGGCCTTACAATGCGCCACCGAACACTCAATCGCATTTGCTCATTACCGTCTAATCGTATTTTGTTGGGTTCAGCTGACAATAGTTGGATACCGTTATCGAATGTAACTCTACCTTCTTGGGGGATGCTACGTTCTACAGATGGTGGAAGGTAAAGAATACTTTCATATGTGGGTAGCACGAACACAGGGATTATCAATACCGCGCAAAGTACACCAATAGTTATCCATATAGCGCTTGTTCTGATTATGTGCTTTTCACTAATAATCGCTGCAAAAGAAAGCCCCATTAAAAGATGAAGACCGAGGAATGCTGGTGCGAAAAAACGGCTATATGCACTAAGCGAGTTGGTAAAAAGCCAATATAACCAGAAGATAAAATTCGCCCCTATCAGTGACATCGGAATTAGCAGTGAGATATCAGTTGGTAATGGCTTTAGTTTTCGCGTAATGTGGATAACGAAACCTGCAATAGTAAATCCAAACAAAGCATATCCCAAGAAACGATATGGTGTATCTAGCCCGTTCCCGAACGAATCCCAATAGGTTCGGATAAGGCTTATTGACACGGTGGGTATATCAGATATAGCGAGTGCTGACTTTCGAAGATAGGGTTCTAAGTCCCTAAAATTCTGGGCACTAGCCATTGGATCGCCATACTTCAGCGTGTTATAGACAAGAAACGGGCCGGTTGTAATAGCAAATCCTGCTATAAAAGCGAAAAGCCACCTCAGTAGAACCGCAAGGTTTAAACCACGCTTATCACGAGCGAAGAATAACATTGTAAGAAATATCGGTACAATAACTGAAAGTGCGTTGAGTTTTGTCAGAAAGGCAATTCCACTTGCTACCCCCATAATGAGCATGCGTTTAGCTGATATCTCTTTACGTGAGCGGTGTTCTGCAACGCAGCTTGCTAAGATCATCAGCACTGCCGCCGAAGCACAGGCTACTGCAATGTCGTTGGAAACTGAGCTGCTTAGGTGAATGTACTTGGGATTCAACACCATCGACGCAATGACCACCATCGCTGTTGTTTTATCAAAGCCAAGGTGATTTACAGACCTGTAGATGAAAATTAGCGTGAGTATGCCAAGAAGGACAGAAAATAACCGCAGTACCCTGACAGCCAATATCGTTGTATAAGGTGGCCACGTTATTTCATCTTGAGTATGCACAAACAATACAGGGTACTTGTAATTAAGGTTAAAGCGTGCGTAATCAGTGAAGTCAGCACGATCTATAGGCGAAATAAGTATCGCGCCAATAACGTAATATAGGGGCATTTGTGTTCGTTCAGCGCTAACTGCAGTCTGTGAGGGGTTGTTGAGATCAGGCAAGCTTTTATGATCTGCGATATATTTCGCATTCCAATAGTGGGCTACTTCATCAGCACCTTCAAACAATGGATAACTGAAACTGTAGAAGATAGCTAGAACCGCAAACAAACTTAGTAGGAACCACGGGGTGAACCACCAAGTGCGCGGAGTGGCGTCCTTGTTCGAACTCATTTTGAGAGTATAGCAGTGTGGTTTATAGATAAACACCTTGTTTCGCAGTTACACTCCGGTCTATCGTATGATTGTCCCTACGGCAAATGGCAACTAACCCAATTGCAATTCCCCTCGCCACGCACGGTCTGAGCGACTCCGAAGTCCGCGTGCGCGTCGAACGCGGTCAGCGCAACGTGCAGCCGCCCAAGAGTGCGCGCACTGCCTGGGACATCATCCGCGATAACGTCTTCACCGTCTTCAACATCATCCTGTTCGTCACGCTCAGCGCCACACTGCTGGTGGGGTTGAGCGGCCCCGGCACGCGCAGCGTGGTGGTGGGCGATACGCTGTTCTCCGGCGCCACGGTATGGCTGAACATGATCGTCGGCATCATCCAGGAGTTGCGCGCCAAGGCCATGCTGGACAAGCTGGCGGCGCTGGCGGTGCGCAAGGCGCGCGTGCGGCGCGCCGGGCGCAGCGTCGAGGTGCCGGTCGACCAGGTGGTGCTTGACGATCTGGTCGAGATCGCCCCGGGCGACCGCATGCCCGTGGACGGCGACGTGGTCGAGAGCCACGCCCTGGAAATGGACGAATCGCTGCTGACCGGCGAATCCGACTCGGTGGCGAAGAAAGCCGGCGAGGCGGTGCTGAGCGGCACGTTCTGCCTGGCGGGCAGCGGCCTGGTGCGCGCCACCAAGGTTGGCCCGGACAGCTACGCCAACAAGCTGACCACGGCGGCGCGCGCCATCAAGGACGCCCGCACGCCGCTGCAGCGCAAGATCGACTTTGTGGTGCAGGGGCTGGTCATCGTCATGGCCGTCATCGCCATCCTGCAGATCATCGCGGCGTCAATCACCGGCGAGACCGCCATCCGCGCCCTGCGCTACACGCTCGTCATCGTCACCAGCTTCGTCCCGGCCGGGTTGATCCTGGCGATCACCGTATCGCTGAGCGTCGGCGCGGTGCGCATCAGCCGCTTCAACACGCTGGTGCAGCGCATCAACGCCATCGAGAGCATGGGCAACGTCACGGTACTGTGCGCCGACAAGACCGGCACGCTGACGCGCAACCTGCTCACCGTGCAGCAGATTATCCCGCTGAACGGGTTCGATGAAAGCGCCGCCAAGGCGCTGCTGGCGCAGTATGCGGCAGGGCTGCACGCGCAGAACAAGACCGCCGCCGCCATCGCGGAATACTGCGGCGCGCCGGATCGCCCGCGCGACGTCGTGTCCGAGGTGGCGTTCAGCTCCGCCCGCAAGTGGGGGGCGCTGGCGTTCGCCGCCGAACCTGCGTCCGCCGTGGAGACCTTCATCCTGGGCTCGCCGGAGATTCTCTTCGCCGGCCTGGGCGAGAGCGCCGGCGCCATCCTGGCGCAGTCGGGCGAGTACACACGCCAGGGTCTGCGCGTGGTCGCGTTCATGCGGACGCCCGATGCGCCGCAGGTGGATGCCGCGACCGGCGAGGCGCGCCTGGATATCCATAGCCTGAGTTCGCGCGCTCCCGTCGCGCTGGCGGTTATCCGCGACGAAATCCGCCCCGACATCCAGGAGACCCTGCGCCAGTTCGCCAACCTGGGTGTGCGTGTCAAGGTTATCTCGGGCGACAACGCCGAGACGGTTCAGGCCACCGCGCGACGGGCGGGGATGAAGGGCAATGAAGTGGTCACGGAGGCGCAACTGGCGCAACTCAACGACGGCGCGTTCGAAGCAGCGGTGAAGTCGGCGGAGTTGTTCGCGCGCATTACCCCCGATACCAAACGGCGCATCGTCTCAGCGCTGACGAAGCAGGGCGAGTATGTGGCGATGGTCGGCGACGGCGTGAACGACGTGCCCGCGCTGAAGCAGGCGCGCCTGGGCATCGCCATGAACGACGGCGCGCAGATTGCCAAGGATGTGTCCGAACTGGTGCTGCTGGACAACACCATGTCCACGCTGCCGCGCGCACTGCAGGAAGGCCAGTCGATCACGCAGAAGATCTACGCCTCGGCCAGGCTCTACCTGGCCAAGAACGTCATCACCATCGTCGCCATCCTGTTCGCCGGATATGTGGGTCTGCGCTTCCCCGGCGAACCGCGCCACATCAGTTGGATCGCGACCATCACGGTGGGCATCCCCTGCGCGCTGTTGGCGTTCGGGTTTATCCAGCCGGCGTACACGCGCCGTTTCATCGACAACGTGCTGGGCTACAGCCTGATCGTCGGCTCGGTCGGCGCGGTTTGCCTGGTGGCGGTGTATATTGCCAGCCACCTTATGACGCCGGACCTGGCGCAGTCGCGCGCCGCATTCGCGCTGGCCAATATGCACTTTGCCATGCACGTGTACTGGGACGTGCACGGCGTGTCGGTGTTCAGCCCGCGCAGTATCCGCAAGCACCGGCGCGAGTTCTGGGTGGGCGTGGGGCTGCTGTTCGTCGGTCTGGTGACGCCGTTGATCGTGCCGGGTATCTTCGACAGCACCGAGCCGATGCTGATCCAGTGGGCGCTGATCATCGCGCTGCCGCTGATTGGGGCGTACGTCATGCGCATTTTCCTGCACGGCAACTTCATGCGCGGGATGATGAAGGCTCTGCGGGCGTAATTTCACGGCGCGAGGGTCAGACGTTGGGCGGCCGGATGATCGCAAGGATATACGCACGACAGTGGCGCCCGATCCTAAGAGTATTCGATAGATGAAGCATGCTCTTTGAGGCCGGTCATGGAACATCCTTCGACTACACGGCGCGCAGTCACGAATGAGTGAGTCGCGAATCCGCACACGTGCCGTTCCGCTCAGGATGAACTCCGTCATTGACGTCCACAAGATGCCCGCTTGTTCCGCTATATTGCCGTTCATGGGCTACCTGCTCTAGAATGGCATCACAATGACTTCACAGCAACTCCTGCTCGGCGTGGACAGCGGCGGTTCGAAGACGCGCGTCGTGCTGGCAGACGAACACGGCGATCCCCTCGGCACGGGGCTGGCCGGCTGTTCCAACTACCAGTACGCGGGCGAGGCGGCCGCGGTGGCCGAAATTGAGATCGGCATCGACGCCGCATTTGCCCAGGCGGGCCTGGCGCGGCGCACGGTCGATTTCGCCTGTTTCGGCATCGGCGGCGCGGATACCCCTGAAGACACGGCGAAGGCGCGCCAGTGGGTGGCCGACAATCATTGGGCCGCGCACTGTCTGGCGGTCAACGACGGCATGCTGCCGTTGTACGCCGCCTGCCCCGACGGCCAGGGCGTCTCGGTCATCGCCGGCACCGGCGCGATCATGTGGGCGCAGACGCTGGATGGGCGCATCGCGCGCGCCTCCGGCTGGGGCTACCTGCTGGGCGACGAAGGCGGCGGCTGGCAACTCGGCCATGAGGCATTGCGGCACGTGGCGCGCGCGGCGGATGGCCGCGGGCCTGCCACGTTACTCACCGAGCGCGTGCTGGCTTTCTGGGGTCTGCATTCTCCATTTGACCTGATCAACCGGCTGTACCAGGCCGATGTGACACCCGGCGATATCGCATCGCTGGCGAAGGTGGTCGTCGATTGCGCCGCTGCAGGTGATGCCATTGCCCTGCAGATCGCGCGCGCGGGGGCGGATGAGTTGGCGCTGGCGGCGAAGACGGTCATGGACGCGCTCAGTCTGCGGCTGCCGCTCACGCTGGCCTACTCCGGCAGCCTGCTGATCAAAGGGCTGTTCTACCGCGAACTCTTCGCCCAGTCGTGCCGGCGCATGATCGGCAATATTGTCCTGGCGCCGATCGAAGACCCCGTGATGGGCGCAGTCGCCGCGGCCCGGCTGTTGATGGCGCGTGACCGATGAATATGATTGAGCAGTATTACGATGCCAACCCGCAGTATGAGTGGGAGCGGCTGGGGACGCGCCATCGCACGGAATATGCATTGACGATGCTGGCCTTCGAGAACACCCTACCCGGGCCGCCGGCCAGCGTGCTGGATATCGGCGGCGGGCCGGGGCGCTATGCGCTTGCCCTGGCGCGGCAGGGGTATGGTGTAAGCCTGCTCGATCTCGCGCAGAACAACCTAGACTTCGCGCGCAGTCAGGCGCGGGCAGCCGGCGTGACGCTAGTCGATTACGCGCATGGCAATGCCGTCGATCTATCGGCATTCCGGACGGCCAGTTTCGATGTGGCGCTGTTGATGGGGCCGTTGTACCACCTGACTGCGCAAGCAGACCGCCAGAGCGCTATCAGTGAGGCGTTGCGCGTGCTGAAACCGGGCGGCATCATAGCTGCGGCGTTCGTCACTCGCTATGCGCCCATCCGTGAACTTGCCCGCCGTAACCCGGGATGGATTGTGGAGCAACAGGCTGCCTTGAACCAGGTATTGGATACGGGTGTGCTGCTGCCCGTGCCCGGCATCCGTTTCACCGACGCTTACCTGG
>JAMCQN010000022.1 GCA_023382055.1 Chloroflexota bacterium
TTGCTCCGGATTGCAGTACGGCATGGCTTTTGAGGCCGCCGCGCGCGATTTCGACACCGTCGTCGACCAGGGCGGCGTCAAATTGTTTATCGACCCGACCAGCATGATGTACCTGGCCGGCGCGTCGATCGACTATGTAGACAGCCTGATGGGCGCAGGCTTCAAGATCGAGAATCCCAACGCGGCGTCCAGTTGCGGCTGCGGCAGCTCTTTCCGCACCAATGATTCGGGCAGCACCGATGAAGCAGAGGACGAAGCCGGTTGTGGTTCGGGTTGCGGTTGCCACTCGCACTGATCCAGCCGACCATTTCAAACGTCGAGTGGCGTGCGCCGGCGCGCTCACTCGACGTTTTTTTATTCACGGCGCGGCCGCACCCCGGCGCGATCCCGATGCGCGGGTTTCGTTCAAGCGCGATTTTCGGCAGCCCCACAGCAGTACGCATAACGTCCGGCAAGCGCCGACCGGCTGAGCGCTGGCCGAGCCCGCAGGTTGGTACAATCCTCACCAGGACAGATTGGAGTTGATGAAAATGATGAAGATTTTCAGCGCCAGGGAGACAAAGAAATCCAGTCGATTGTGGCTGGACCTGGGCGACCTGGGCGACCTGGTAAACCCCGCCGGCCCGCACGAGCAGTGGCAGGATCACGGCCTGGGGCTGCTGCGCACCATCCTGCACCAGAACGGCGTGATGACGGATATGTTCTCCACGCGCCAGTGCGCCAACTGGGACGAAGTGCGCCGCAAGATGCAGGGCTACGATATGCTCATCATGAATGTGCGCTCCTACACGTATCCCGCAGCTTATCGCTCGGCCAAACTGTTCAAGGAAGTCAACCCCAACGGGATCGTCATCGCCGGCGGCATGCACGCCACGGTGGCGCTGGACGAGATGCTGTCCGTCCCGGAGTTCGACAAAATCTGCCAGGGCCCCGGCGAGCAGACCATCGTCGAGATGGCGAAAGACCCCGGCGCGTTCCAGCGCGTGACACTCGGCGTGGGCGCCCGGTCGATGGACGAGTGGCCGATGATCGACCGCACGTTGTGGCCCAAACCCGCCAGTTGGAAATTGAGCCGCAAGTTCAACTGGCCGCTGGAGCCGGAATGCGGCTGGGGCCCGCCCGGCGTGGCGACCATGCTCACCAGCCGCGTTTGCCCGTGGCAGTGCGTTTTCTGCAACGAGAGTTCTTACATCCCCAACATGCAACGCCGCTCGGTGGACCTGGTCATCGAAGAACTCAACATGCTGGACGAGAAACATGGCCCGGTCGGCTCGGTCGTCATTCACGACTCGATGTTCTTCCAGAACCCCACCTGGCTGAAGGAGTGGATCGAGAAGTACCCACGCAACGCGCGCAAGTTGTGGCCGTACTGGGCGGCGGGGCGCGCCGATACGGTGCGCCAGTGGCCCGATCTGTTCGAGGCGCTGTTGCGCGAAACCAACTGGACGACCGTCTCCATCGGCTTCGAGTCGGGCAGCGACCGCGTGTTGAAGATTCTCAACAAGGAATGCACCGAAGAGGATAACTACTTCACCATCGACCTGTTGAACAAGATCGGCGACGACCTGGAACGGCAGGGCAGGCAGGCGCCTGTGTTCTGGTCCAACATCATGCTGGGCATCCCCGGCGAGCAGCCCGAGGACGCTATAAAGACGCTGCGCATGATCAAGTACATGCGCCGCGTGATGCCCTCGATATCGTTTTACGCCCCCTACCCCGGCTCGGCGCTGGGAAACCAGTTGATCGCCGAGGGCAAGAGCCTGATGTCGAAGGAGAATTACCACCGCTTCCCGGATGACGAGAAGCTGAGGGGCATCGACTATAAGTTCTACCGCGAACTGCTGGCCGGCAAGTATGACGATGAGGTCAACAAGGGCCTGCCAGAACTGGTGAAGCAGCGCAGCGGCGTGCTGTCCGATGCGCTGGCAAAGGCGTGAGGCAATGAGCAGTTTCAGCAACCCGCACTATATGTATCTGTTCGCGCTGAAGAACGGCAAGCGCAAGCTGGCCTACGGGCAGTCGCCCGAGGACGCCTTGAATATCCTCAGTTTTCGCCTGACCCAGAAGGAGATGGACGAGATCATCAAAGAGGATTACATCAAGATCAACCAGCGCAAGCTGCAGGAATACGTTGAGGAGTTGGGCTGAGGGGCATGCCTACCGTTGTGATCGATGGTTACAGGCTACGTTTCTATTCCTCCGACTGGCTTGAACCACCTCACGTTCATGTATTGCGTGATGAGCATGAAGCAAAGGTGTGGCTGGATCCAGTTCTGCTGCAGCATAATCATGGTTACACTCAGAGTGAGTTGAACCGGATTATGCGATTGATACATCGCAACCGGGAGAGATTGCTGGAGGTCTGGTATGAATACTTCGGGCGAAGTTCTGACAAATGAAGTGAAAGCAACTGATGTGCGGTTCTCCGGCAGCGATCTGGTGATGACATTAAGCGATGGCCGTGTGCTGAGTGTCCCGATGGATAAGGTGGAGTGGCTGCACTGGCTGGCGCAGGCCACGCCTGAGCAGCGACGTCACTGGCACATAGAGCCAGGTGGCTTTGCTGTTTACTGGGATGATCTGGACGATGGCGTTGAAGTCAGCCATCTCCTTGCATCAGTATCTTTGGTTTGACAAGGGGAGCATCCCTGACTCGCATGGCGTATGCACCTGGTCAATATTCACAAGCAGCTTTTGCTGGCGATGGCGAGTCAGGGTTTCCTGAAGGCGCACCGCGACATCGAGGGCAAGAAGGTCTACATCCTGCACCCGCTGGAGGGCGGTGAGGAGATCATCCCGTCCACAGCGGTCGAGTATCTCGTCGAGCATGGGCTGATCGACAGCAACAAGAAGTTCCCCGCTGCCACGTTCTGGCTGACAGAGAAAGGCAAACAGTTCGTCGCTCAACTGCATGGAAACGATCGCTTGATTACACAATAATGAAGGTTATGGACGCACACGGGTTTATTGAAGCGGTCAAGGCGGGATCGGTCGATGCGGTAAAGATGGCGCTCGCGGCGGACCCGCGACTCGCGGGCGCGCGCGACGAGTCGGGGCTATCGGTCGTATTGCTGGCGATGTACTACGGCCAGACGGCCATTGCTCAACTGCTGGCGGATCGGCGCACTGATCTGAACATCTACGAGGCATCCGCCGCCGGCCGCAGCGCGCGCGTGGTCGAGTTGCTCCGGCAGGAGCCGTCGCTGGCGAATGCGTTTGCCGCCGATGGCTTTCAGCCGCTCGGGCTGGCGGCGTTTTTCGGACACCTTGAAACCGTGCAGGCGCTGCTGAATCATGGCGCTGCGGTGAATGTGGCGTCGCAGAATCCGTTGAAGGTGATGCCGCTGCACTCCGCCATCGCCAACCGCCACCAGGCCATCAGCCGCGTGCTGGTCGAACACGGCGCGGACGTAAATGCCAGACAGCAGGCGGACTTCACACCGCTGATGGAGGCCGCCCAGAACGGCGATCTGGAAACGGCGCAGTTACTGCTGCGTCACGGCGCCGACCCGCAGCCGACCACAACGAAAGGCCAGACGGCTCTCAGCCTGGCGGAGCAGGCCGGTCACGCCGAGATGGTCGAACTGCTGCGGCGCGCGCTCGCCAACGGGCCGACACACGGGTCGGCCCCTACGTAAGGCCCCTGCGGCCTGTGTGTGCTCCCTTGCCTCGCTGTACGCGGCATAAGTTAAAAGATCAATTAGCATCCACCGCCCCTTGCTTACCGTAAAGGTTTGGTACAATTCGTCCTGATGTTAAGCCGGTATCGCCAGCACCAGCACTTACGCGCTTGCGATGCCCTTATTATTTTCAGCATTAAAAGGCCTTTGGAAACAACCAAAGGCCTTTTTTATTGTGGTAGCAACTCCGATTGTTACGCGTCAAGGGAGGACAAATGAACTCACTGTATAACCGGGATATCATCAGCATCGGCGACCTGAGCAAGGACGAGATACAAGCCGTATTAAGCCAGGCAGCCGAGTATGAGCAGCGCCTGGCGCGCGGCGAACGCCACGCGCTGGGACAGGTGCTGCAGAACCGCCTGCTGGCTACCGTCTTCTATGAACCCAGCACGCGCACGCGCCTGTCATTCGAAAGCGCGATGAACCGCCTGGGCGGGCGGGTGCTCAGCGTGGCGGAGGCCAAGACCAGCAGCAGCGCGGCGAAGGGCGAGACGATCTACGACAGCGGGCGCATGCTGGAGGGCTATGCGGATGTGATCGTGCAGCGCCACCCGGCGATCGGATCGGCGCGCGCGCTGGCCGACGCCGCCGGCGTGCCGGTGATCAACGCCGGCGACGGCGCCGGCGAGCATCCCACCCAGGCGCTGCTCGACCTGTATACCATACAACGCGAAGGCGCCGGAGGCATGCAGGGTGCGCAACTCCGCGCGCTGGACGGCCTGCACGTCGCCATGATCGGCGACCTGAAGAATGGGCGCACCGTGCACTCGCTCTCGAAGGCGCTGTCGCACTGGAAGGTTGACTTGACCTATGTGGCCCCGCCTGAACTGGCGATGCCGCGCGATGTGGTGTCCTTCGTAACCGGGCGCGGCGCGACCGTCCACGAGTCTGACAAACTGAGCGATGCGCTCCAGAGCGCGGACATCGTGTACGTCACGCGCATCCAGCAGGAACGCTTCAACACCGTCGAGGAGTACATGAAGTACAAGGGTGTGTATGTGGTCAATGCCGCGGTCGTCGCGCAGGCCAAACCGGGCGTCGCGATCATGCACCCGCTCCCGCGCGTGGATGAGATCGCCACGGACGTGGATCAACTGCCCAACGCCGCCTACTTCCGCCAGGCGCGCAACGGGGTGTTCGTGCGCATGGCGCTGTTGTCGATGGTGCTGGGGGCGGTGTAGGAGAAGGCAGAGCGCAAGAGGTCGGAGGCGAGAAGCTAGAGGCAAGAAGCTAGAAGCTGGAGGCAAGGGGTCGGAGGTTGGAGATCAGAGGCCAGAAGTCAGAGGTCAGAGGCAAGAGATCAGAAGCAAGAAGTCAGAAGACAGATGTCAGAAGATAAACACTGAATGCTGGATGCCCAATCTCCAATCTCTAATCTCCAATCTCTACTCACGCCGGCGGGGTCTGCTCCTCCAGCTTGTCCAGCAGCGCTGTCAACCCCAAAAGGTAGCTGCGCCAGCCAAACCCGGCGATGCTGCCCACGCAGACCGGCGAGATGAACGAGTGATGGCGGAACTCCTCGCGCGCGTAGATGTTCGAGAGATGCACTTCGACCGCCGGCAGCGCCACACCGCTGATGGCGTCCCGCAGCGCCACGCTGGTATGCGTCAGCCCGCCCGGGTTGATCAGAATGCCCGATGCCCAGGCATGCGCCTCCTGGATCGCATCGATCAGGACGCCCTCGTGGTTGGATTGCTGGATCGTCAGTCTGACGCCGCGCTGGCGGGCCAGGTCGTTCAAACGGCTGTTGATGTCGTCCAGCGTCATGCGGCCATAAACGGCGGGCTCGCGCAGACCCAGCAGATTCAGGTTGGGGCCGTGCAGAATCAGGATTCTTTTCATGTCCCGCGTATGCTAACACTTCTCGCGCAGCGCTGCAGCGGCGAACTCACTCCTGCACCGGCATGGTGTCGATATCGCCCTCGTACATCAGGGCTTCGTGGCCGCGCTCGCCGGTGCGGATGCGTATGACTTCATCGACCGGATAAACGAAGATGATGCCGTCGCCGATGTTGCCGGTCTTGGCTGCGCCGCAGATGGCTTCGATGGTGCGCTCGACGTTCTTGTCGCTCAATACGATGTTTAACTGCAAGCGCGGCAGCATATCCACCTGGTATGTGCCGGTGCGCCCCACCAGCGTGATGCCGCCCTGCCTGCCATGCCCGCGCACCTCGCTGATATTCATGCCGACGATGCCGATCTTATGCAACGCATCTTTGATATCGTTGAGCTTCTCTTCGCGGATGATCGCTTCTATTTTCTTGGTCATGCCTTATCCTTCACCGCGTTCGCACAACGCGCCAGTGACGCGCGCCATGTAACGCCGGCGCTCGGCGGCTCATCGTGGGGCCGCAAAGTCTTCTGAACCAATTCTAGTTTAACTATACGCGTGTTCGCCGTGTTCGCTGATATCCAGACCCACTTCCTCGGCATTCGGGCTGACGCGCAGGCCCATCAGCCGGTTCAGCGCCTTGGTGATGATGAAGGTGACGCCCATCGAAAAAATAATGACGACGACGACGGTCAGCGCCTGCACCAGAAACTGGCCGGGGTTGCCATACAACAGGCCGTCTGCGCCGGCCGGGTTGATCGCTTTGCTGGCGAACAGGCCGGTGGCCAGCGCGCCCCACAGCCCGCCCATGCCATGGCAGGCCCACACGTCCAGCGACTCATCCAGTTTCAGACGCTGGCGGAACTTGATCGCGTTATAGCTGATCAGCGCAGCAACGCCGCCGATGACCAGAGCCGCCAGCGGCGTCACAAACCCGGAAGCCGGCGTAATCGCGACCAGACCGACCACCATGCCGGTGACGATGCCCAGTACGCTGGGCTTGCTGTCGCGCCAACTCAACAGCATCCATACCAGTCCTGCCGCAGCCGCCGCCGTATTGGTGGTCAGGATCGCATTGGCCGCCAGGCCGCCGGCGGCGAGCGCGCTGCCGCCGTTGAAGCCAAACCAGCCCATCCACAATAATCCGGCGCCCAGTACGGTGAACGGGATATTCGACGGCTCCATCGTCACACTGCCGTAACCCTTGCGCGGGCCGATGACCCACGCAAACGTCAGGGCGGAAAAACCTGCCGTCACATGCACCACGGTTCCGCCCGCAAAATCGAGCACGCCCAGATTGTGGAACAGGCCGCCGTCGCCCCATACCCAGTGCGCCACGGGACCATAGACGAGGGTGGACCACAGCAAGATGAAAACCACGAATGTCTTGAAGCGCACGCGTTCGACGAACGCGCCGGTAATCAACGCCGGCGTGATGATCGCGAAGGTCATCTGGTAGCCTGCGTAAGCCATGTGCGGAATCGTTGGCGCATAAGCGGCATTGGGCGCGCTGCCCACCCCGTTGAAACCCAGATAGGCCAGGCTGCCGATCAGCCCGCTGTTGGATGGGCCAAAGGCAAGCGAATAACCGATCAATATCCACTGCACGCTCACCAGGGCGATGACGATCATGTTAAGGTTCAGCGTGGATAAGATGTTTTTCTTGCGGACCATGCCGCCGTAGAAGAACGCCAGCGCGGGCGTCATCATCAGGACGAGGGCCGTGGCGATCAGGACCCAGGCCGTATCTCCACTGTTCACTGCAGGCATTGACTTTGTCTCCTTGATATTGCGCCTGGGACGAAAAAAGCCCATGGAGCGGCAAAACTTGCGTGCTCCATGGGCTTCCAGGCCAGAGTCTAATCGCATTCACCCTGGAATGCGACACTGCAAACTACGAAAGGACTATATCAAGGAATATGGGCTGAGTCAATGCTTATGTGAGGTCTTCGTGAGTCGGTGGGCAGGCACATAGGCCTGCCCCTACGCCAATCCAGACGTGGTGGGCAGGCACATAGGCCTGCCCTACGCTAATGCAGACGTAGGAGCCCTTCGGCCTGCGTGTCTGCCCGATTCTGTATTGAGCCCTTGCGAAGACGTGGTGGGCAGGCACATAGGCCTGCCCCTACGCTAATCCAGACGTAGGAGCCCTTCGGCCTGCGTGTCTGCCCGATTCTGTATTGAGCCCTTGCGAAGCGATGCGGTCTGCGGTCAACCCTGCGCAGGGGACGCCGATGCGCTCAGCGTATGCACAGCCTCTTTTCGCCCCACTGGACGGTGCGCCCGTCGTTCAACGTAACGGTCAGAAAAACCTTCAACGTCCCGCCGTAGGGGAACTGCAGCACGTTGAAGTCATACTTGCCGGCTGCCGGCACCTGCTGGTTGACGATATGCTGGGTCTGTTTGGTGAAACCGCAGATTTTGTCGTCCTGCACGAAGTGGATCCACACCTGATTGATGTTCGACCCGTACATGCTCCAGGAGATGGATAACGGGATATCTCTGCCGTTGTCGTAGACGTTCCAGTCGCCCTGCGGGTCGGCCCAGGTCGGGTCCTGGTTGGCGCAGAACGGGTAATTGGGGTTCTGCCCGCGCCAGTCTTTGCTGCTGGCGTCGCACACGGGGCCGCTCGGCGTGGCGGTTGGACCGGGCGTGCCGGTCACCAGCGCGACAATGCCGGGCGGCGTCGCTGTGGCGCCGGCGGGAGCCGGCGGGCTGGTCGGCGTGGGCGGCGCGGCGACCGCCGCCACCTGCGAGGCCGCCGCATTGACCGACACGAGTTGGCCGAACACCCAGCCGACGCCGTTGGGGCCTTTGTCAAATGCGATCTGCCACCACGTGCCGTCCTGGTTCTTGCCGCGCACCGGGGCTTTCTCGTTCTGGTTCAGCTTGCCCACCAGGTTGAAGTTGATGCCGGGGCCGCTGCGGATATTGGCAAATTCGTTGGTGATGGTCAACTCCGGGGCGATGCTTCCACTGGCGGTTGTCGCAGTCGTGCTGGTCAGTCCCGCGGAACCCGACACGACGGCGGTTGGAGCCACGGTGGGCGGGACGGGCGTCGCGGTCGGCTGCGGCGCGGTCGTCGGGGTCACCAGCGCCAGCTTCATGACGAAAATCACCGGGTCGGACACGGCGATCAGCTTATCGCCTACGCCATACACCTTCAGTTGCGCAAAATGCGAACCTACCGTCTGGGTTGAAAATGGCACCTGCACGGGCAGCGTGCTGACGCCTTTGGTGGCATCGCTGGCAGGAACCGATGCCAGGGTCGCCGAATCGACGATCACATCGACGCGGATGATCCCCTGACCGTCAGCCTGGCCCTGAATCTGCAATGGGCTATCGGCCATGATTTCCGCGTTGGCCTGCGGCGACGTGATGACGGCTTTGGGTGTCACGCCGGCCGATCCTCCACACGCCGCGCCGATGATGAGCATCATCATCGCCAGCAGCGCAGTTCTGGTGGATATCCGGTTGAGGTGAAAAGATAGTTTTTTCATCATGCACTCCATGATCTGTAACATGGGAAACCCCGATGTCTGACTTCACGCAGAAGTCAGACATCGGCTGTCACAGCGCCAGGCTCTTATTGTAGCGTGCGCAGAACCTGCTTCGCCTGCGCTTCGGTGACGTCGCTGCTGGCAAACACGTCGCCCGGCGCGCCCATAACGATGAAGCGCAACCGCCCGCCGCGTTTCTTCTTGTCGCTCTGCATGAGTTGCCACACCGCCTCGACATCGATGCCGGGCAGCGCGACCGGCAGCCCTGCGGCGGCCAGCAGTTCGACCACCTCCTTCACCAGCGCCGCATCACACAGGCCCAGCGCCTGGGACAGCCTGGCTGCGCAGACCATTCCCAGCGAGACGGCTTCGCCATGCTTGACGGCGAACTTGCTCCAGGCCTCAATGCCATGCCCGAAGGTATGGCCCAGATTCAGCAGCGCGCGCCGACCTTTCTCGTACGGGTCCTCCTCGACCACGCCGCGCTTCAGTTCGATCGCATCCAGGAGCGTACCAATCAGTTTAGCATCAACGCCGCCGCCGGATTGCACGGACAGCGAGACGCCGGCCCGGACGCGCCGGTACGGTTCGCCGCCCGAGATCAGCGCCGCCTTGACGATCTCCGCGTATCCGTTGCGCAGTTCGGCGGCGGGCAGCGTGCGCAGGAACGCCGGGTCCATGACAACCAGTTCGGGCTGTTTGAATGCGCCCACCAGATTCTTCCCGAAGGGCGTATCCACACCCACTTTGCCGCCGACGCTGGAATCGGCCATCGCCAGCAGCGTGGTGGGAACCTGCACGAACGGCACGCCGCGCAGGTAAGTGGCGGCGGCAAACCCCACGACATCCCCCACGACCCCGCCGCCGACGGCGATGACTGCGCTGCTGCGCTCCAGGCCGTGTTCCGACAGGGCGCGATAGATCAACTCCACGTTGTGCAGGGTCTTATGGCTTTCGCCGGCCGGGATGGCGTGGATAAATGAGGCGATGCCGGCCTGCGCCAGCGCCTGCTGCACCCGCGCGGCGTGCAGCGGCCCGACGGTGTCATCGCTCACGATGGCGAATGGAGCGCACCAGCCGCGCCCTGCCAGCGCGAAACCCAACTGATCGGCCACGCCGGCGCCGAAGACGATGTCGTAGCTCGCGCCGCCGCCCGGCGAGGGGCTGGCTACCTTCACGGGGATGCGCATTTGCTCCGCGCGCAGGATCGTCAGCACGCAGTCCGCCGCCTGTTCAGGCGTGCGCTCCGTCGTGTCCACCGCATAATGCAGTTCGCGGTAGGCCGGC
>JAMCQN010000024.1 GCA_023382055.1 Chloroflexota bacterium
CCCCGCGCTTTCTCAGGCGGAAGATGCGGTTTCAGCTTTGTCCACTGCTCATCCGTCAGATCGGTTGGATAAGGCTTTCGCTTTGGCATGCGTTATGTTATATCACATTTCGCAAACAACCTCTAAGGGGGAGAATTTGGCTGCTGCTCGGCTCGCCACTGCACCTCATACTGTGCCGGTGTGAGGATAACCCAGTGCAGAATGAATACGCTTCTTGTTGTAAACGATATCCTCGATAGTTGTGAATTCACGACAGACGTGATTTGAGGGGCTGCTGAGCAGCAAAGAGATCCGACAGCAATACCAGTATGTCGACACCACTGGAAAGACGAACATGGGCATACAGAATCAAGGCTTCAATGAGGGCTTGGGCTTGCTGGCGACAAGCTTCACCGATGGTTTTATCCGGGGTGAGCGCCTTTGTGTCAGTGGCGCGCAGACAATCCAGATGCAGGAGCGAATAGGCCACGAACACCAGACGCCAGTGTTTTTGAAAGGCTTCGGCGCTGCGCATGCGATAGTCGTCCAGACCGAGACGCCGAGCGTGTTTGCTGTCCTGATAAAAGGTTTCAATCGGCCAGCGCCGCAGATACGTCGCGATGATACGCTGGGCCGCCCAATCACAGCGGTTGGTCACCAGCACGACGTAAGCGCCGGTCAAGTCCGCAGTGGCGAAGCTGATCACCAGCCGCACTTTGCCCAAGCTGGCGATGCGCAGGGTGAACGTGAAGGTCCAATAGGTCGTGTCGGCGATCTCGATGGGGTGGAGGGCGCTGTGCGGAATGAGCGGCGCCAAGTCCTCGACCTGAATCGCGGGGCCGGCCAAACGCATCGCTTGGCCGTGTTCATCGTTGAGGGTGAAGCTGTAGCTCTCCAGATTGCGGTTCTTCTTGAGTACACTCACCCAGTCTTTGTGGTGTCAGCGCACGCACTCGACCACCGGCGGGGCCAGGTACCAGCCGTCAAACAGGCCGCCCACATGTTCGAACAGCGTGTCATCCAGACTCAGCGATTTGATCTCCTTAGCCCGCCGCCATGATCGCGTCTGCTCATTCATCAGTTTGACCCGCGCATCATTGACCGCTTTCTCTTTCCAGGGCGCATCGCTGAAGAAGCGCGATAGATTCGTCTTGTCGACGCTATCGAGGATGCAGCGCGTAATGTTGGTCACGCCCGGCGTCTTGTTGGGCGGGGTAATCAGCCCCGTCAGATAGTTCTCAAAGTGCTGAAACTGACAGCGATTCTCGAAAACCTGTGCAAACCTGTCTCCGTATTGTTTCACAATCGGCGCCGTCGTCACGATGGGCAATTCCAGTTTCATCCTGTTATCATCGCTCATTGGGCGAAATCACAACTATCGAGTATTACTCATCATTCACCCTACGCTGCTCAAACACGTTACATAGACACTCTCATTGTCTCATCTGGCGCGGCTGAGCAACGCTTTCGCCAGCAGCAGCGCCGTGAAGGACAGCGCCAGCAAGATCACCGACAGCGTCACGGCGGTATCCAGGTTTACTTCAAAGCCGATATAAATCGCCAGCGGCATGGTCTGCGTCACACCTTGCAGGTTACCGGCAAATAGTATCGTCGCGCCGAACTCACCCAGCGCGCGCGCCCAACTCATCACCAGCCCACTCACCAGCCCGGCCCAGGCCAGCGGCACGGTGATGTGCCGGAAGATCTGGCGGTTGCCGGCGCCATCCAGCGCGGCCGCCTGCAGCAGGTCTGTGTCGATGCCCGCGAACGCGATAGCCGCCGACTTGATATAGAACGGCGACGCGACGAACGTCTGCGCGAGCACCACCGCCAGCGACGTGAAGGCTACGTGCACGCCCAGCACGTCGATCACAGGGCCCAGCAGGCCGCGCCGTCCAAACGCGAGCAGGAGCGCGATACCAGCCACAGAGGGCGGCAGCACCGTCGGCAGGTCGACAACGGTATCCAGGATGCGCTCCAGGCGGGTGCGCGGCATCGCCAGCAGATAAGCCACCGGCGTTCCGAACACAACGATCAATACGGCGCTGACGAGGGTCGTGCCGAAACTGAGCGCGATAGCCTCATGTACCTGTTCCTGTGTAAGGCTCAATGCAATCTGATCGAGCGGCGTGCGGATCAGCAATGCCGTCAGCGGCAGCAGCAGAAACAGCAGGAGCGGAAGACTTAGAATGCGCCAGAGACCGGCGCTGCTGCGCCGGGTCATGCCGGGCGGTGAACCGAGAGAGCGCAGTTGCACGGCGCGCGCCCACCCCGGCTTTGTCTTCCCCGCATCTGCAGTTCGCTCCAAGCGATCACTATTCACGCGCTGCGCCTACTTGCCGTTCACCGGTATAAAGCCGTAAGATGCCATTATCTTCTGCCCGCCATCCGACAGGACATACGCGATGAACCCGTCTGCGAGTTCGGCGTGGGGCGAGTCTCTGAGCGACGCGATGGGATACGATGCGATCGTGTTGAGCCGGTCGGGTATTTCGATGCGGGTCACTTGATCCGCCGTATCCCTGGTGATATCCGTCGAGTAGACGATGCCGGCGTCGGCCTCGTCCAGGGCTACCTTGCTGAGCACGGAGCGCACGTTGTCTTCGTAGGAAACCACATTTTTCAGCACGGCGTCTTTATACCCCGGCGGGAATGCGGCATCGCCGGCCGTCTTGTTGAGAAAGCCAAGCGCGTATTGGCCCACAGGAACTTCTTTGGCGGCCAGCACCAGTTTCAAACCCGGCTTGCCCAGATCCTGCAGCGTGGCGATTCTGGCCGGATTCGCTTTCGGCAGCACCACGACCAGGCGGTTGTGCACAAACGGGCGCACCGTGGCGCTGAGGATGCGCCCGGACTGGATGGCGACAGCCATCTGCGCCTGGTTGGCAGACGCGAATATATCGACGGGCGCGCCCTGCGATATCTGTTGCGCCAATTGCTGCGAGCCGGCGAAGTTATACGCGACTTTGACGCCCGGATGAGCATTCTCAAAGTTTCGGCCCAACTCATCGAACGCGTCCTGCAATGATGCGGCTGCATACACGGTGAGTATCGCGCTGGAGCTTGTCGGGGCGGCATTGGACGGCGATACGGTTGTTGGCGCACAGGCAGCCAGCGCCAGCGTCCCCAGCGCGGCGCATGCCGCTCTCAGCAGGTTTCGTTTTATAACGGGCGATTGCATGCGATTTCCGATATTCATATCCTTTTATCGTTCCATATCATGGGCAGGGCCAAGCGCCGTGCGGCACTCGGTTAGCCATTCCGCGACAGAAGTCAACTGCCGAATACGCAAGCTCAAGCCGAGGCGATTCACCGTTTGCTCCGGCGGCATGCACGATAGCGCTTTGCGCATGCGCTGCAGGCCGCCCTGCACCACCTTGACCTGGAGATCGATCAACTCGTCGGCATAGCCGGGCTGCAAAAGAAGCGCGAAGTACAGCCGCGTGGAAAACTCGACGCGGATGGCATGCACGCTGCAACCCGAGGGCGACTGTAACCACTGATCGAAACGGCGCCGGCCCGCCTGCGTGAGATGGTATGTGCGCCGCGCCGGCAGTTTGTCCTGCGGCATCATGGAACCGCTGATATAGCCCTGCCTCTCCAGGCGACCCAGAATGTTGTAAGTCTGGCTCAAGCTGACATGCCATACCTGCCCCAGTTCCTGGACAAGTTGCTGATGCAAACCGTATCCGTGCGCTTCACGCAGCGCGAGGAAACCCAGCAATGCGTATTCCGGTGACAGCGCCCCGGTATAGGATGACCGCTGTTGAGATTCCAACATACTCACCGAGTGAGTATAGGGTATTGCCAGTCCTTGTCAAGCCTGGTTTCCAGTTAAGTGCGTCGTTAACTATTTTTGCACATTCGCTTCGCGTCCCCGCCCTCGTGGACGCGCACGGATGCCGCCCCGGGGACGCAATCCGCGTCGAGCTTCCAGCGCGGTCTTTTGGGAGGCGCCCGGATCTGCCACAGCCGACAGGCAGGCGAAGCTTTTTTTGCTGATATCTCGTCTTTTTGCCACAGGCGTTGCCGCGTGTAACTTCCGCCGCTGCCCTTCATCTAATCCGTTAGAACCGTGATAGGAGAGTAACGCAATGGCAGAGAGTGACAAGACGCAACCGCGTGTGATTGTATTTTCCACGCCGACCTGTTCGTTCTGCAATGCCGCAAAGGCGTACTTCAGGCAGAAGAACATCAAGTACAGCGACATCGATGTCAGCCGCGACATGGCGGCCGCGCGCGATATGGTGCGCCGGTCGGGCCAGCAGGGCGTGCCGGTGATCGACATTGGCGGCAAGATTGTCGTCGGCTTTGACCGCAACAAAATCAACCAGTTACTGGGAATCAGGTAAATACGGAGATGAACAAGATGAACACGAATAACGGAACGACAATCGTACAGCCGTTGGGCGCGCGCGTATTGATCCAGCCATTGGAGCAGGAAGGCCGCACGGCGTCCGGGCTGCTGCTGCCAGAGACCGCCAAGGAAAAGCCGCAGACCGGCCGGGTGGTCGCTGTGGGCGATGACGAGAGCATCAAGGTGAAAGTCGACGAGAAGGTGTTGTTCGCCAAGTACACCGGCGCAGAGATCAAGCTGGGCGGCGTCGATTACCTGCTGATGGAGCACAACGACATCCTCGCCCGATTGAACTGACGCATGGAAGCGCTTCTCGATCCCGGCCTGGGTCCTGTTGATGCCGAAGACGTCTACGATGTGGTGATCATCGGCGGCGGACCGGCCGGCGCCACTGCGGCGCTGTATGCCGCGCGCGCCGATTTGAAGACTGTCGTCATCGACAAGGGGCTGACCGCAGGCGCGCTCGGCCTCACGACGAAGATCGCGAACTATCCCGGCGTTCCGGGCGAGGTCAGCGGCGCTGAACTGGTAAAGACCATGCGCGCCCAGGCGGAGCAGTTTGGGGCGCGGTTTGTGCAGGACAAAGTCCAGGCCGTTGACCTGGAGAGCGATCCCAAGATGATCTTCGCCAACGGGGGAACTTACATCACCCGGGCAGTCGTCATCGCAACCGGTGCGATGGGGCGCGGCCATCGCGTGCCGGGGGAAGATCGCTTGCTGGGTCATGGGGTGTCGTACTGCGCCACTTGCGACGCCGCCTTCTTCCGCGATCAGGTTGTGGCCGTAGCCGGCAACACCGACGAGGCCATCGAAGAAGCCTTGTTCCTCACCCGGTTTGCGCGCCTGGTGCATTTCCTGTCGCCCACACCCGGTTTGAAAGCGGATTCCCATCTCATCGACGAGATCAGCGCCCACCCCAGTGTCACGCTCCATCTTGGCGCCGCACTGCGCGAGGTGCTGGGTGAAAACCACGTCGAAGGCGTGCGAGTCGCCCCGCGCGGTAGCCCTGAAAAGACGCTACCGGTGAGTGGGGCTTTCATTTTCCTGCAAGGCGGTAAGCCGGTCACGGATTTCCTGAGCGGTCAGCTGGCAGCATCGGAATCGGGCTGCTTGACGGTGGACAGGAACTTCCAGACGGCGATCCCCAATGTCTTTGCGGTCGGCGATGTGCTGTGCAACCACGTTAAGCAGGCGGTCATCGCCGCTGCCGAAGGGGCCACTGCCGGCATGGTAATTGAAAAACAGTTGCACCATCGCAAGCAACTGGCTGTAGACTGGTCGCACACATAACAGCGCGCGCTGTTCAGGTCAGTCGGTAACCCAACGCGTTAGAGTGACACGGCAGATTGCTGTGTCACTTTTTTCCGTTCCATGCATCAAAATTCTGGTGAGTTATTGGTCATAGATCTTTGCAGTGGAGTTTTTACATCGATGGGTTTCCTGAAACGACTGTTTGGCGGCGATGTGACTGAAGTCGGCGCGGAGAAACAAGGTACGGCGCGTCGCGCCGACGTGATCGACGCGCAGGAATTATCAGCCAGGCTGAACCAGCCCCCCACGCCTTTCCTCCTTGATGTTCGAGAGCCTCACGAATTCGCCGACGGTCATATCGCGGGCGCGGTATTGATTCCACTGGGCAGTTTACAGCAATCAACGGCCAAACTGCCGCGCGATCGCGAGATCGTGTGCGTGTGCCGATCCGGCAACCGCAGCAGCGCGGCGACCCGGCATCTAGCGAGCGCAGGATATACCGCAACCAATCTGAGGGGCGGCATGATCGGCTGGATGCGCAGCGGGTTGCCCATCCAGCGCGGCAAACACTAGCGCGCCGACAGACATCTATTATTCCATCGGAAAATCACAGCTGGCCCACTCCGACTCAGCCATTGCTACAATTGCCGGGCTTACGACACCTTATATCAGAGGAAAACGATGCTCAAAGTCTGGGCCGCCAAAAACGCACCGGGTATTGGATTGTCTGTTGTGATCGCCATCAGCGCGCTCCTTCTGCAGGGTGCGGAGACAAAGCTGCTGGGCCAGCCTGTTATTGAGGGACTGGTCATCGCCATACTGCTTGGCATGATCATTCGCACCTTCTGGAATGTCAGCTCTCATTTTCAGCCCGGCGTCGGTTTTTCAAGCAAACACGTGCTGCATTTTGCTATCGTACTCCTGGGCATTACGATCGACCTGCCCTCTTTGCTCAAAGCCGGGCCCGTCATGTTGATCGCAGTCATCGCGGTCGTCTTTATGAGCATCTTCGCCAGTTCTCAAATCGGACGGCTATTTGGCTTGAACCCCAAACTGGCGATCCTGGTGGCCTGCGGTAACTCAATCTGCGGAAACTCGGCCATCGCCGCCATTGCGCCGGTGATCGGCGCTGAGAAGAAGGACATTGCCTCGTCAATCGCACTGACGGCTGTGCTTGGCGTGGTGGTTGTGTTGACGCTGCCGTTGCTGATATCTATGGTGGGGTTGTCGTTCTACCAGTACGGCGTGCTGGCCGGCATGACCGTATCGGCTGTGCCGCAGGTGATCGCGGCGACATACCCGGTGAGCATCATCAGCGGAGACATCGGCACCCTGGTCAAGTTGGTGCGCGTGCTGATGCTCGGCCCGGTGATGGTGTTTTTCGCCTTGCGCTTCCGCCAGAGTTCCGTGGCGGCGCCCCGCGCTGCAAAGTTTTCCCTGACCCAGTTTGTCCCCTGGTTCATCATAGGGTTTGTCACGATGGCGACTATCCGATCACTGGGACTGATACCCACTACAGTAACTGATCCATTACGAGAGGTTTACCGCGGTTTGACCGTGGTAGCGATGTCTGCACTCGGTCTCACTGTAGACATAAGAGTGATCCATGAAGTTGGCCGTCCGGTAGCCTTAGCGGTCATCGGATCGCTGCTTCTATTGATTGCCGTCAGCCTGGTGCTTATCAAGGTATTCGGTATCGCCGGGGTGTGAGCGTAGACGCGCTCATTCCGCTATTCACCCCCTGATTCATGTGTGCACTTGATGCATGTAATGCCGGATTGCTGCATCATATGCACTTAATATGACTTTATAATAATGTCATGAGGTATTAAGTGACATTTGTCAGTTGCCAACCTGCGCCACATGTGATATTTTTCACAAAGATGGCTGACTTACTGACAACCAACCAGGTTCAGAATCTTCTGCAGGTGGATCGCACCACGATCTACCGCATGGTTGAAAACGGCCGGTTACCCGCAATCCGTGTTGGCAAGCAGTGGCGATTCTCACGCGCCGATATCGAGCGCTGGCTGCAAATGCAGTCCGTCAGCCCCTCAAGCCCGGCGGAGATCACGGCTCAGTACAGCCCGGCACAGACAACGCCGGCGCGTCAACCGAATACCGGGCGCGATTTGCGCGATTTGCTCCCGCGGCCGTGCGTACAACTCATCCAGGATGCCTTCGCCGATATCCTCGGCGTCATGATGGTGACCACCGACATGCAGGGCAACCCCGCCACACAGGTCAGCAACCCATGCGGTTTCTATGCGGCGCTCATGCAAAGTCCGGACTCATTGGCGCAATGTGTGCGCTCCTGGCAGGATCTGGCGGCCAGCACTGCCCTGTCGCCGCGTTTTGTACCCAGCGAGATAGTGCTGCTCTGTGCGCGCGGCCTGATCCGCGTGGAGAGCGAACTCAAAGGGATGGTAGTAATCGGCGGAATCGCGCCGGAGATATGGCCGCCCAGCGAGGCGGAACTGAAATTATTAGCGGACACATTCGGCGTTAGCGCGAGTTACGTACAAGCCAATGTAGATGCGGTATATCGCCTGGACAGGCCCGCACAGGATAAAGCGCTGCGTTCCGTTCAGCGGGTTGCAGATATCTTTTCGCATATCGTCAGCGACCAAAACGCCTTGTGCGTGAGGTTGCAGGCAATTGCTTCATTGACATCATTATAGAGCGCTAGATTCAAGGAGTCCTACATGAAGAAGCTGTTGATTTTGGGCGCCGGCACTGCCGGTACGATGGTAGCCAACCGGTTAAACCGGCTGCTGGACAGTGGCGAATGGAAGATCACAATCGTCGATCAAGATGAAACTCACTACTACCAGCCCGGTTTCCTCTTCCTCCCGTTCGGGGTCTACAACAAGAATGACGTAGTCAAGCCCAAGCGCTATTTTATGCCATTCGGCGTTGAACTGATTATGTCACCCATTGATGTCATCGAACCGGACCACAACCGGGTCAAGCTGTCCGATGGCCGCGTATTAGACTATGATTTCCTGGTCATCGCCACCGGCGCCGACATCCATCCTGAACAAACCCCTGGCCTGGCCGAGCATGAGTGGGGACAGTCCATCCACACGTTTTACTCATATGAAGGTGCGCTGGCGCTTCACCAGAAATTCAAAACCTGGCAGGGCGGACGGTTGGTGGTCAACGTCATCGATAATCCCATCAAGTGCCCCGTTGCCCCGTTGGAGTTCCTCATGCTGGCCGACTGGTATTTCCACGAACGCGGCATGCGAGATAAGGTCGAGTTGGTTTACGCCACCCCCCTGTCCGGCGCGTTCACCAAACCGATAGCCTCCAAGCTGCTCGGCGACATTCTAGGACAGAAGGGCGTCAAGGTTATCCCGGATTTTATGGCGGAGCATGTGGACCCCGATGCCAAAAAGATCGTGTCGTTCGACGAGCAGGAAGTTCCGTATGACTTACTGGTCAGTATCCCGCTTAACATGGGCGCCGCCGTCGTTGCCAAATCAGGGTTAGGCGACGAACTGAATTTCATACCGGTCAACAAGCACACCTTCCTGTCCGATAAGTTCTCGAATATATTCGTTCTGGGTGACGCAGCCGGCATCCCCACCTCCAAGGCTGGCTCTGTAGCTCACTTCGCGGTAGACACCTTTGGCGAGAACTTCGTTCGCTACAGTGAGGGGCTGGAGTTGTTGCCGATTTTTGACGGCCATGCCAACTGCTTCATTGAGTCCGGATATGGCAAGGGCGTGTTGATCGATTTCAACTACGACACCGAGCCGTTGCCAGGCCGCTATCCCCTGCCGGGCGTTGGCCCGTTCACCCTTCTGCAGGAATCCGAAGCCAACCACTGGGGCAAGTTGATGTTCCGCTGGATGTACTGGAATATTCTTCTCAAAGGACAGGAATTGCCATTGCCCTCACTGATGAGCATGGCGGGCAAGTGGGCAAAGTAGGTGGATCCATGGACCAGGCAATAGGGGAACTAAACCAGAAGATTGATTTTCTGACGCAACAAGTTGCATTCCTTGCCGAACAGGCCAGGATCAACGAACGGGCCAGAGAGGAACGCGCCGAACTGTTGCGCGACTTGATGCCGATCGCCAACGACGCGATGCGGCTGGCTACTGAGCAGTTGCAGGAAGTTCAGGACTACGTGGATTTGCGCGATTTACTCCGGCTCTCGAAGAAACTCGCCCGCGCAGCGCCGTTTATCGAACAAGTGCTCGATCAGCTTGATGGCGTAAAAGATTTGCTGGCAATCGCGGTCCCACTCACTAAAGAAGCCTTCAACAAGGCGGAAAGCGTGTTGGACGACGCGGACCACAAGGGCTACTTTGCCTTCGTGCGCGGCGGCATGCAGATCATGGACAACATCGTCACGTCGTTCGGCGAGGATGATATTAAACAGTTGGGTGAAAACGTTGTGCTCATCCTGCGCACCATCAAGGAAATGACGCAGCCGGAGATCATGACGTTCCTGCACAATACCGTCACCGATGCCGGCAAGGGTGCTGAAGCGCCCGTCGACATCTCATACCGGGCGCTGCTCAGCCAGATGCGCGACCCGAACGTTCGCCGCGGCCTGGGGCTGACCATGCGCATGTTGCGCACCGTCGGCGCGCAGGCCGAGGCGACGCCTGAAAAGAAATAAAACTACTCAGTGGATAGGAGTAAAAATGACCACAAAAACAATCGCAGGCAAGACCGTACAAGTCAACGAAGAGGGATTCATGACCGCTCCGGCGGAGTGGACAAAGGATATCGCCGTCGAAATCGCGAAGGAAGAGGGGATCGCGGAACTGACCCCCGCGCACTGGAAGGTGATTGAGTTCTGCCGGCAGGATGCCGCCGCGAGTGGTAAAACTCCCACGTTGCGGCGCATCACCGCCGGCGCCGGTGTAACAACGAAGGAGCTGTTCGCACTGTTCCCCAAGGGGCCGGCCAAGAAAGTGGCGCGGATTTCCGGCCTGGGCAAACCCGAGGGCTGCGTCTAGTTCATCCAACCGCTGAGGGCGCAAAGAACGCAAAGTCCTAACGCCTACATCATACACAGGAGATATCGCAATGGCAGAAGAAAATCGCAAAGTCGCTTTTATTTGCTCGAAGGGCGACCTCGACATGGCTTACCCCGCCCTGGTGATGGGCTGGGCGGCTCTGGGCAATGGCATCGACGTCACCATCTTTTTCACGTTCTGGGGCATGGACATGATCCGCAAGACGCGCCAGGATCACCTGGAGCTCGCGCCGGTGGCTAACACCAGCATGAAGCTGAGCATGATGGGCATCAAGGCTGATAATGCAGGCATCCCCAATATCATGGGCATGCTGCCCGGTATGACGGCGTTCGCAACCAAGCTCATGAAGGACAAGATGGCCAAGCTGCAGGTTCCGCCGATAGGTGAATATCTGCAGATGCTTGTGGACGGCGGCGCCAAACTGTACGCCTGCAAGATGTCGGTCGATATGTTTGACCTCAAGAAAGAAGACTTCGTGGACGGCGTCATCGACATCGTCACGGCCTCGGACTTCATGGACATGGTCGAAGGCGCTCAGGTCATCTTCATTTAAGCGCGTATTCCAGAAGATGTCTGACTTCTGCGAGAAGTCAGACATCTTCGTGACCATCGCTGTTCGGGCTGCGAAGCCTGTATGTCAATGCGGAATATGCTCTAAGCAGCCTGCAACGGTCGCAGCCGTCCGATGCGCGGATAAACCAGGTGGTTGAAAACCAGCACTGCGGAACCAGCGGCAATAGCGCCGAGGGAGACCCACACCGCGGTCGGCAGCGCGCCAATCGTCCAGGCGTCCGGCCGGAACAACAGCTCCGTCCAGCCGCGCCCGATACCGTACCAGATGAAGTACAGCCCGGAGAGATCGCCGTCGCGCAACGTGCGCTCGAAATGCCGCCCCGCCCACATCAGCAGGATGAAACCGATGAAATTCCAGGCGGACTCATAGAAGAATGTGGGGTGAAAACGCGTGTCCAGCGGGTACTTCTGCAGGTTGGTGAAATCGATCTTGCCGGTATCGGCGCGATGCGCCGCATCGATCGTGATGCCCCACCAGGATGATCCGGTCGGCCCGCCATACAACTCCTGGTTGGCATAGTTGCCCCAGCGCCCAATAGCCTGCGCCAGTGCGACACCGGGCACGGCGAAGTCAAACCACTGGAACAGCCGCAGCTTGTTGCGCCAGGCGATGTAGGCAATGCCGATAATCCCGCCGACGAGCCCGCCGAATATGCCCAGCCCACCCTGCCAGATGGCAAAGATTTGCAGCAGGTTCTGCCGGTAATAGGGCCAACCGCTGCCGCTGCCGTCGTTCGGCGTGGAGAAAACATGGTAAAGCCGCGCGCCGACCAGGCCCAGCCCGATCACCAGCAAAACGCCATCCCATACGATACTCGGGTTCTGGCCGTGGCGCTTCGCCTCCAGCGCGGTCAGGTAGGTGGCGATAACCATCCCCAGCGTGAGGATGATGCCGTACCAATGAATCTTCAGAAAACCTAGATCAATCGCAATAGCGGGTCCACTCATAGGCGGTGATTATAAACCAGCGGTAACGGCCTTTCCGTTCCTGACCCCGGAATACAGCCGGACGCACCGCAACCTCTCCATAAAGACTCGCCAGGCTGAAGGGTGCGATCTCGATCGCTATGATGGAATAATAAAAAGGGACGAGGGCAGCCGTATCTTGCGCTACAGAACTGCGTCTTATCTGTAAGAAGCACACATGGCGACTGTAACCTGGAACCCGGCATCGCTAAGGCAGGCTGACCTGACAAAAGAAAAACCTGTTGTGAACGAGGATATCCAACTGCTCGACCAGGCGCGTACACTGGACCCAGCCGCGCTGGGCAGGATCTATGACGCCTATTTCGTGCGCCTGTACCGCTACGTCTATCACTACGTGGATAGCGCGGAAACCGCGCAGGATGTCGCGTCAGAAACTTTGCGGCGCCTGTTGGAGACGCTGCATGCCGGACATGCGCCGGATCGGCTGTCCGCCTGGCTGTATCGCGTCGCGCACAACCTGGCCATTGACAGCATTCGCCGCAATCCGCCGGGTATGGTTATCCCTCTGGACGACCACGGCCATGCCGATGACGCCACCACGGAGTCAATGACCGAGGCGCAGATGGAGCGGGAACGTGTGCGCAAGGCGCTGTCTCGGCTGACGCCGGAGCAGCAAAACGTCGTGATATTGAAATTTCTGGAAGGTCATAGCAACGTAGAGATCGGTCTGCTGATCAACCGACCCGAAGGGGCGGTCAAGTCGTTGCAGCACCGCGCCCTGGCAACCTTACGCCGCATTTTGGGAGATCTTGAGGGCGCCGCGAGGCAACAAGGATGATGTTGAACGCGCCTTGGCGCGTTTGGCGTGTCAGCCGTGAATTCATTCACGGGCGATTCGCGAGCATCCACCGAATGAATTCGGCGTCTGACACACGCTGCGCGGAAACCGGCCAAGGCCGGTTGTGAACGCGGCCCAGAAGGATAACTAAAATGAGCGAGCAAGATATATTTGAACAGGCTCTTGATGAGGCTCTGGAACACCCGAACGACGCGCAGAAGCGCGCCAATCTGTCGCCTGAACTGGCCGACCTGATGGAGACGCGCGCCAAACTGGATGTGCTCAACGCTGTCCCGGATTTGCCTGTGCAGGCGATCGCGTCAACCCGCAGGGAATTCCTGCAGGCCGCGCACTCACTCAAAGCGCAGTCCGGAGCGCCGACGTTATTACAGCGGCTCGGGGCGATTTTTACAGCACCCAACGGCAGCCGGAAGCGACTGCCGACGCTTTTATCGAGGGCAGCGCTGGCTTCCGGGCTGGTCGTGGTGTTAGTGGGCGCATCCGTGGGGTCTGCCATGGCCGCCGCGCCCACTTCACCGCTATACGGGTTGAAGACCGCGATCGAGGACACGCGCATGAACCTGACGAATGACCCGGGGCAGCGCGCACAACTGGCGCTGTCGCTCGCGCTGGAGCGCACGCAAGAGATCGAGCAGATGGCGCATAACGGCCAGCCGGTGGATGCCAGTATCATACAGCGCCTGCAACAGCACCTGGACCTGGCGCTGGAGAACGCCACCCGGATGGGTCCGGCGGAAAAGGCGCAGTTCCTGACGCAGTTATTCAACCAGATCGAGACACGGCTTCAGACCCTGCTTGCAGCGGAGAAAGACATACCGGGCTCGAATCAGGAAATGATACGCAACATGGCGCAGGGATGGCAGCAGGCGCGGGCGCAGATGGAACTGGGCAACAGCGACCTGACAACGATTCCACCGGTGACCCCGCGACCATTGCAGACTACGAAAACACCGGCGCCGCAGGCCAGCCTGACGCCCTTCCCCGGCGACACCGGCCTGAACCGTGCGGCTGAAGCAATATCCGCATCATTGCAGATGCGCCATGGGCTTCCCACAGAACTGCCTGTAACAGCGACTATGCACATGCAGGAGCAACACGGGCAGCCTACCGAGTTACCGCCGCCCACGATGACACCCGCACAGGCGCAGCAGAGCCGGCCGACCGTGCAACCTACCCCAACCGCCGTCCAGCAACAGAGTACAGGCAGCAATGGCGCCGGAATCGAGCCGACTACAATACCAACTGCAGCGCCGACCGCGGTACCGACGAGGGTTGAGCCTACCCAGCAACCAGCCAGTACACCCATGCCGACGGCGCATCCCGGGCCGGGTGCACAACCCACTTCGCCGGCTGGTCCAGGAACCGGCTATGGCAGATAACGGATAAAAGCTCCTATCATCTCCTTAATGCAGCACACCCGGCCTTTCGGCCGGGTGTGCTGCAACAGGTGAACCGCAAGGCGGGACTTGACGGTTAGTTGGCGCTGACAGGCACAGATAGCGCGCGCATGATCTCAGCCATCAAATGCGATTCCGGCGCCGCGCCGATCAGCGTGCCGGCGCCGTCGTTGATCGTGGTGTGCGGCACGCCGCTCACATCGTAGCGCTCCGCCAGCTCGGGGAATTCAGTCGCCTCAACCATCTCAGCCTGCACCAATGGGCTTTCCAGCGCCATCTGGTGCGCCAGCGCCACGGCTCGCGAGCAATACGGGCAGGAAGGTGTAACGAATACCTGCAGGTGCACAGGCTGCTGGAGGTTCTTGAGCGCGCTGCGCGTCTCATCGCTCAGGCGCGAGTCGCGGCCCCCCACCAGGAGCAGGTCGTTGATCAGTGCGCTGAACTCATGCCCGGCAGGAATGCCCGCATAGCGAATACCGTGGTCAACTGTCTTGTCGCCGTCCTGGACGGCAATCACGACGCCGGGCGCTTTGTCTACGTTGTACTGCTGCGCCAGCTCGGCGTCTGTCTCAATATCGTGCACGTCCAGGCTGAGCTTGTCCGATGTGGAGACGACGCCCTCGAGCAACTCGCGCGTATCGCCGCAATAATCGCAGTTCTGCCGTGAGCCGAAGTAAATCAAGCGCACGGGCTCCTTCAAGTCGGCTAACGCATCGCGAACCTGTTCCAGTGTCTTATCGTCCAACAACTTTGTCATATCTGCCTGCTCCTCTAACTACACAGTTGTGCTGTTTTATATTTACTTCGTTAGATGAACAGCGCCTGCAAAAGTGACATGCCGCTGGTTGTTCAGTGCTCCGGCTGCCGCCTGGACAGGAAATCGTCGAGGTTCAAGCGCACGAACAGGCGCTGGCGCACCTCGTCGGGGACGGGCGGCGCAGGATAAATGTTCTGATACAGCTCAACCGTCTTGCGCAACGTATCCACAACCACCTGGCAGCGGTCGCACTCCGCCATGTGTTTTTCGATTTCCACACACAGCGATTCGTCGAGATTGCCGTCGATAAAATCGGACAATGATTTCAACAGCTCGCGGCAGGTGGCGCGCTCGTCATGGTGATGTTCGGTCATGCCTGTTTCACCTCCTTCAGGCGCTCGCCGTAATACTGGGATAACTCCTCGCGCAATTGCAGCCGGGCGCGCAGCAAACGCGTTTTCACCGCCGCTTCGCTGATATGCAGCGATTCGGCTGTCTCGCGGACGGACAAACCCTCGATGTCGCGCAACATGAAAACCATCTTGAGCGCAGGGCTGAGGTTGCCGACAGCCAGGTCAAGATGTTCGCGGGATTCGGCGGATAGAAACTCCGCTTCGGGAAGGCAGCACCAGTCCTCGATCTGCACCGGCTCGCGCTCGCCATCCACGGTGGAAATCTCCTCATCCACCGACACTGCCTCCGGTTTACGCTTGCGCAACGCCATGAACGCTTCGTTGGACGCGATACGGTACAACCAGGTGGAAATACTGGAACGACCCTCAAAATCCTTCAGATGCCGGTAAGCCTTGATAAAAGTCTCCTGCAGCACGTCTTCGGCATCCCGCGGCTCGCCCAGTATGCGCAACGCCAGGCGATAGATCGGCGCGGAATAAAGGTCGACCAGGCGGGCGAATTCAGCCCGATCGCCGGCCTGGATCGCTGCTAGAGAGAGGTTATCCTGCTGAGCTGTTTCAACCATCGCGTTTAAGTATAAACGACCGGGATTGCTGTTTATTGAAGCAAGGAAGTCACAACCAGGCAGAGAGGGACGCGAAAACGACTATCGGTTTCCGTCAATCGCTTGCGTGGGCATGGGCTCGGGGCTGCCCGACCATAATCTGCGCGCCCGCACCCGCCGGGATGAAATCCCTGCCATATTCGCGGGCAAACATACGTATAGCCAGTTGTCCTGTGCAATGGCTGGGAGCAACTTTCTTTACACCCAATTTACGAAGACCTTCGATTACCTTCTTGATATCGGCGGCGGCCGCGTCTTTGAGGTGAAAACCGCCCATGACGAGCGCTATTTCACCCCATCTGCGCGCCTGGGACGCAACCTCGACGATGCCGCTGTGCGCGCATCCGGTAATCACGATCAACCCATCGGCGGTTTCCAGCGCCAGCGATTGCTCGGTGTTCTTCTGCCCCAACTCTCCTGTCGTGTATACCGACCCACCCAGCGTAATCGGGTGGTTGACATCGACGACGGCAGCATAACGTCCAGCGTCCTGTTTTATCTCGTCCGGGAACGACCTGGGCACAAGCACCGTAACCGCCCTGTCTCGGCCATCGGCGATGGTTGGCAGCGCCGTGAGCAGACCGCCCGTGTGATCCGAGTGGTAATGCGAGACAACAATCATGTCGATGGCTTGCGGATCGATATCCATCTGCGCGAGATTCGCCAGCAGAATCGCGCCATTGGCGCCGGTATCGAACAGTATACGGCGCGAGCCTACCGTGAAGAGACAGGCGAAACCCCAATGGGTAGTCAGGCGCGGGTCATACGGTTGATTGTCATAGACGATAGTCGCAATAATTGGCGCGCTATATGACATGCAAACCCCCAACGTTGCCCACAACAGCATGGGCAGCTTACTGCGGTGCGAAATGTCTGTCGGTGGGTCGGTCTCGGTCATCGGCAGGGCATAAAACGAGCAGCGACTGCGATGGTTCCTGCTCCAGATTGTGCCAGCGGTGCGGCAGGTGCGCCTCAAACAACAGGCTGTCCCCTGCATCGAGCACATAGATGCTGTCCACAATGAAATAGGTGATCCGCCCTTTGAGGCAAAATACAAACTCTACCCCGGTGTGAACGATGAACTCCGGTCCACTGCCGCTGTCGGGTTCCATCATGACCATGAATGGTTGAATTGCTTGCTCGCTCATCCCGGCGCCCAGATCAACCAGCAGGCCGTGGGCGAACTGGGCGCTTTGACACTGGCCGGCCTTCATGAAAACGACCGGGCTGCGTACCGCGCTGGTCTCAAAGAACGCCGCGATGGAAACCCCAAGTGCGCCGGCCAGTCGCTGAAGGGTGCTGACGCTTGGCGACGTTTTACCGTTCTCGATCAGGCTGAGTGTGTTTGCCGAAAGCCCGCTGGTTTCCGCCAGCGTTCGGATGGACAACTCGCGGACAGCGCGCAACTGGCGCAGCCGATACCCCACATTAACTTCAGCCGGAGCGTTTCCTGTCGCAACGGAAGCTCTGCTGTGTCTGCCGTTGCGGGTGCGCAGGCGTTGCCCGCTCCTCACCGGTTTTGACGTATTCCCATCAGGCTCCACGATGTCATTCCTTCCCCGGATGCACACATCCACATGTGTGATATTAGGGCGTCCGGCATGAAATGTCAAATTTATTAGTTGTTACACCGCTTCTTGTACCATTAATTTAGTACGTCGTACGGCATATGCCGGCAGCATCGCCTGCACTCCTCGCCCATACCGCGTCTGTAACTTTGTGCGCATGGATGCATCGAATGGGATAGTGCACGTGGTTCTGATGTCTCGTCCGGTGCGCAGGCGATATCGGGAAGGCTGTCAACCCGAGACTTGTGTAGAACGTATAGTTAAGCAACAATAATCAGTGGAGAGAACTATGAATACAGTTGAGAACGTACAGTTGGGTCTGCATGTGAAGGTTAACCAGCCTTATGAAGTAGCTCTGGAACTCGTCAAGACAGCGCTGAAAGCGGAAGGTTTCGGTGTGCTGACCGAGATCGATGTGAAAGAGACGCTGAAGAAAAAACTTGGCGTTGACTTCCAGCGTTATATCATCCTCGGCGCATGCAACCCGCCGCTGGCGCATCGCGCGCTGAGCGCCGATCTGGACGTCGGTCTGCTGCTGCCATGCAACGTCGTCGTGTACGAGACGGGCGCGAATTCATCCATGGTCAGCCTGGTCGATCCCCTGGTTATGGCTGGTATGTTCAAGGACGCGACCTTCGAGGCGATTGCGATTGAAGCCCAGGAACGCTTCAAGCGAATCGCAGCCGTTTTGAGCGCTTGAGGCGCCGTTGTGATCAGGTAATAGAATGAGAGCGACGAAGCCCTGCGCGCCGGCGTCGGATGCAGGGTTCCGCCCCGATGAGAGAGTCAGGGAGCGCCAGTTGCCTGCTCCAGGCGCCTCATCCGGCAGATTGATACCAAGGCATCATCGTACTTAGTTGTCCGGGTCGAGAAGTACAAGGAGCAGGCAATGTCGAAACGTCGCGAACAGATAGAACGGCAACAGGCGCAGCAGCGCAAGCAGACGCCCACCATTTTCGTCAATGGCAAAGCCTACTCATCTGCGTTAAACGCCGATGACTTCAGGCGCATCTTCGCGCAAGTTGCGCCCGACGTAAAACTGCAGTAAACAGGGGCGCATCAGCCGTCAGGCTGATGCGCTGGCTTCGATCAGATAATTGTCGTCGTCCTGCCAGGTCTGGCTGGCCTGTTGAAAGCCATTGGCCTTGAGGACTTTGATGACTTCCTCTGGCCATAACCGCTCTGCGCGCGGCGGGCCGGCCTCACCCTGCGCATCCGGACGCCAGTCCAGGATCGCGGCGCGCTGGCCCACGCGGCGCATCTCGCGCACCTGCACGTCCAGCGGCGTCACCTCGTGCAGCACGAATGCCGCCCACAGCCAGTCGGCGCTTTTATCGGGGAGGTTTATCGCCGGCAGCTCGGAGCGCAACAGGCGAACTGTCTCCGGCGGTTGCCGGTTAGCCAATGCGTTCAACATGTCCTGGCTGACATCCAGCGCATACACGGTTCCCCCTGCCCCGACCTTTTCAGCCAACGGCAGCGTCCAGAAACCAGGCCCGCAACCCAGATCGACCACCCGCTGCCCGGCGCCAATATCGAAACGACTCAAAAAATCCTTTGGAGCCCAGCGCGCCTGGCGCTGCGGGCTTAACAACCGATCCAAATGCACCGGATCAAACCGATGCGCCTCAGTATTCATATGCACACTCCTGACTTAACCAATACAAACGCGTTACAACTATAAACCATCACAAAACAGCGCCGTGTGTACCCGACACACGGCGCTGTAGATGCACAAACCATCGGCGCTCTCGCGCCATCCTTTATCGGCCCATCTTCTTCTGCAGCGCGCTGCGCAGCTTTTCGCCGCTAAACGGCAGCCCGGCCAGCGGGGCGAACAGACAGAAGTCGAATACCCCGGCAGCCAGCGGCAGCAGACCGATTACGGCGATGATGGCCCCGCCGGTTCCGCCCACCACAAACAGGCCGAGCGCGATAAGCACGATGCCGGCTACGGCACGAGTAATACGGCCGGATGAACTACCGAGGAAACTAAATAAACCCTGCATTGCAATAACTCCTTAGCGAGCTCTGAATAACAACTTATATCGGATTAGATGTGGACGTAAAGCATTAGTTACACGACTTTTTGATGCGCTGCGCGCTGGGGCGGCGCAGGATTTCGCACGATCTGATGATACTATTCGGGTAAATCTCTAACTCGGAAAACACATGACATTTTCACAGATATTCGTGATTGTGGTTGTCGCCGTTCCTCTCATCGCTGTAGGCGCAAACAAGCTGCGTGTTGATATTGGGGCGCTGATCATCGCTGTGGCGCTGGGCATTGCCCAGGTGCTGGGTATCGGCGTGCTGGGGCCAGCCAACCATCCCGCCGACGCGGTACAAGCGATCGCCGGGCTTGGCCAGCCGGTGGTCGTCACCCTGTTCAGTTTGTTTATCATCACGCAGGGACTGGATAAAACCGGGGTAACCCGCGTCATCGCACGGCGCCTCCTGGCGATTGGCGGCAAGTCCGAGACGCGCCTGATCGTCCTGTTTACGGCGACGAGCGCCGTGCTTTCGCTGGTGATGAACAATCTTGCCGCAGGCGCGCTGCTGTTGCCAAGCGCCATAGACGCGTCGCGCCGCACTGGCATCAAGCCCAGTAAATTGCTCATCCCGGTGGCTTACGGCAGCCTGCTCGGCGGGTCGGCAACCTATTTCACCACCGCAAACATCATCGCCAGCAACCTGCTCCTGACCGCCACGCCGCCGCAGGCGCCGCTGCACATCCTGGACTTCACGCCGGTGGGCGGCCTGATCGCCATCGCCGGGATCGTCTATCTGGCGTTGTTCGGCAAGCGTCTGTTGCCTGACCGCGAACCATCAGCCGAACAGTTGGTGGCGCGCCGCACCGGCAGCGAGCTGGAAGATATGTATCAACTGGGGGAGCGCCTGTGGGAACTGGAGGTGCTGCCCGGGTCGCAGTTAGCCGGCAAACAGCTTGGCAAAACCGAGATCGGCGAGCATCTCGGCCTGGCGGTGGCGGCCATCTGGCGCGGGCGGCAGGCCATCTTCGCGCCTCCGCCGGATCAATTGATCAACGTGGGAGACATCCTGCTCACCGTCGGCAGAGAAGAACGGATAAACCAGATGGCGGAACTGGGTGTCAGGATCGGGCGGGAGCAGCAAGGCGGCTATATCAGCAAACAGGGCGTCTCGTTCATCGAGGTCATCCTGGCGCCCCGGTCGCGTGCGGAGGGCCAATCGCTGCGCGAACTCGATTTCCGCAAGAATTATGGCTTCACAGCCGTCGCATTGCTGCGCGGGCGGCGCAGTTACCGCACCGACGTGGGAGGCTTCAAGCTGAATGCGGGTGATTCCATTCTCATGGTAGGCTCGCGCGATCGGTTGAAAGGACTTCGCAATAACGCCGATTTTATCGTGCTTGAGCCGGATCAGAGTGACCAGCCTTTGAACAAACGCCACGCCGGACTGGTGGTGTCCATCCTGGCAATCGCCATTGGCGCCTCCATCATTGGTTTCCCGGTCTACCTGGCGACGCTGGCGGCCGCGATTGTCATCGTGATGAGCGGCGTGCTGAGCATGGACGACGCTTATCACAGCATGCAGTGGCGCGCTATATTCCTGATCGCCGGAATGTATGCGGTGAGCATCGCCATGGTGCAGACGGGGCTGGCCGTGCTGGTCGGCGATGCGGTCGTCGATCTGGTCAAGCCCTTTGGCCCGGTCGGCCTGGCTGCCGGTTCCTACCTGCTCACGGCTGCGCTGACCCAGATCATGGGCGGCCAGGTCACGGCGTTAGTCACCGTGCCGATAGCCATCAGCGCCGCTTTAAGCATGCATACCAGCCCGCAGGCAATGGCGGTCGCCTCGGCGATTGGCTGTTCGGCCTCATTTCTGACTCCGATCGCCCACCCGGTCAACATCCTGATGATCGGCCCGGGCAATTACCGATTCGCCGATTTCTTCCGCGTCGGCTGGGTTATGACAGTCATCACGTTTATCGTGCTTGTCCTTGGGATGGTACTCTTCTGGCATTTATAAGCTGACATCAGCGCGATGACGTCGGCCATCATCCTGACCTGCGTTGCAATGTAACCTTTCGTGCCCGCGTGCATCAAAAAATAAGTCAAAATACATATCACACGAAGACAGAGGTACATTGCATGCCGATCTTTGAATATGATTGCCCGGATTGCGGCGAACCGTTTGAGAAGCTCGTACGCCTTCACAACGGAAGCGCTGACAAGGTAGCCTGCCCCTCCTGCGGCAGCACCAAGGTAAAGCGTAAACTGTCAACATTCAGCGCCAAGTCCAGCGGCGGTTCCACATCCTTCACACAGTCCAGCTCCAGCGATTGCTCGACTGGAGGCTCCTGAGGAATTTCGCGTCCCAGCCGGTCGTGAACCGGCTTTACTGCCAGGAATCCAATTGTTTGCGCGTGCTCAAAGCCCCATCCAGGATATTGTTGGCAAATCCCATTCTGTCGTCGATGATCGCGCATAGACCCCCGGAATCTCCGAGATTCCGGGGGTCTGGGTTCTCGAAACCAATTTCGCCAACTGAATCTGTCGAGTGAACCGTTGGCCGCCAGGAGTCCATATGAATAAGAAGAAGCCCGCTGGAGGCCGAAAGGGCCGCCCAACCGCCAGTCGCTCATCCGTATGGGTTGTGGCGGCGGGCGCCGTCGTACTCGTAGTCGCCATAATCGGCGCCATCATACTGCTGCAAGGCAGCGGCAACTCGAACGCTCTGCCCGCAACCATCACCACAGACGAAGCCGTTGCCAAGCGTAATGCGGGCGCTTTCATCCTGGACGTGCGCGAGCCCAGTGAATGGGCGGATTACCACGTGCCCGGCTCGACATTGATTCCACTCGGTTCGTTGGCAAGTCGCGTCAGCGAAGCGCCGCGCGACAGAGACGTCGTGGTCGTGTGTCACTCGGGCAATCGCAGTCAGAGCGGGCGCGACATCCTGCTGAAAGCCGGTTTCACGCGTGTGACCAGCATGGCAGGCGGATTGCAGCAGTGGCAGAGCAAGGGTTATCCCCTGGTATCTGGACAGTAGTTCCGCCCGACAGGGCATCAGGCGGCGCCAACCTGTTGCGCGGCGCGCATGATGCGGTGCGCTCCGCATGACTCGCGCACCACCATGGACACCAGCAGGGACAGCTTGTCGTTGCGGATCGGATTACCGGCGATCATATCGACCAACATGTGGCCGGCGCGGAAACCGATGTCGTAACGCGGCTGCGCCACCGTCGTGAGCGGCGCCGCCAGATGGCTGGCAATCGGCAGATCGTCGAAACCGACGATGGCGTAGTCATCCGGCGGGTTCAACCCGATCTGTCTCGCCGTGTTCATCACCTCGGTAGCGACATAGTCATGTAATGCGACGATAGCTGGGGGCCTCGCACCGGTGCGGCCCATCTGTGCAAAGAGATTGCGCACGCTATCCTGATTGGCGACATCGACGGCAATCGGCTCTCTGATAGCGTCCGCCAGGCCATAGGTTCGCAGGGCGCGACAGTATCCCTGATATCGATCGCGCACGGATGTCGTGCCCATTTGCTCACGCGCGCCACCCGCCTGCAGACCGACGACGAATTCGAACGATTGGTAACCCAGCAGAATCAGATGCTCCGTGATGCCATACATTCCGGCGGAATTGTCGGAAACCACATGACTCGCGTTCAGGTCGGATAGATAGCGGTCGACCAGGACAACGGGAATATGCTGCTCGATAAGCATCTGTACGCCCGGCGTCACAGCGCGGTTGGAAATGGGCATCACGATCAAACCGCTCACGCCGATGTTGCAGAGATCGCTGATGGCGCGCAATTCACCCGCATCATCCTGGTCGTCAGTCCGGCCCGAGAGCACGTTATACCCATGCGCCTTGGCCGCATGCTCGATACCCCCCAGGATCATGGTGTGCATGATGTCATTCTCATTGGCGTAAGAGAACACGGCGCCGATGGTCATGCGCAAGCGGGTTTTACCGCCCCGGTTGTTGCTGTATAGACTGGGCGCGCTTTTCATGGCCGGCAGCGCAGGGTCAGAGAGAAAAGTGCCCTTACCGCGCGTTCGGCTGATGTAGCCTGTCGAGACCAGTTGTTTGAAAGCGCGCCGAACCGTGCTGCGGCTGACTTTAAACAACCTGCAGAACTGTGCTTCGGTTGGCAGTTGATCGCCTGCTTCCAGTTTGTGGTCTTCAATATACTGGCGAATGCGAGTCTCTATCTCCTGATGCAGTTTGCGGCTCGCGTTTGCGTCAGGTATATCTTCGTGGTTTGCCATCACCATAGTAGGCCGGTTTCCTTCTCCCTGCCAAAACAATTGTAGCAGAATTTGTATTTGTTATCAATAATGTACCCATAATTATCGCCTGATTGTATGAGCGAACTAATTGACATTTTTCGGTGTGACACTATAATAATTTTGGGTCGACCCATCTTTTCTAACCGATCGCAGTGAAGTCCGTTTGTTTCGCTCATGAGTCAAGGAGGAGGTCATCAATGACCACACATAAACGTCTGGTAAGTCAGTTATCCCTCATTGCCGTTGCCGCGCTTGTTGCTGCATGCGGCACGGCGACAACACCCGCTCCTCAGGCGACCAGTGCGCCAGCAGCTACCACGGCGCCAGCTCAACCATCTGGCAATGAACCCGAACTGACGATGTGGACATGGAAAGTGTTCCACGTGCCCGGTTTGGAGGCTGTCGCCAAGAATTTCGAAGCCAAGGAAGGTGTCAAGGTCAAGATCACGGCATACAACCCGGATGAAGTGTATCGCACCAAGATTACGACATCCGCCCAGTCCGGCGACCTGCCGGATATTCTCTCATATTGGTCGGGCGGCCAGTGGGAACTGGCAGCTACGGATCAACTGGTCGAATTGACAGGCGTCGTGGACCCGGCCTGGAAGGCCAACTTCCTGTCCGGCACGTATGAGAAGTCTTCCACGTTGACGCAGTCCACGTATGACACGTGCCAGAAGGACCCCAAGTGCACATACAAGAACCTCAAAGTCGGACAGTCCTTCAGCGTGCCATATCTGGCCGGCCAGGCCTTCTTCGTGTACGCCAATAAGGAAATCCTCCAGAAAGCTGGACTTGATCCGAACAAGGCGCCCACCACTGCCGAAGAGTGGATGGACATGATGAAGACCGTGAAGGCCAAGACCGGCACACCCGGGCTGGTTACCGGCGAGCAGAATGCCGACGTGCTGCACTACTGGATGTTCAACCCGATGATGATGACGAGTTGCGGCCAGGAGAAGTACGACGCAATTTATAACGGCAATGGGTCATTCGCCGATCCATGCGTGTTGAATGTATTCAAGTGGATCAACGACATTCAAACGAACGACCTGTGGATGCCCAACATCCTGCAGACCAACATCGACCCGGCTGACGTCGCGTTCTCGCAGGGCAAAGCTGCCTTCGACCTCGGCGGCACATACACCCTCGGCTTCCTGGTTGCCCAGGGCATGAAGACAGAAAACCTCTTGTCATTCGCGCTCCCGCCGTTGAAAGGTTCCGCGTACAGCAAGCTGGAAGTCAGCGCGTTTGCGCTCATCGACGCGATGGTGACCAAGACCAGCAAGCATCAGAAGGAGGCCCTGGACTTCATCAAGTTCCTGACCACGCCCGAGCAGATGGCCGTGTTCGCCAAGACCGTCGGCGACTTCCCTGCGGTCAAGGTTCCGCTGGATCCGGACAAGATCGGTCCAGTGCTCGTGGGTCTCATGAGCGCCTTCTCCGGCAAGTCGCCCTTCGATACCAGCAAGGCGCAGATCCTTGAGGAACCCGGCAAGGTGCTCAAGCTCGGCCTGCAGCAGTTCATCACCAAGGAAACGACGCCAGATGATCTGGTCAAGAAGATCGACGCGGCCAACAAGGCAGCCTGGGATGCCAAAGGCGGCCCGTTGAAGTAGCCTGGTTCATGTACTCGTACACCACCCCCGCTGCAGCGCACTGCAAGCGGGGGGTGGCTCTGACAGCAAACAGCATGGCCGGGCACATCATACCGGCCATCTGTTTTATCCTCACAAGATGGAGTTCGTGCTATGGCACAGGCATCAACGCAGGCTGCCTACCGGCCTATGAGCGGCCGGAAACGCAAGTCATTTAGACAACACCTTCAGGATAACGCAGGCATCCTGTTCGTCCTGCCTGCCGTTATTACCTTCCTTGTCTTCGGTCTTTATACCGTGATCTACTCCGTTATCCTGAGCTTTTTCCGTTGGAATGGCTTTGGAAAATTTTCGATCCTGCCATTCGCGTGTGCTCCGCCCGCCTGCCAGTTTGCCGGCCTCGACAATTTCGCCTACTTTCTTTACCAGGAGCCGACGATGTCGGGTTTCTTCTGGCAAGCCCTGCAACACAACTTGATAATGGCCGTATTTGTGACGGCCGGCACCGTGCTGGTAGCACTGCCCATCGCCATCGCTTTGAACCGCGCCGCCAAAGGTCAAACCATCTACCGGGTTCTGATCATGCTCCCCATGGTCACCGCCGGCATCGCGGTGTTCTACGTCTGGTCGTTCATCTATGAGCCGGATGGTTTGTTGAACAGCGTGCTGGAGAGCGTCGGCCTGGGCTTTGCAGCCGCCAAGCAGGGCTGGCTGGGTCAACCGGACCGCGCGCTCACGTCGCTGATGATCGTAATGATCTGGAGCAGCGTGCCTATGGCTGTGATCTTATATCTGGCCGGATTGCAGACCATTGAAAAAGACCTCTATGAAGCCGCGGTTATCGACGGCGCCAGCGCCTGGCAGCAGTTGTGGAATATCACCTGGCCGCTGCTATTGCCGGTAACGGTCGTCATCGTCATCACCAGCATCAACGGCGTACTGCAGGGCTATGAGATGGTGTACCTGATGACTTACGGGGGGCCAGCCGGCCACACCGAAGTCGTCGGCCTGCAGATTTTCAAGTACGGTTTCGGCGATCAACGCCAGTTGGGCATGGCAAGCGCCATGTCATGGGCTCTCTTTGTACTCGTATTCATCGTCGCACTCGTCAATCTGCGCATTTTCCGTTCGCGCACCGAAGTCTAGGAGCGAGGAGGTCAAATTATGGACAAACTACGCAGCAGGATCGCTCTAGGCAGCGCGTACATCGTATTGACGCTTTACGCGCTGCTCAGCCTGTATCCATTCCTGTGGATGATATCCTCGGCGTTGAAATCCAACCAGGAAGTGCTGGCCAGCAAATCGTTGATCCCCAGCCAGCTTCATTTCGAAATCATCGTGAATACGTGGGATCAACTGAACTTCTTCAAATACTTCACCAATAGCGTTATCATCACAGTCTTCGTCGTGATTGGCATTGTCCTGGTCTACTCGATGGCTGGTTTCGGTTTCGCGCGGACGAAATTCGTGGGCAGCAATCTGCTCTTCATCAGCTTTCTCGGCTTGTTGTTCGTCCCCGGCGTCACCGTCCTGGTGCCCCTGGTGCAGTTGCTCAAGGCTCTCGGCCTGATCGGGCGCGACGCGACACTGCCGCAGACTTACTTCGGGTTGATCATGCCGATCATTAACGGCGCCGGACCGTTTTCCATCTTTCTCTTCCGAAACTATTTCGCTTCACTGCCGAGTGAACTGCACGACGCCGCCCGCGTCGACGGCGCCAGCAACTGGGGCGTCTTCTTCCGCATCTTCCTGCCCCTGGCGACGCCTATCATCGCCACGGTGGGCATCTTGAACGTGATCGGCACGTGGAACGCCTATATCTGGCCGTCGATCGTGTTGAACAATCCGGACTGGTATACGCTGCCGCTCAAGCTGAAAGACCTGGACCTGCAGATCGTCATCCAATGGAACGTGCGAATGGCCGCGTCGCTGATCATGATTACGCCGGTGATCGTGGTGTTCCTGTTCCTGCAGCGCTATTACATCCGCGGCCTGACGGCCGGCGCAATTCGCGGTTAAACACTACAGTATGTTGAATACAAAACATGAAATCGTCGTCTGTGGCGTGCCATTTGAAACCGAGTATGAGAAGGAGGCACTCCGGCAGTTGAAAGAGCTCGGAGTTACCTCAATCCAGATCTACACCTTCTGGAAGAACTTCGAACCTACCGGGCGCAGGCAGTTCGACTGGAGCTTCTATGATCGCGAAGTTGAGTTGATTCAGCAAGCCGGGCTGAAATACGTGCCGTTCATCCTGATGGGGCCTAAATATGCTGCTCCGCAGTGGTGGTTGGACGATCCCAACCATGTTGGCTTAACCTGCCTGGAACATGGCAAGTACAACCCGATAGACTCGATTTGGAATCCGGCATTCCGTGCGGAGATATCGCGCGTGCTGCAGGCATTTGCCGAGCATTACCTGCCATTCGATGTGCTCGAGTCCATCCAGCCGGGTATCTGCGGCGATTACGGCGAAGCGATTATGCCCGTGCACGGCAACTGGCCTGGCGACTATCACACTCATGGCGGCTACTGGTGCGCGGGCGAGGATGCCGTCGCCAGCTTCCGGGCATGGCTTGGCGCCAGGTATAAGAATACGAAGACGCTGAACACTGCCTGGCGCGCACATTACCGCTCGCTCAAGGAAGTATCAACATTCTTGCCGCACAAGGCGCCCTCCCGCACGGCCTTGTTTGATATGCTCGATTGGTACAGAGACTCCATGACCGAATACACCGAGTTCTGGGTGCGGGAGTGCCGCGCGCAATTCCCTCAGACGCCGGTTTATATGTGCACCGGCGGCAGCGAGCAACCGGAACATGCATCGTCCTTCAGCAGCCAGGCCAGAGTCAGCGGCAAACACGGCTGTGGTATACGGCTGACCAATGAAGGCAATAAGTTTTACGATAACTTCTTCATCACCGCTTACACTGAGAGCGCCTGTGATTTTTACAATGCATACATGGGTCTGGAACCGGTTGGCCCAATCACCGATAAAGGTGTCGTGGCGCGCATCTTTGGTTCGGCCGATTATGGCAACCGTCAAATGTTCCACTACTATGGCAATCTATTTGAAGACGGCGTGAGAGCGCGTCCCTCCACACTTGGCTTCAAGAAATACATCTCGCTCATCCAGGAGCGCAAGATGTCCGAGTCGGTCGCGTTTTTCTGGCCAGGCTATTACGCCGCACTGAATGGCGGTATGCCGGAGAACGTCGACAAGGCGCTGCGCTTTATCCGGCGCATGACCAACTGCCGGCCTGTCAACGAGGAGATGATTCTGGACGGTGTGTTGGCGCGTCACAAGCTGCTGGTAATGCCCCTGCCCGGCTTCACCAAGCGCGAGGTGTTGCTGAAGGTGGCCGATTGGGTGAGCGCAGGCGGCGTGGTGCTGGCCGCAGGGATGCTAAAAGACCTGGAACTGGAGCGCGTGCCGGAGTTTGATGCGTTGTTTGGCATATTGCCCGCATCCGAAGAAGCCGCCGGCATCTGTACACAACACATCAAAGCCAACCCGGATTACCCCGAATTCAGCAAAGCAGGTTCCTTTATCGCTTCCAGATCGTGGTTGGAACTGGCGCCGGATGTGGATGTGCTGGCCTCAGCCACACCTGGCCCAGCCTATTCCGGTACCGTCACGAAAGAGGCAACCGGAGCATTCTGCCGCAAGACGGGGGAGGGCTTGGCCATTTTCTACGGCGGCCCATTAGTGATGCAGGACGACCCCGAAGCGATCTTTTATGACCGCGGCACATTCAAGAGTCTGTTGCACGATGTGCTGGTCAAATACTCAAAGACGATTGACCTTACGCCCGCGGAGGGTGAGGTCGCGCGCACGCAGCTCGATGGCGCGATGTATGCATTGAAAGACGGCGAGATCGTCAAAGTCTGACCGAATCGCCTCCAACTGACGGGGTGAGTGGGTGCGATTCGCGGCTAGGCGACCGATACACAACCAGAAAAAACGAAACAGGGCGCGTGTCAGTTGACACGCGCCCTGTTTTCACACCCAAAGTGATGCGCGGTTGATTACGAAGTCACGGCCATATTCATCCGCCTCTAATGGTAACCATCACCTATGAGGCGCGGCGCGCTTGTGCGACCGGCTGCCCCAACGCCAGGTCGACGATTTTACTGCAGCCCAACCGCAGCCACTCCTCAGTCTCCCGCGCAACACGGCGGCAATCGGGCAATGAACCCGGAATTGGGTCGAGTATATTTGCCCACACGCCGGTCATCTCACTCAACATGATGACGCGCCCGGCAACAGCAGCGCCGACATGCGCCTCGAACTGAGTAGTTCCGACGGGTCCGGCGCCAGGAATTTCTGTTCTTCGAACGGCAGGCCGCGCTCAAAGCGCACAAAGTCGTAGCCCAGGCGATACCAGAATTGAATAAAGTTATCCAGCGCTGCTTTCTGCGATGCCCTGTCTGCGCCTTCAACAACCCAGCGCCGCCCCAGCAGGTCAGTGGTGATCGGCCGCGCCAGCACATCGTCCACCAGATACTCGACCAGCGGCACGCGGTTGCTTTTTACACGGCCAGTGAGGATATCGATAAACTCCGTTGCATTGGGCTGCGGATTAGCGACGGGTAGATGCTGCAACATACTCAGTGCTCCTATAGTGTTGTGTTCTGTTCCGTGACACTGAGTTTAGCCTCGGCACGCCCAACCGGCAATTGACTCGTTCGCGCGTTTCAGGCGCCTGCCGCATCGCGATCAACCAACCAGGTCAACTCGCCATTGACCGGGGCGATGATCTGGGAAGGTAGGCTGTCCGGCTCATGGGGGCCGTGCAGTACCCGCGCGAGTATTTCGCGTTTGGCCGTCCCGCTGACCAGAAAACTGACATGCCGGGCGGCGTTGATCAACCGGGGTGTAAACGTGATGCGCACCATCGCCGCCTTCTCCACATAGTGGGCGATAACGAGTTTATCCGGCGGGATGCGCGCCAAAGTGCCCGGGAAAAGCGACGCGGTATGCCCATCGTCGCCCAGTCCCAGCATCACCAGGTCGAACGCGGGCAGCGCCGTATCGCTCACGAGACCGACGAGCTTCACGATATCGGCCTCGTATTGCGCCGCAGCGTCGTCGGCAGGCAATTGAACCTGGACGCGATGCAAGTTCGCGGCCGGGATTGCGATCCTGCCGATCAGCGCATCGTATGCCATGTTGTAGTTGCAGTCGGGGCTGTCTGGCGGCAGATAGCGCTCATCGCTCCACCACAAGTGAGTGCGCGACCAGTCGAACTGGCCGGCATATTGGCGCGCCGCCATGCGCCGGAACATGGCGTTTGGCGTGTTGCCGCCGCTCAACGCCATGTGGAACACGCCGCGCGCCTGGATCGCCTCGTTGTGCAGATCGAGAATGCGTTGAACCGCTTCCTGCATCAGGACGGCAGAGTCGTTTCCAATGAAGATCGCCGGCTGTTTCATCAGAATCCTACAGCACACGCCACTCGCGCCCGTCGGCGCGGATGAAGTCGTCTGCCTGCTTAGGCCCCCAGGTGCCGGCGCGGTACAGTTCGATAAACGAGCCTGTGCCGCGTTCCCATTTTTGAAGCACGGGGTCCAAAATCGCCCAGGCTGTTTCAACTTCGTCGCTGCGCGTGAACAGTGTCGAATCGCCCAGCATGCAATCCAGCAGCAGCCGCTCATACGCATCGGGCGCCGGCACGTTGAACGACTCGCCATACTTGAAATCCATGATAACCGGCATGATCTTTTCACCGCTGCCCGGCACCTTGGAACCGAACTTGAGTGAAATGCCTTCATCCGGCTGGATGTTCAGCGCCAGCGTGTTCGGCTCGATCTGCTGTCCCATTTTGTCGCTGAACAACAACAACGGCGGCATCTTGAACTGGATCGCGATCTCCGTCACGCGCTTGGGCAGGCGCTTGCCGCTGCGCACGTAGAACGGCACGCCGGCCCAGCGCCAGTTGTCGATGAACAGCTTCATCGCCAGGTACGTCTCTGTCGCCGATTCCGGCGGCACACCCTCTTCCTGGGTGTAGCCCTTCACCAGCGCGTTGCCGGATTTGCCCGGCCCATACTGCCCGCGGATCGTGCCATCGCCCCGGCTGGAATCCACGCGCAGCGCCTTCATGACTTTAACTTTCTCATTGCGCACGTCGTCGGCTGCGAATTCCACCGGCGGTTCCATCGCCGTCAACGCCACCAGTTGCAGCATATGATTCTGGATGATGTCGCGCACGACGCCGGCGTGGTCGTAGTATGACCCGCGATTGCCGACGCCGATGTCCTCGGCCACGGTAATCTGCACATGATCGACATAGCGGCGATTCCAGATCGGCTCGTAGATCCCGTTGGCAAAGCGGAACACCAGGATATTCTGGACGGTCTCCTTGCCCAGATAGTGATCGATGCGGTATATCTGGTCTTCGCGGAACCACTGATGGGTATGCGTATTCAACTCGCGCGCTGATTCCAGATCGTTGCCGAAGGGCTTCTCCACGATAATGCGCGCCCAACTGCCCTGACAGTCTTTGCACAACGAGCTGCGCCCGATATGTTCGATGATGGTACGGTAGGCCTCCGGTGGAGTCGCAAGATAGTACAGCCGGTTGCCCAGCGTGCCATGGGCCTTATCGATCTCCTGCAGCCGGACATTGAGCGCTTCATAGTCATCGGGGTTGCCGTAGTCGCTCTGAGCATAGTGCAACCGTTGCGCAAAATCCTGCCAGACCGTCTCGTTGATCGGCTTTGAGCGGGAAAATTCCTTCACCGCCTCGTACGTTTCGTCGCGGTATGATTCGTCGGTCTTTGCCCGGCGAGCGAAACCAATCACCGCAAAGTCTTTGGGAAGAAATCCATCGGCTGCCAGGTTGTACAGCGCGGGGATCAACTTGCGGTTGGTCAGGTCGCCCGACGCGCCGAAGATGACCATCGTATTCGCAGCGGGATATCGTTCGTTTGTTGCGGACATCGCGTTACTTACCGCCCTCTGCACTCTTGACGGCATGGCCGCCGAATTCCTTACGCAAAGCCGCATTCACTTTAGCGGCGAATGACTCCTCCTGGCGCGAAAGGAAGCGCTGGAACAGCGATAGCGTGATCACCGGCGCAGGCACGTCTTCATCGATGGCCGCCTGGATCGTCCAGCGGCCTTCGCCGGAATCATCCACGTAGCCTTTTATCGATTCCAGCCTGGGGTCGGCTGTAAAGGCATCGACCAGCAATTCGAGCAACCATGAGCGCACCACGCTGCCCTTGCCCCACACATCCGCTACCGCCCGCAGGTCCACGCCAAACTCAGACTTCTCCAGGATCTCAAAGCCCTCGGCATACGACTGCATCATGCCGTATTCAATGCCGTTGTGCACCATCTTGACAAAGTGACCCGAGCCGGCCGGCCCGCAGTGCAGATAGCCATTCTCCGGCGCAAGCGACTTGAATGCAGGCTCAAGCCGCTTGAACGTCTCCACATCCCCACCGATCATCAGGCAGTAACCGACCTGCAGCCCCCAGACGCCGCCGCTGGTGCCTTCATCCATAAATTGAATGCCCCTGGCTTTGCACAGGGCGTAACGGCGTTTTGAGTCTTTCCAGTTGGAGTTGCCGCCATCGACCAGCGCGTCGCCCGGTTCCAACAGCCCGATAAGTTTCTCAACCATTTGTTCCGTGACGTCGCCCGACGGCACCATGAGCCAGATTGCGCGCGGCGCCTGCAGTGATTTAACCAGTTCCTCGATGTTGTATACGCCCTGGATGCCTTCTGCCTTCAATTCATCGATCGGCCGCGCACTGCGATTACTCACGATCACGTCATGACCGTCGCGATGCAGCCGGCGCGCCATGTTCGCGCCCATGCGTCCTAATCCGAAAAGTCCAACTTGCATGATATTTGCTTCCTTTCTCAGTGTTTGTGTGCATAGCTATGCAGCGGATTGACCAGTCCGATGCGCTTTGCCATATGTTGTTGAAGGAGATTATCGCCCATGTCGCATATAGGGGCCGTCGCGGTTGAACCGCACAAAGCAACGGCCGGCATGATAAATCAAGCCGGCCACCATTGCGTCTATCGGATGAGAAGCTGCAGGTCAGGGGCGGCTCTTGGGTCTGCCGCGGCGAGGTTTATCGCCTGCGCCCGATGACGGATCAGCCCCGCGTATCGCCGACTTGCGTCCTGCAGCGGTTGTCTTCGCGCTCCGCCTTCCCGCGCCGCCGCGCGATTTGCGGGATGTGCCTTTCAACGTCTGCGTTACTTTTTTAATGCCTGCGCTGTAGTCGCGCCCCAGATGCAGCCGGATGACGCGCCTGCCATGCGCCAGCAGCGCTTCGTGATCGCCCAGCGCCTGCGCGCGGATCAGGGTTCCAAATGTATAGGGTTCGCCAGGGATCGGCACATCTTCATCGACGTCGTAGGTCAACTGCACCGCCACGACATTATTCGCGCCGCCTTTGTGCAACTGCCCCGTGCTGTGCAGGAATCGCGGCCCATATCCGAGTGTGACAGGCAGGTTCGTGCGCGAGCCGATGGCTGCGCGCAGTTTGACCAGCTCCGCGGCGACGGAATCAACCATAGGCAGATAAGCCTGTACTGAGACATAATCGCCCGATCTGGCCCCGCGCAGGAATTTATTGATTTGCGCATTGGCAGACTTGCTGCTCTGTTCGGTGGAGAACGCCCCGTGCGTCTCATGCTCGTCAAGCAGGCGCTTCGTGTTGGCCTTGCTCTCCGCTAAGTTGGGTTCATCGAACGGATCGACGCCGAGTACCACGCCTGCAATGGCCGTGGCAAATTCCCAGCGGACGAACTCAGCGCCGATATCGTAGATATCGTTGAGATGAATCTCGATCACGGGCAGCCTGGCGCGTTTCAACGTAGCCACCAACCGATCATATGTTGTATCCTCGCCTACGTTCAGATGAACATAGATGCGATCGCTGGTCAGCCGGGACACGGCGCCCTTATACCCATCCAGCTCTCCCTCGATCGGCACGATGCCGCGGTCCTGCTTGCCGGTGCTCTCGGCAACCAGTTGCTCCACCCAGTCGCCGAACGGCGCAACAGCCGGCGAAATGAGGAACGTAACTTTATCCTGCCCGGCCAGTGTCGATCCACCCAGATGGGCGCCCAGCCAAATGCCCGGATTAAACAGGCCATCCGACTTACACCAGGACGCCATCTGCGCAGCGCGCTGCAGCAGTCTGCTGATATCGATGCCGGCGAGCGCGGCAGGCAGCAAACCAAAGTAGGACAACGCTGAATAGCGCCCGCCGATGTCGCTCGGATTCGTAAATATCCTGCGGAAGCCCTCAGCCTCCGCCATCGACTGCATCGCGGTGCCTTCGTCCGTGATAGCGATGAAATTCTGGCCCGCTGCATCGGCGGCGAACACGTCGATTTTCGCGCGGAAATACTTGTAGAAGGAATTGACCTCCACGGTCCCGCCCGACTTGCTGGACACGATGAACAGCGTTCTGGCAAGATCGAGACCGCTCTCCACCGCACGGACCGTCGTTGGATCCGTGGTGTCCAATACGTGCAAACGCAGTCCGTTCGGCTGCGCACCGAAAACCAGACGGAACAGGTCGGGCGCCAGTGAACTGCCGCCCATTCCCAGGACAACCGCGTCTGTCAACCCGGAGGCTTTCACTTCCTCGCAGAACTGCGCGATCTCGCCCAGCCGTTTCTGCATGAATTCGATGACAGATAACCAGCCCAGGCGATTCGTGATCCCCTTAATATGTTCAGGAGCATTCGTCCACAATGACGCGTCGCGGTTCCACACCCGCGACGCCGCGTTGAGCTTTACCAGTTCCTCGATGTATCCGCGCGCAATATCCACGCCGCTGGATGTCCCCTGCGCCGCCCACACCGCCCGTTTAGCATCGATTGAGCCCAATAAGGCCTTGAAGGCATCCGCAAAGAGGCTGACACCGTCGTCCTGCAGCTTTTGCCACACTTGAGGCATGGAGATGCCTGCCTGGCCCAACTCCTCCATATGCCTGTGGGCAGCCTCATAGTCCTGGTCGAGCGTGGCCGTTGCCTTGCCATGGTCGCGGAATGCCTTGAGCGTAGCCGGCGGAACCGTGTCGACCGTCGCCTGGCCTATCAGCGCGTCGACGTAATAGGTGTCGGGATATGCGGGATTCTTGGTGCTGGTGCTGGCCCACAGCACGCGCTGCGGGCGCGCGCCCGCAGCGACGAGTTCCTGCCACTCCGGTTCACTGCTGATACGCTTGAATATCTCGTAGGCCAGTTTGCCGTTCGCTATACCGGCTTTGCCTTTCAGGGCGGTGAGTGTCTCCTTCAGTTCCTTATCCCAGTCGGCCACGGCCGCGATTTTCTCATCCAACAGCCTGTCGACGAGAACATCGACACGGCTGATGAAGAACGATGCGACGGACGCCACGTCCACCGACAGCCCGCGAGCGGCGCGCGCCTTCAGGGCTGCGATATACGCGCGCGCGACCGCTTCATAACCGTCCAGCGAGAAGATCATGGTGACGTTGATGTTGATGCCGTCCTGCACCAGCGTCTGAATGGCGGGAATACCCTCCGGAGTCGCAGGCACCTTGATCATCAGGTTCTTGCGGGCAACGGCTTTGTGCAGGCGGCGGGCCTCGGCGACGGTTGCCTCATAATCGTGGGCCAGGTCCGGAGCGACTTCCAGGCTGATGTAACCATCCACGCCCTCGGTCTGCTCATAAACAGGCTCCAGGATATCCGCTGCGGCCTGAATGTCCGCGATCGCCAACCGCTCATAAATATCCTTGGTATCCAGATTCTGAGCCGCCAGTTCCGCTAGTTGCTCGTCATAATCCGAGCTATTGGCTATCGCTTTCTCAAAAATGGTTGGGTTGGATGTCACCCCCAGAACGCCGTACTCGTCGATCAGCTTCTGCAGTTCTCCCGACTTGATAATGCCGCGTTGTATGTTGTCATACCAGAAACTTTGGCCATACTTTCTGACTTCGATATTAGGATTTCCGTTTGATTCACTCATTTTCCGTTCTCCAAAGCCTCAACTTTCATGAGCCGCGCTATGTAACGTTCACCCTGGTTCATTACGCTGACAAGGACGCCGTGAACGACATCCGACGTAGCCTGCCTAGCTTCCAGGTACACGGATATCGTGATTCTGTGACTCCCGGCTGTATTCCGCGCTGGATACATATCTTGGCTGATAATCGCACGTCTGCCTTGTAGCATAATGGCGGCATTACGCGCAACAATGCCGTCTGCGATGATCCCGCGTAGATTGCCCCGCCAAATGGTGCGGCATATGCGGGACATTCCGGACGCACTTCACCAATAACGCCCAGAACCATGGCGTCGTGGCCTGCCTGCGTCAACAGTGCGATGATGCCAGACTCTGCTGAAAAGCCGGCATGGTCACGCGCCGCCACAATTCTCATGACACTCCTTCGTGCCTTGGGATCACTCAATGGCGCCCACGCACCATGACCCTACCATTATATCCATTCAGCCCGTTTTTTCTATCAATAAAGTGTGTACGTGCGGGCACAGCATTTTTATGTAACTCTTCGGCCTAAGAACCTATCCCGATAGGCGCTCATCAACGAGAACTCAGACTCCCGGAATCTGGCTGAGCGAAGCCCAGCTTGAGATTCCGGGAGTCTAGACGCGAATGTTACCGTTATGGTTGGATGTAGTCACACAACCACAACTGTCGTGCCGTCTCTGAGAGCCGAGGTCATCGTATATCGTTCAGTTTCGATATTAACCGGCATACTCCATCGCCAGATCCACTTGGCATTGGGGCAGGAGAGATTGACACAGCCATGACTTCGCTGTACGCCATAATCGTTATGCCAGTAAGTGCCGTGAAATGCGATACCCGTGTTGACGAAGTAGCTTACCCACGGTATTCCCGGCAGGTCGAAATAATCGGAATCGCCTGCCGCGCCGCCATACATATGTTGTGACGGTGTTTTGCGGTAGATATGAAAGGTACCGGTGGGTGTTGAAAAGTTGCCGGCATCGCCCAGGTCTTTGAAGATAGCGCCGGTGGCAGTGCGGCTCGTAAAGACCACCTTATCGTTCTCATAGGCGTAAACACGCTGTTCTTTGAGGTTGACCAGAAGCTTTTTATCGGCGGGATCAACGTCCGGCGATAGCGGCGTGAATTCCTCGTCGGTTACTCTGCGCAGATCCTTGCCAGGCACGAAGTAGAGACCCGGGAACGATTCATCCTCGATCTGGTACCACAGCTCATCGCTGCCGGCGTCGCTGGTCTTGACAACCCGGGTCACCTTGTAAACGGTCTCGCCGTAATAGCGGTACTTCGTACGGGTGGCGCTCATGGACGGGCCCGACCGCGCATCCGTGTAGGGCACGGTAACTTCTGCCCAGAAACCAGCTTTGCCCGCGTCGCTGACGGGTGTATTCAGTTGCCACGGCACTGGCTGGATCAACGCGGAATGCACGTAGCCCCCATCGACCTCGTACCACAGCTTGTTGTGCCAACTGCCCGAATCAGTCTCAAGTTCCGCGTAAATCGGCAAGACGGTGTCGGGCTTCAGGACACTCAGCAGCTTCGCATCGAGACTCGGTTCACCGCGAACGGCTACGCCATAACTGATAGCGCGCGCAAAGGCAATGATCGGTCGTTGGATGGCCGGAGCGTTTGATATACCATCCGCATAGCGGTCGATTGCGGGCAGCGGGGGGAGTAATGCTCTGGTGAGTAGAAGCGAACTGATTTTCAGAAACGAACGGCGATTCAATCTCATCACGCACTGCATCTTAGTCGCGAATGGTGATTTCATCAAGCGCACGGCAGGTATTACAATCGTCTTGAGTGTTGCTACCCGCTGAAACGTACAAAAGGCATGATAGAGATAGGGACAATTCTCACCATTCTCCTGATACTGCTTATCACCTGCGGGGTGATCTGGGCAGGGCTCTATTACGCAGGGCTGCAGTACAGGCGCCGCTACAGTGAAAGGGCTATCGTTATCTCGCACGACCTGCACGACCTGTCAGCATACTTGTCCACCCTGAATCAGTTCGCGACGCAGGCGCCCAGAGAAGACGCTCTGCCCTATGGACCGCTGGTCATGGATCTCAAGCTCAGGCTGCGGCACGCGCAGGAGGCTTATGAAGGCGCCGTGGCTCAATTACAGGTCATGCAGCAGGCCGAACCGCTCATTCCGATAAACCGGCTGGATCAGATGCTCGCCATCCTGCACCAGTTGCGCGCCTGGCGCCGGCATCTCTTTCACGCCGGCGCGCTGGCTGTCCAGGTCGGCATACTCCAGAACGAAGTGGGCGGCGCACTCCAGCAGGCAGAAACCATTCGGCTTCTGCCGTTAGGGGTGGCCGGCCGCGTGCGCAATGTGCTGGGCGCTACGGAACGCGCCGCCCGAATCTGCCAGACGCTTCAGCGCGTCGGGGTTATCGGCGGCGCGATCGAGCGACTGATAGCCACAATCCGGCAGCATCAGTCCGTGATCGATCAGTTGCCCGCCTGCTTCAAACAACCCTCGGATGACACGGTGCTGTCAAGTGCGACTCCGGACAGCACGCGCGACGCCTGGCACACATTGAGCAGCCTGGAAAGACCGGTCATGGATGCGCTGCGCCGGACGCAGGAATGGCAGACCACTTACGATGAAGCCGCGAAAGTGATTGATATTCTGCAGACCGAACAGGCCACGGCTAAACGCGTGCTCGATCAGTTGCCGTCATCGATTGATACCAGCCGTCATAACGCCGAATTCAAAGAGCTGCGCGGGCGCACCGAGGCCATCCTCACCGCATGGCAGTCGCCCGACATAGAGCGTATTGCGGATCTCTCCGATGCAGGGATGAAGCAAATCCTGGCCTTGCAGCAATGGGCTGTCGGCCTCATGTCGGTCCATAAAACCTATCAGGGGCTGGAGCTGGCGGTCAGTTCCAACCGCGACCTGATCAGCCGCATCGGCGCATCGATGAATGCGCTGTCACAGGCGCAGGAATGCCCCGTGGATTGGGTTGTCAGCATGGCGGAACTCGAGCAGATCAACGGCGTGCACGGCGACATCGGCGATACCAATCTATCGCGGATGCCTGCCAGGCTGGTGACGGATCTGGACAATGCGCTGGACCTTGGGCTGCGCGCGCAGAAACTGGAAAGCCGCGTGCAGGACATGGCTGAAAGCCACGATCAACTGGTGGCGCTGCTGGCCAACCCGGAATTCCAGGCGCGCGACGGCTGGTTCCACGATGCCGCCGCGCTGCATATCGAGGCGATGGCTTTCGCAACGGACAACTGGTCCGATCAGGACGGGTTGGTCACATTGAAATCGGACGCGACGACGCTGCTGAAGAAGGAACAGGAATTGCATCCGCTGATCGCCAACGAACCGCTGCCCGAAGATGAACTGGAGCAATGGATCATGCACGCAGGCGCCTACCTGCGCGAGCGGCGCGGCCTGCGATCACGCCTGGAGAGCATCAGCCGAACGCTCAACAAGATCGGGCGCGCCGAAGCGGATGCGCAAACGCAGGTTACTGCAGCGATCGTCGAGATGGGCCGCCTCGAGCAAAACATCGCTCAGAGTATCCGCGCTTCGGCAGTCATCAGCGTCTGGAATGAAACCATGTCGTTGCGCGACGATGGCAGGCACATGGCCGAAGCGCTGGAAGATCGTTTGACGGGCACTGTGATGGAAAAAGCCACGGCCGTCGCGCAATGGGTTCTCGAGTGCGCCGATACGCTGCACAGCCTGTTCACAGCGGTCAAAGCGGAAGCAGACAATGCGCAACACAGCCTGATGGCGCAGGTGGAAGCGTTGAGTGAGATTGCGCCGCTGGACACGGAGCCGAGTATGTTGGCGGCGCAACAATTGCTCAACGAGGTTCCGCCGCGCCCAATCGGCGGCAGGAACGCACAGGATGCAGGCAACGCCGTGCAGGATATGGGCGGACTGGTCGATCTGGCTAATGGCGCGTTCGAGCGCTACACCCGCCTGGTCGAGGCCCTGGACGACCTGGAACACCGCGTTGTCGTACAGGTGGACCCGCGCGTCAACCGCATGGACAACGCGCGCGCCGCGGCGATCGAAACGCTCAAGGAACTCGAATCGCTGCAGCGGCGCATCCCCAACGTAAGACCGCTGCAAGTCACCTGCAGCGAGGCTGACCAGTTGATCGATCTGTACAACCAGGCCGAGGGCGGCCTGCAGGATATGACGGCCAATGCCCGGACCGTAAAATCGGTCGTGAGCCGGCTCGACGGTTTGATCCAGCAGTTCCAGCACATCGCCAATCATGGCGCGGGCGCGCAGGCGGACATCGAGAATGACCTGGCGCGACTGCAGAACGTATGGCACGAGTACAACCAATGGGTGCGCCAACTGAAGCGTTATCGCGATCTGCAGGCGCGCAGCGACACGGCGATGATCGAGGAACTTAATGCGAGGCTGGCGGATATCGACCAGCACTTTGTGGATATCCAGCGCCGTTACAAGGGCCGCCCATTACCTCTGGATTCCGCCTGCCGTGAACTGGAAATGCTGTTGAATGACACCGGTCACGACATTGAGGTGCCGCGCGACAACGGCGTCGAGGTGATCACCATGCAGACCATCCTGTCGGCATAACGCATGATTTATTTGCTCAGCGCCCCGTCCCCGATTCAGTTGGCGAAATTGGTTACGAGAACTCAGACTCCCGGAATCTCCGAGATTCCGGGAGTCTATGCATGATCAGATTGCGCGGTCAGACATCTACCGGGATAGGCTCTAAGTCCCAATAGTCACGACATCGTGTGTGCTGGAGTAGTCACGACATCGTGTGCGTTCTAATGGTCGATAGTAGTCACGACATCGTGTGCGCTGATGCACAGTTGATTCTTCCAAAGCGGAGGAATCGACATGAGCATGAGCGAGCAGGCGCTTCGACAAGAAGCGATTCGACGACGACTGGCAGGCGAACGTCGC
>JAMCQN010000133.1 GCA_023382055.1 Chloroflexota bacterium
CGCCACTGCCCACATCGGCTCGCTGGCTTCAATGGAGCCACGTCCTTTCAGACGTGGAAAGCGCCCCTCGCAAAGTGGGTTGTTGCCTGCTTTGCCTGGGGGTATTATAGCCACACTTGGGCCATATGCCACACGATACAGCGTGTTCATCATCACGGGTGGCGTCTGTGCCCTGTGCCACGAGTACAGGGCGCTATTCCGTATTGGTGCGGCGGGCTTTGATGCGGTTGTGTGATCTCAATGCGCCAAGTAATGACGTGATGCCGCGAGCGGTGACGGGGTTTTGAGAAGCCACCTCGCCGCTCGCGGATAGGATGTTTCCTTTTTGTTCTTCAGTTGGTAATGTACTGCCGGCTGCCTGGCGTCGTGCTGACGGGCGAGTTGGTCACCGTTACTGTGCGCACGCTAGGTGCGTATGCCAACCCCACGGCATAAACGCGTTGTTCGTTCGTCCCGCTAGCCGGCCCCAGTGGAAAGAACAGCACCTGATCTTCATCATGTTTTACTACTTTAGTCAGCTTTTCAATGAGTTCCAAACGTTCGCGATCGGATAATTCGCAACGAAACACCGAGTACTGCAGGTGATCGCCATACCCCAGCATCAGCTTGAACACCTTGCGCCAGCGTTTGTCGTCCGTCACATCATACGCGACAATGTAAAGTAATCGCATGGAGTCACCGTGTCACAAAGCCGGGATATTCGTCCAACTCGCCCGTCAGCACGCGCCCCAGCAGGCGCAATTGCACCTCCAGCACGCGCCGGTAGCTTATGCGATAGCCAAACACAGGGTGCGTTATCAATGTATCAAGACGAGCTTCGTAGGCCTGAAGGAATTTCCTGCGCCCGCCCGGTGTCAGCATGATCGCCGGCCCGCGCTGCACGAAGTCCTTCGCCACCAGCACGCCTGTGTTGATTACCGTCAACACAACCGAGTCGGCCACCAGCGGGCGAAACTCCTCCATCATATCCAGCGCCAGCGAAGGCCGCCCGTAGCGCGGATGATGGTAAAACCCCAGATAAGGGTCGAACCCGATCACCTGCGCCAGCACGGTGAAGTCCTTCGCCAGGAGCGAGTAGGCAAACGATAACAGCGCATTCACTGCGTCGCGCGGCGGCCGGCGATTGCGCCCGTTGAAGTCAAACGGCCAGTCGGCCTCAGCTCCGCGCACTTTGAGCATACCGCTGAACGCGCCGAAGTAGGCTTTGGCCGCCTGCGCCTCGATGCTCAACAGGGTTACCTCGCCGCCGGCCGCGAGCGACTCCTGCGCCAGTTGCGCCAGCGTGACGGGTATCTCTTCATTCAGCGCCGCATGGTTGCGCATCAGCATCGTGCGAGTGTTGCGGATTTTGGCCGCGACAAACCCGCGCGCCAGCGCCAGGCTGCGCACGGGATCAAACGCCGCGCGGTACTGCGCCATGCGTAGAACGATATTGCGGTGCGCCGGCCCGTGCGTCAGCCCTTTGAACCAGCCGCCCATCGAAAAGTAAGCCACAGGGATGCCGCGATCCAGAGCCTCACTCACGGCCTGCGTCGTAATCTGCACACTGCCCAGCAGGGCGATGTGCGACGTCTCGAACATGCGCGTCTCGCCCAGTTTGCGATCCTTCAGCCATGCCTCAAAGACTTCGCCGCTCTTGCCCACGCGCGCGCCCTGCTCCTGGACATACAGAGGCAGCGCATCATCGCGCGCGGGCATCAGCCGGCGCACGCGCTCGTCACTGTCGGATGCGGCCGTGTCGCCGCCGGCGAGCAGGTTGACTTCATCGGGCAGACAGATGGGCGCGAGCGAACAGCGCACACATTTCGGGCTGTCGGCCAGCGGCGCCGGAATGCGCGCGCCTTCCGCCATGTGGCGTGCGGCTCGCGTCAGCTCGCGCGTGTGCGCTACCAGCGCATCGTCGAAAGGCACGTCTACGCGCGTCTTGGATTCCACGTAGTACAGGACGCCGCCGCCGGTCGTGAAGCCGTTGGCGCGCAGCACCAGCCCCTGGGCGCACAACTGGACGCAGTCGGTTTCCCACGCGCCCTCGGGCAGGCACCCGGTGGGCGCGGCGCCGCGTTTGTAGTCCACCGGCGTCACCTCGCCCGCGGCGCCTTCCAGCAGGTCGATGCGCGCGGTGAGGGATTCTTCGACCGCCGATAGCCAGACGGAACGAGCATGGATCGTCTCATCTGCGCCTGGCTCGCCCGCGGACTCGGTGTCCGGCGCGGGCGCGGCCGCAGCCGCGGGCAGGCTGCCTTTTTCCTGATCCACCACGCGGTGGCGGAAACGTCCCTCGACGGTATCGGCGCTGTCCATGAACTCGCCCTGCACCCATTCGAGATAGGCCAGGCGCGGGCAGTAGGCATACTCGTTCACCATGCGCGCCGGTACGCAGTCGGGAACGTTGAGGAAGGTATCGTCGGTGGTCATATGATGGTTTCCGTCATTAAACGGGATAAGCTGCGCTAAACGCTCGATATTTACCGGCCATGATGCGCTGCGACCGATACACTTCCTGTATCCCCAGAACAAACAAACGACGTTTTTCGAGCTTCTCTTTTTGCAGCTCATCCATTGCCAGTGTTGATCGCACTGCATCGACAGATAGAAAACCCGACCAGATAGGCCATGTCCAGAAGGTATCATCCCTGTGTTGTCCGGTAAAACCAGTCGTTTCCAGATACCTAGAAACGGGAAAGACAGGATATAGAGGTAATGCCTGCACTGCCAGGCAATTGGCACCCCAGACCGTTTTCACTGGATCTTTATCGGGGCTTTTCCACCGCAATGCATGCCGGCGATCTTCGGCAGGATCAAATCGAAGGTTGAGCTTCTCGTCCTGATAATGCCACTCGAACAACGCTTCGTGTACGTGCTTTGGTTCCAGCACATCCGTTAATAAGCGCATTTGTTTCAGAAAATGCTGGTGACCCTGGCCACTCATGGTGCGAAAGGCGGTATCATCCACATACCCCTTGTCGTCATGCACCAGTTCGCAAGCGATCGCAGCTACCCAATCGCTCTCGTCCCGATTGCCAGTCTGATCGAGTCGTTTCACACAGTCCAGTGCGTACGCTCTATAGATATCTGAAGGGATGTTGCATGTATCATCCCATTGCTTTGAGGGATGGGCACTGTTTATTTTCAGGTGGGTATACAAAGCGTTTACGATGACATCGTTATCACCAAGATCGGTGAACGCAGATAGCACCGGCTGCCAGTGCGCCCCGTTCTGTCGCCACGCCATTCGTACGCCGGCTGCAGGCCAGGCATTATCCAGGGTGCGCAACACCCCCAGCGCGCATAGAAAACCGAGTGGGTTGGCGCCTTCCGGCCCGGTCAGAACAAGTTCAGTTTTTATAGGCATAGTTCACCTGCCGGTATCGATAGCGCTCTGGTGGTGATCCGCCAGCCGAAAGATAGATTCCAGATATGCCAATCCCCACCAACCATATTTACGTGTCAACGTCCAGAAACGCTCGACGATGCCGCTATCCAACCGTTCCAGCCCGGTCGCAGTTGATCCGCGAATCGCACTGCCAAAGAGTGTGGTATCCACCTCAGCGGGGTCGGTATCAACAACCACCGGTGCAAACGGGCGGCAGCGCCCGTGATGGCTGGCAATCAGGTGCAATACCAGATCCCAATCATGCGCCTGCGCCTTGAACACTTCGTCATGTTGAATCAGGCTCAGCGATAAGAGTTCGTGCCGGGCGCCTTTGGGATAGCCGCTTTCCGCCCGCGCCCTCCATTTTTGCGATTCGTTCAGCGGAGTCGATTTCGCGATCAGCGGTTGTGTTGGCGAATAGCGCCGTCCCATACAGCCGTACAGCCACTTCTGGAAACGCGGGTCGGCCTTGCCAATATCGTGGAGCGTTCCGGCCAGCTCGAAATCGCCGACCATTGCAGGGGGCAGGCCGCAGCGTTCGGCCAGGTTTCCGGCAGTACGCGCCACGCCGGATGTGTGCTGCATGAGGGTCACTCGACCGTCATCGATCCTGTCGATCAGCGAAGCGCTATCATCCTCGTTCGTGAATGGCGGCACAGGGTCATCCGTACCCTGCGGTCTTCTTGGCAGTCTGGCGCGCACGACCCATCCAGCGATTGGATGCGCCTCCACAGTGAGTTTTGTGGCCTGTATGAACGCAGCGAGCAGCGGTTGCAGGTAATCGGGCGCGATTGCAGCGATTTCGGCCAGGGCGCGGCGCAAGTCGCGAAGGTCGGGCGCGTCCTCCATATCGGCCATCTCCATCAGTGCCAGTTTCCCTTCACAGGCGGGCAAATGCTTGAGTGTCTCCGGGTGCAGGCGCAGAACGGCCTCGCGTTTTGACTGGAATAACGCCGGCTCCGCGATATCCAGCGCATCATCAAGCACATGCCCGAAGCGCTCCCATCCTCCATACGCTACTGGTACGATCACAGCGTCCCCCGGCAGTAACTCGGCGGGATCAGAGGTTAGTACGCTCTCCTCCGGGCCGCGCCATAACAGTACCTGGCGAATGCTCGTGTTGTTGTTGCCTTCACGCGGGGTGACCACACCCTCCAGATCAGACAGGTCAGGCGCTTCGGTGGGCAGGTCGCTCAACCATTGCTTTACCAGATACAGCGGCGCAGCAAGCGCTTCAACGGAGGTCGGCGGACAAAGCGAAATCGCCTTGACCCAGGTTTCGACATCGTTCGAACTATCGTCGAGATCGCAACGCCAGATCAGCTTCACTTCCGGTATGCTGCGTTCAGGCCCGTGCAGGAAAATCGAAACATCCGGTTCGGGCACCGGCGCTGGTGCGGTCTGCGCCCATGCATCGACATGAGCGGGCAACATCACCGGTGCGTATGTCGGATTCTGAGCAAGCGCGTTGCGCTCCTCATCCGAGAGCTTGGCGAGTTCAGCCAGAGCCGGCGCCAGCGCATTAATGCCCATGTCAACAACTTTGGCGGCAGCGCTGGCAGCCGCCTTCTTCCCGCGCCGTTCCTTTGATTTATTGCCACTCGCCGCGACTTGATTCAACCACTTCCATGTTTCAGCCTGCGCCGCGCCATACACGGCATCTTCTGACGAATCTTTCGCATCGGCTGTCTTGATGACGATAACGCCTCTGGCTGCAATATCGCGCCCCATGCGGTTCAAGCGACCGAAGCGTTGGCGCAACGCATCCAGGCTGGCGCATTCAGTCACCAGACCGTCAAAGTCCAGGTTCGCGCCAACTTCCAGCGTCTGCGTAGCGACAACAAACTCGGGGCGATCTAATTGCCGCGTTTGGCTCCGATCTGCCAATAGCTGCTTGAACAACACGCTCTTCTGCACGCGATCCCGGTCAAACGGGCGCATCCGGCCTATGAGCAACAGCACATCACCACTGTGCTTCTCTTTCAAAACATCATAGACCTGCCGAGCCGTCGCAACACGGTTGACCATGACGCCGATGGCGTTCAGGCCGTTTTGGGCGAGTGCTTCGGCCTGCGCCGCCAGAGCTGCACTGACATCATCAACCACAAGCAACGTCGCAGGTTTCGAAGCGCTCATGCGTTCATTCAACGTCTTATGAGCGCGATCTTCATCATCCAACCCGAATGATATCTCGCCCGGTCGCGGGGTGGCTGTCATGGTCACAAAGCGAAACGGACCAGGCAACTCCGCTTGCGCCCAACCGCGATACCGTTCCACGGCGCGAGCGGTTTGCTCAAAGGATTGCGCGCAGTGCGCTTCGTCCAGCACGATCAGCATGTCATATGCAGCCAGGCCAGCGTGGATCGGATACATATACTGCTTGACGAAACCATAGCTGCGAAATAACAGACGCGATCCAATCTGATCCACAGTGCTTGTGAGGATAGTTGGTTGAATAGGCGTACGAGCCCAGTCGTCATCGCGATACATCCCGCCGCGAAGCTGAAAACACTGCAGGGGGGCGGCGCTACCGGCCAGTCTACGCAGTGCATCCGCAACCTCTTTCAGAACGCCGTCTTGCGCGTCCTGCAGTTTGTCGCGCAACTTTGCTGCACGTTCGAAGGCTTCATCAACGATGACACGCCGATCCACCACGAAGGCAATGCGCCTCGGAGCGGTGCGCTCGGCTGGGGGGCGTTCGGCCTGGCACGCCAGGGCGAACGCCCAGGCGTCGAGCACGGATGTCTTCCCGCTGGCGGTGGGCAGATCGATCAAGCGCGGCCAGTCGGCCTGCGCCGCCCGCTGCGCCAGTCGCCTTTGCCACGGAAACGGCGTGTAACCATACAGAGCAACGAAAAACTCGTCGAATCGTTCCGCTGCGATCACGCTTCACCTCCGTTACGGTATGGGCGGCACAAGCCGTAGCCTCGGAAGCGGCCTGCACCCAGGATGACCGGCCCGCGCACCGGTTCAGCAAAAATGAGCAGTGCGTGCGTATGCAGGGATTGGCCCTTACCAAATTTGCTGGGCAACGCCGGAAACTGCCGGGCCAGCGGTACGCCGGTGAATAGAGAGGCTCGCAGCAGGACTACCTCCTGCGGGCGCGGCAACCCGGCATGTTCACATGAATCGGCGATGTTCTTTTCAGCATCGCCGTCCGTCTTGGGATAGCGGTTGAGCACAATAGGCGTAGTACTTACCCACACCCGCGCCGGCCTGCACCAGGTATCTTCTGTCAGCGCGACAAGTGGCCGGAAACTATCTTCCGGTACTATCTGCCACACGCCCAGCTTCCCCATCGCTAATTCTGCCGGCCTGGGTTCCTCGCTCCCAAACAACCCGTCGAGACAACGATCAACTTCAGTTTGTGGCACATTTCCAGGCACAGCCAGCCCGACACCCTTCAACGTACCATCTGCATATTCATTCCCAACATTCGGCAGAGCGATGAAGCCAAGGTGTGGTCGATCGCTTCGCAGGCCATCCGGCGCATGACCGCTGACCCACTCCGGCGGCGGCTGCTCAGGATAGTAGCACATCACCGCGCCGCGCAGCGCATCGGTGATCGCGAGCGTATCCATGATATCCAGCACGGGGCCTTCTTCACGGCGGAATATCAGCAGCCTGTAAGCAGAACCTGGCAGTATAGGAGTAGGTGGCGACTCCGGAGCGCGGTAATGACCCCAGGAGAAGACCCGCGGCTGGTATTCACCGGCGTCGTTATCGCGCTTGTAGTCTGCTTCGAGGTCGCGCAACCGGCCCCTACATGGCACGCGAAGCCGCTGAGTGAAGCGCTGCGGCGGGACAGGAATCAACGTTGGCGAGGGCGGATTGTCCTCTACCCACATTTGTACGAGAGATGATGTATCGCCGACGTAACCAACTTTTGCACACAAGCGTTCCAGTGCAGGACGATGCTCAATCGGCAGATTCACATCCCAGATCAGATGAACCGTATCACTTTCTGGTATTACTGCCGGGAAATAGCGTTTGTCGCGCTTGCGTTTATCGGGCATCACCATGATCGGCTTCTTCATATTACGGCGGTCGCCGTTCACAGGAACGTACACAGGCACAGCCGCATGCTCGCTTGTAACAGCTGCTGCTTGGATTGATGGTTGTGGACACGATTCCAACCACTCAAGCAATGCTCGTTCCTCGGGACGTTGATCAGTCTCGAAATACGCAGCGGACAGCGCCATAAACACACGGTCGGGGTGTGGCGGCCACTCTGGAGTTTCGCGGTTACTGGGATGCGTCGCACACGCAAAACCGCATAAGTATCGTAAAGCTAGTGAGAACATCAGCTCTCCTCAACTTCATCAGTTTCCGCGCCAGTAACGTAACTGCGTATAACCAATTGAACCAAATCAGATTTCGGTCTAAGAACGAGTTCCTGCTCATCCCATCTCTGAGTTTCGGGTAGGTCGGCTATGGCGGCTTTAACCACCGTAAGCGCCTGTTCCGCATTTACTGTATACGTTTGCGGGTTATTCCCTGGTTCACCAATCAACCCCCAGAGGATTTCATCTTGCGGAATCAACAGGCACTGTGAGCGCAGATCGTAGCCCTGTTCGCTGGAAAGAACTGCGCCACATAGCGCCAAGGCAACTAACGCTGTACGTATTGAGTCCTCATTATCTTGAGTTCGGAACTTTAATCGTCTGATCGCAGGAAGCGATATTGTGGTCTGTTGAATTGCTCGATCGATAGTAAAGCCACCGATTGGGATGGGATTGCCCTCTTTGTCTAAGACGGGACGATCACGTTCTTTGACAAAGGCAAATGAGGGCGTAACGTTGCCATGATTTATTTCAGACGGCTTGCCTTTCTTGCCGACCAGAATGGGCTTACCGTTTTCGTCTGTTTCCGCCTCCTTCTCGTTGAGCGTCCAGTCGCCGCTTGCAGTCTTGTATACTGGCCCGGCTTTAATCGCAATTTGAAGGGGATCTATTCGACTGCTGGTTTTCTGTCCTGGGACAGCGCCTATGCCGATGATCTCAGAGACAACCGCACGACCGAACTTCGCCCCCATGCCACCACGCAAGCCTGTTGAATCCCACATTCCATAGACAAGCGCAGTGGGGCAGTGCTTAAACAGAACGATTGAGTTCTGTATATTGACTTCATCGAGAAGCTTTCCAACTGCGGTTTTACGAAATGGAATGCCATTGAGTTCGCTGTCGCGCAAGATGGCGTCCGCGATGCGATGCGGCGCCTGCAAACTGGTAATCTTTCCGATGAACCGTGCATCTGTCTCACTGAAATCCACGCTTATCACGGGTAGCGACAGCCGCTTTCTTTCCCATGCATCCTGGAGTGCTAACTCCATACGGTTCGCCTGTGACTGCACCGAGTCCAGCAGAACACAATCCAATGTTTCACCGTTGATGCGCCGTTTTTCGGTCGCGTATCTTCCGCCTTCATATGTCGGCGGATAGACCTTCGACCCAGGCCCACCGGCGGGTTGTAGCTCAACGACACGGCGGAACGCTGCGGCTGTGCCAGACACGGCCTGTTTCAGAACGTCGAGTGTAAGTAGTTCAGTCATTTTTATACTCCTTCATAAAGCAAATGTGCTTAATCTGAATCTGTGTATAGTTCCCCCGCCTGTTTCATCTCCTCACCAATCTCCGCTCGCAGTTCCGCCGGCGCCAGCACCTCGCAGTCGCATCCCCATTGCCTGATCCAGGGTTTCATCTCCTGCGTGCTGCCAACCTGGATGTTCAGAATGCACCCGCCGTCAGGCAGGTCCTCGATCCGCTGCGTCTCGTGCCAGTTCGTCTCGCGCACGCGTTGCGCCGCCCGGCCGGCGGCGAAGCGCAACACCACATCGGTCGGCTGGCCGCCTGCGCCCCAGTTCACCCCCCACGCCCCCGCCAGCAGCGTATACGGGTCGAAGCCGGCGGGGATTGCGTAGGCGTCCGCCGTCAGCCGCACGCGCAGCAACCGCTCGACTTTGAACGTGCGAATATCGCGCCGGTGATGGTCATACCCAATCACATAGGTGGAATACCCGACCGCGCTCGGTTCGATGAAATACGGCTCAAATAATCGTTCCACGTCCGGGGCTTCACGCTGCACGATGGCCGCGCGCACCCCATCCGCCCAGGCCTGCGTCAGCGCCTCCAAACATCCCAGATATTCCTGCTGTGATTCGTTCAGCCCCCGATCCAGGTGATCCGATGTCTGCGCGATATGCCGCGCCATGTGCGGCGCGACATGCGCCAGCGCAATGCTGAGCTTATTGAGAGCGCGAACCGCATGGGGGTTCGGCTTGTCGGAATAGCGCGCCAGCAATCGAGCGGCGATAAAGACCGTCGTTGCCTCATTAAGATTGAGCCGCACGTCGGTCAGGTAATGCTGACGGTCGATCCACACCCGCCCACCGCCTTCACGCATGATCGGAACCTCCCACTCCGTCTCCAGGTCGCTCAGCGAGCGGTAGATCGTGGCACGGTGCACCTGAAAGTAGCCGGCAATTGCCTTGACCGAAACCGGCTGCCGGCGGGTTAACAGATATTCCTCGATATCCTTCAGGCGGGTCGATCGCTTGGTTGCCCTAGAGTTCTTAAAGTATCGATCTTGTTGTAAATGAGTCAAGATTTCATTTCGCCAGATGTGCCTGATGGATCAAAGCTTCGATTTCGCGATCAAGCTTGTGAAAGCAGTGGCCG
>JAMCQN010000056.1 GCA_023382055.1 Chloroflexota bacterium
CTTGCCTCGCCGCGCATCGGGCAGGCACACAGGCCTGCCCCTACGCATGTAAATTACGTACGGGCGCGCCTGTGTGCGCGCCCTCGCCGCACATCGGGCTACGTCAGTGTGGTTTAGTATACGCGCGGTGCAGGGACGGCAGGACGAACAACTCCGAGTTCTCAAGCCGAACACAGTTCGGCACGAACTCGGAGTTGTCGGAGGCGTCATCTTACTTGATCAGGTACACGATCTGCACGCTGGCGCTTACTTCGTAAGAGCCGGTCTGGATCGGCGTGCTGGCTGCGGCGAAGCTGGCCGCGCGCATGACGGGCACCGGGCCGCCGGCGGATTCGCTTATGCTGTACACGTCGCCCAACGTCACACCGGCCAGCTTGGCCAGGCTCTCGGCGCGCGACTTCGCATCGGCTACGGCGTTGCTGCGCGCGGTCGCCTCAAGCGCGCTCGGGTCGGCCACGCCGAAGTCCACTCCGTAGATGCTGTTGGCTCCGGCGGTCACGCCTTTATCAAGCACGTCGCCCAGCTTCGTCACGTCACGCACCGTCACCTGCACCTGATTATTGACGTGATAGGTGATGGCCGCCGCGTTCGGCTGCGCGCCCGTCGCGGGTTCCTTCACGGGCGGGGTCTCGGTGTTGACGCTGTAGTTGACGGTGCGGATGTCCTTATCCGCGATACCCAGTTCCTTGAGCGTCGCCAACAGTTGAGTCATGCGCGTCTGGTTGGCGGCGACGGCCTTCGACAGGCTGGCGTCCTGCGTCTCGACGCCAATGGTGACGTGAGCCACATCGGGCGTGCCGGATGCCGTGCCGGCGCCGACTACGGTGATCGTGCGGCCGGGCGCCGCGGCAGGTGGCTGCGTCTGAGCGAGCGTCGTGTCGGGTTGTGCGGCAGAAGCCACTGGGCCTGCCGGGACCGAACAGCCGGCCATGATAAACATGACACTCGTGACGAGCGCGGCAATCAACATGTTTTTACGATTATTCATTTCACTACTCCTGCAGTTCATTCTTTTCTACAATGCGTTTACAGAGTAGTGACGCGCGAACCGGCTCAAAGGTTCCGGGGCCGTGAGATCGAAAACCTGACGGGTCTGGCAGTCCTGTCAGGTATATGCAAACAGACACCTCGGAGTTCTAGCAGAACTCCGAGGTGTAAAAGCTTTACTGCGTCTTCTGCTGCGCCTCGATCAGGTTGTCGTAGGTGAGGGGGCTGGGCGGGGTCGTCCCGTAGATCAGCACCGGCGTGCCGATCTGCACCCATTTGTACAGCGCGTCGCTGTCGGCGATGCCCATGACCACACAGCCAAACGACACCGGGTGGCCCAGGTAACCCGACCACAGGCGGCGGCCTCCGCCCAGCACGGGCAGCGCGTGGATGCCGTTGGTCAGGCTGTTGCCGGGGTCGCCGATATCGTAGATGCTGAGCCAGTTGGGCATGTGGATGGCCGCCAGCTTGTTGTAAGCGTCGTCCACTTTCTCCTCCACCTGGAACACGCCCACCAGCGTGCGCCACTTGGGGATGCCGCTGGAGATGGATGCCGACAGCACCAGGTTCGCACTATCGTATGCCAGCAGCCGCTGCCGCGTCAGATCGACTTCGATGCGCTGCTGGTTGGTGGGGCCGATCGGCGCCGGCAGCATGATGTTCTGCGTCGGGATGGTGATCTGCTGGCCCGGGACAAACCCGCCGTCGGCCCAGATATCGGGGTTGGCGGCCAGGATGCGCGTCACCGGGATGCCGTAACGGTCGCCCACGCTCTCGAACGTGTCGCCGCGCTGGATCACATAGGGGATATCGCCGTGCGGGACGACGAACCAGACCTGCGCCATGCCGCGCTGCAGTGCCGAGAGCGTCATGCCGGTCGCCTCGTCCAGCCGCATGGCGGCAGTAGGTCCCAACTTGGCATTGATCGCCGCGAGGCTGGCGCGGATGCCCTCGGCGTTCAGCGCGGTGGCGATGCCGTCGCCCATGCGCCTGTGCTGCACCCAGCCCATGCGTTCGACCGGCGCGATGGCGCGGGTGACCATGCGGTTGTCCCACCACATCGTCAGCGCGAAGGGGCGTTGCAGCCAGATGTTGAGTTGCGCGGCAGCCGCGCCGGCGGCGCTGTCATGCACGGCCGGCGGGATGGGGTGGGTGCGCACCTCGACGGGCTGCTCGCTGAGCAGGCGCGCGAAGGCATCCTGCAGCGTGGCGTCGATGTCGATCTCGCGCCCGGCTGCGCCATTCGTGCTCGTCGCCGCCCCATCTGCGACAGATACCGTCGCATCGCGCGGCGCGATATATACGTCCGCGCGGTGACTCTCGAGGAACTGACGGCTGAGCGCGACGTCGTAGGAGAAGGTGACGACGGCGGGGCGGCGCGCCTGCCAGTCCGCGAAGCGCTGATCGAGCGAACCTGACCGACCAACCTGGTAAGCCTGCTGCGCGGCCTCGGCGGCATTGGCGCGGATGCCCAGCGCCGGCCACGGCGCGAACCACCTGGCGCCCTGGAAGTCGAACATGCCCAGCATGCGCGCAGATTGGGTGTTGACGGCGGCTTCGGCCTCGGTGCGGGTCATGCCGCCCACGTCGAACGGGCCGATGGTGATGCCCGGGTAGATGCGCTCGGCGTAAGCCTGCTCGAACCAGGCGACGGCTCCCAGCACAGCCGCGGCGATGGCGGCGACCAGGAGCAGCGGCGCGAGGATGACCCACGGCTTGAACCGCGGTTGGATTTGGGTTGGCCGAGATGTCACATCTGCCGCACTCACCCGATCTCACTCCCCTGGTGGATGAGGGACATTATAACGAGTGGCGTTGCTCGCGCACGGCATCTGGAAGAAAATACCCGAGACCCTAATGGACTCAAAGATATGCACCGCAGAGAAATCCATACATACCTCCACAGTCTCGGCGATCTCTGCTGTTGCTGTTTCGCCCGACCGGCCCCTCGGTTGAAATTGGCGTTGGGTCACTTGCCGGCCAGACGCGCTGGCTCAACTCGATACCCTGAGCGACATCCAGATGGCGAATGAACTGCGCGTCGCCGCGCTCAACCCAGCCGCGGCGTGGGCGAACTGGCGGCGGAGTTGTGCGGGCCGCTGTTCGCCAGCGCCGCCGGCGCGCAGATTCCGGTGGACGGCGGGAACGACCGGGTGATCTGAGGGGATCGCAGCTTATAATCAGCGTATGCAGCAGACTTCGGACAAACTTCAGGCGCTCGATTCAATTGAGCGCCTGTGAAGCCTTTACGCGAGCAGATATCGCAGCGATGTAACTAACCACTCGGTTACGAAACTGCTTGATATCAAGCGCTTCGCCATCGAGCGGCAACTGGTGAAATTTCAGATATGGCTGTTGGCTTACAAGTCGCAGTACGGCATGCCGTCATCGGACTACTACACCCAGTTCATAATGGTGAAGTTGGGGGACGACATGGATTTCTTCGAATGGGTGGTCAATTGCGATCTGCGCGCCAGCGCGTCGTACTTTTTGGCGGTGATTGAGATAAATCCTTACCTTATTCTTAATGCGCTATTGCTTGGATCAGGCGGCCTTACTGGCAACTATCGTGTCACTTGAAAAACTTTACTGCACAAATGAGCTACTTTATGCTACCCTTTTAGTACGTGGATTTTGCGGCCAATCCATTTCGCCAGTTACAGCGGGATGATTAGTCGGCACATACTTCACGCGCTCGTAGAACTGGACTAGTTCCCATAGGTGTGTTGGTCCACGCTTGTTTTCCTGGCGGATTTGATTGACATAGCCACCTAATATTTCCTCATATAGTTTCACAAAAGGAACCGAGTAAAACATATCGACAAGATGGTGATCAACTCGGTTTGTCCGGTCTAGTAGACCCAAGAAATCAAATTCTCTACATACCCGATCAACGACTTTCTCAATATCTGGCGGTAAAGGATATGATATTTGTTGTTTTTGGTCATTAACATTTTTCACATAAGAGCGCAGCTCACGTCGATCAGTGCGTACGCTTTCTAATCGATCAACGGCTGAATTGAAAATCTGATTCTTGTCGATTCGAGCTTGCACAATAGCCTGAATAGCAATTACAGCAAGCGCCGCTAATGCTATACATGTAGACAGAACTGACATTACAGCTAATATTGTATTAGCATCGATTGTTTGACTGGGCATCCTAATATCCTCCACATAAAGTATAGGTGACCAGCGTCATTGGTTGAGTTGACAAGAGGTCACAATGGATCTATGTTGATGATGCAGACTTTGGTCGTCAAGTGCCTGACTATTTCATCCATTTTATCTGACTTTCGCCATGTCTGCGCTGTTATTTCACGTCAAAGTAGAAACACTATGCCCATGCTTTGTTATGTCAATATGGGCACTCTGTGCTTATCATTACACACACATAAATAATAATGATCATACCTGTCTGCACAGTCTGGACATAAAAACGCTCTATTAAGCCGCGTTATTACGTATCTCCAGACAAACTACCAATACTACAACCCCCACAGTAACCACATCCATCATAAGGAGTCCACCATGCAGTGGGAAAATCTGACCGCCACCGACTTCGCCGCCGCCGTGCGCGAGACCGGCGTGTGCATCCTCTCGTTCGGCGTCCTCGAAAAGCACAGCGAGCATCTGCCGCTGGGCACCGACTTCCTCAACGGCCACCGCCTGGCCTGCCTGGCCGCCGAGAAGGAGCCGGCCGTCGTCTTCCCGCCCTTCTACTTCGGGCAGATCTACGAGGCGCGCTGCTTCCCCGGCGCGCTCACGCTGCCGCCCGCGCTGCTGTTGCAGTTGATCCAGGGCGTGCTGGACGAGATCGGGCGCAACGGCTTCCGCAAGGTCATCCTGCACAACGCCCACGGCGGCAACGCGCACCTGCTGCCCTTCCTGGCGCAGGCCAGCCTGTGGCAGGAGCGCCCCTACACCATCTACTACTACGCCGATTCGCTGGCGGGCAGCCGCGACCCGCGCTGGACGGCCCTGCTGGACACGCCCGTCCACGGCCACGCCTGCGAGTGCGAGACGAGCATCTCGCTCGCCAACCACCCCGAACTGGTCAAGATGGAGCGCGTGCCGCAGCAGCCCGCCGATCCGCTGCGCCGGTTGTCCGGCGTGCCGGGCGACTTCAGCGGCGTAAGCTGGTACTCCGACTATCCCGACCACTACGCCGGAGACGCGCGCCCGGCCACGGCTGAGAAAGGCCGCGCCCTGCAGCAGTTGCAGGTGGACGCGCTGTTGCGCCGCCTACGGATCGCCGCCGTCAAAGCCGACACCGTCGCCCCGGCGCTGAGCCGCGAGTTCTTCGAGCGCGCCGCCCACGTCGGCGGATGAGTGAGAAATCCGCGAATCATCGCGAATAACGCTAATGATCCTGACCTATGTCTTGCTGGTCGAACATCCGCAAGCATCAAGAGCGGATGGCGGCCAGTTTATCGTTTCAGGTATCCGTGTCGATGCGGACGTCCGCTCCTGAGCGGAGACGAAGGACGGAGGATGCGATGTCACTCGAGGAACGCACGGCCTTCTGTGCCACACGCTGCTTTCGGCGGGCGAATAATCCGATGACGTGCTCAGTGGCGTTCGGAGGAGGATCTTCGGTGATGTCCAGGCGCATCAACACGAGCAGGTAGAGCAGACGCGAGCCTTCGGTTTCAATGCAGGATGCAGCGGAACTGCGCCCAGCCAGTTGGTTCATCAACTGGTCTTCGGTGAGCAGTTCGTTGTTCCTGAGCAAGTAGCTGATAGCCGCTGCGTGCATGATATAACCCAGAGATCATCCTTGCAGGCCTGCGGCATTGGATGACCTGGGAAACCCCCATTGAAAAAACTCCCAGAGAATAACGATCCCTTATATGAGCGCACAAAGAAGGCGGAAATACACCGTCAGACCGGGCAAAGTCGTACTCGTACAGACAAACAGGCGAGCGTACGCCGATCCGGATCTATCTCTGCTCCTGGCACACGCTCGACCTGTTTCCGTATCATAGTGGTAAAACGTTATGAAACGCTTACAAAATGGGCGATCTAGACGTGATTTCCCTTTCTCGACGGTATCCAGATGCAACCTATTGACGGGAGCGTAGTATTTATTGCATGTGCTCCCCCTCTATAGAGTGTACAGATCAAGCAAGCAGCAAGTGATGTTAAGTGTTTAACCGAGAAGGGATGTGTTGCGCAGGTCTCAAACCTCGTTGGATATGGCAGTAGATACGCCAACGCGCATGCAAATGGAGAAAGTTTGTGGGTAGATTGTTTCCAAAGCGTCGGTACAGCACACGCAGTGAGGATCATCACGGTGTGACGAGCGCCAATCACGATGGCGCGCATAAACCCGACGACGACTTGCTTGAGCTGGAAACGCTGGTTGCGCTCATGCACAATGACATTACGGAAGTTCCGCCGCCGGTCATAACAACCCGCGTGATCCGGTTGTTCAAAAGTCGGTCCGAGCACCAACCCCGCTTGCATTGATGTCACTACCGTATGCGATGCGACGATCGCTGTTTTAATGTATCCCGCTATTCAGATGTCAAAAAGCGCATGCCTGATCGGGCATGCGCTTTTTGTCTTCGGGGGGAAGACACAATGACAGACAGGTTATCCGTCGCTTAATGCATGATCTCGCGGAAGATGGCCTTAAGCACGCGCCACCCATCCGGGAAGGTGCGCAACCGTCCGATGCCGTGAATCCGCTCGGCCTCGAAACTCGGCACCTCGGCGATGCGCATGTTCGCGCGCAGCGCCCGAATGTTCATCACAGTTTCGATTTCGAAACCGTCGCCTTCCAGCTTGAGTTGCGGCGCCACATCGGACCAGAACGCATTGTAACCGTAGCACAGGTCGGTGTAGTTGCCGCCGAAGAAGGTTTTCACCAGCGTGGTGAAGGCCCAGTTGCCAAAGCGGCGCAGGAAGGTCATATCGGCCGTGCCGCCGCCCTGGGCGAAGCGGGAACCCTTGGCGAAATCGGCGCCGCCGAGCAACGCGCCTACAAAAGCCGGAATCTCTTGCGGATCAGTCGATCCATCGGCATCCATCATGACGATGATATCGCCGGTGGCCGCCTTGAATCCGTCTTGCAGGGCGTTGCCCTTGCCGCGGCGTTGCTGCTGAACGATGCAGATGTCCGGGCGCAGGTGCCTGGCGACCTCAACGGTGCCATCGATCGAGTGTCCGTCGACCAGGATGACCTCGTAGTTCCTGGAAATCAGCGGCAGCACGTGCAGCAGGTTGGCGGCCTCGTTCAGCGCAGGTATAACCACACTGATCCTGGGTGTCGCGGGAATGCGCCGCCGCGCCAACCGGCGAGCAACCGATGAGGTATTGCCCTTTATCTTAGGTAAATATGAAGACCGTGGTGCTAGAACGTCCTGCTGTACATAATAATTGGATTTGTCCACTGCGACCCTCCCATTGAAAACTAAATCTGCTATTAACTACGACACATCGACATCCTGATGGGCTTCCAATCGTCTCCCCCCCAGCTGCCGCTTCAACACAAACCGTTACTCAATTGCTATTGAATGATTCAAACAACCGCTCTTATATAGACAGAGTGCAAACCAGGTTCAAAGATACATTTTCGAGCAGTAATCATGAATATTTTCTTACCTTCTCCTCATGTTTCATTACCATAAGGTTTATAACAACAACATACTGGCATAAACTGCCGTTCGTATAGGTTATGTGAAGCACATACGACCTGTTAGGGCTACTTATCGTTACATGAATTGCGAGCAAATTAGTACATAAGTCGCGCATTTACCCCTTAAACGGGCGCGTCGATAGACATGAGAGGGAATTCACAGAGTGGCGCTTCTTCCGGATGATACCCGGGTGATGACAGGGTCTGGAACCGCCCTGCTATTGTCCGGGCATCTTCATTCATTGCAGCCTTATTGTGTGTTTTTCATGCAATGAATCCAGGTTGATGGGCAAACAGACGAACGGCATGATCCGTCCGCGCGTCTCGTTCTTCGCGAAACAGGCCAGCGCACATCCGCCTTTGCTTTATATGTTCCCGGCGCAGTTGCTTACGCTGCCGCCGCAACTGGCCGCGCTGATGCAGACCAACATCAACGTGCAGTCCCTGACGGTGGAAACCGCGCTCACGCGCAAGCGCGAGCATATCTATCACGCCGCCATGCTCGACCCGCACACCGGCGCGGGGTTGTCATTCGACCAGATTTACCCGATGGTGGATGAGTTGATTGCCGCGCATGGCAGCTATCTGCCGGAGTACCACTGAGTTGTTGCCAAGACTCCCGGAATCCGCAAGCAAGCTGCGAAATTCCGAGAGTCCGGGCATGCTTACTTCCCGCGTCTTGTCTCTGACCTCCAATCTCCAATCTCCAATCTCTAATCTCTAATCTCCAATCTCCAATCAGCAAAACGGGCGGGTATACTCTAGGTCTAGTACCGTGACGCATTCACCGTAAAAAGGAGTTCCATGCCCGAACATACCAAATATCTGTTGAGCGAAAACGACATACCCAAAGACTGGTACAACATCCAGGCCGACCTGCCCTTCGAAATGCCTCCCGTGCTGCATCCGGGCACGAAACAGCCCGTCGGACCGACCGACCTGGCGCCGCTGTTCCCCATGGAACTGATCAAGCAGGAAGTTTCAAAGGAGCGCTGGATTGAGATCCCCGAGCCGGTGCGCGAGGTGTACCGTCTGTGGCGCCCCTCGCCGCTGTACCGCGCGCATCGCCTGGAGAAGGCGCTGCAGACGCCGGCCAAAATTTTCTACAAGTACGAAGGCGTCAGCCCGGCCGGCAGCCACAAACCCAACACCGCCGTGGCGCAGGTCTTCTACAACAAACTGGAAGGCACGAAGCGCATCGCCACCGAGACCGGCGCGGGACAGTGGGGCAGCGCGCTGGCGCTGGCCTGCCAGTTGTTTGACATTGAGTGCAAGGTCTACATGGTGCGCATCTCGTACGACCAGAAACCCTACCGGCGCTACATGATGGAAACCTGGGGCGCTAAGGTCGTCGCCAGCCCCAGCAAGGACACGAATTCCGGGCGCGCCATGCTGGCTCAGGACCCCAACTGCAACGGCAGCCTGGGCCTGGCAATCAGCGAAGCGGTCGAGGACGTGGTGACCAACCCGGTTCCCAGCAAGTACTCGCTCGGTTCGGTGCTCAATCATGTGCTGATGCACCAGACCGTCATCGGCCTCGAGACGATCAAGCAGCTCGAACTGGCCGGCGCGGAGCCGGATGTGCTGGTCGGGTGCATCGGCGGCGGCAGCAACTTCGGCGGTTTCGCCTTCCCCTTCCTGCCGGCCAAGTTGAAGGACAAGAACAACAAGCTGCGCATCGTGGCGATCGAGCCGGCCGCTGCGCCCAGCCTGACGCGCGGCCTGTACGCCTATGACTACGGCGATCTTTCGATGCTGACGCCATTGATCAAAATGTTCACGCTGGGCCACGGCTTCATCCCCGCCCCAATCCACGCCGGCGGGCTGCGATATCATGGCATGGCGGCGCAGATCGGCGAGTTGTATCGCCACGGCTACATCGAAGCCCGCGCGGTGCAGCAGCGCGCCACCTTCGAGGCCGGCGTGATGTTCGCGCGCACCGAGGGCATCCTGCCCGCGCCGGAATCCGCGCACGCCATCCGCGGCGCCATCGATGAGGCGCTGAAGTGCCGCGAGGAGGGCGTCAGCCGCACGATCGTATTCAACCTGAGCGGCCACGGACACTTTGACCTGACGTCATACGACAAGTACCTGAACGGCAAGATCGAAGACTACGTATTGCCCGACGAGGAAATCAGGAAGGCGCAGGAAGCCCTGCCCGTGGTGTAGAGTTCGAAATACCAGCAAGCAAACCTTCCCTTACGCCTTTACAGACGTAGGGGCAGACCTACGTGTCTGCCCGATTGACCAGGGGCGACACGCAGGTCGCCCCCTACGCGAACTTCGTGCGTACGGGCAGACCTGCGTGTCTGCCCGTTTGTCCCAGGGTCACACGCAGGACGCCCCCGACGCGGACTTCGTGCGTACGGGCGGACCTGCGTGTCTGCCCGATTGACCAGGGGTGACG
>JAMCQN010000169.1:0-5382 GCA_023382055.1 Chloroflexota bacterium
TCGCCCTATGCGCGTTCGGCCAATGGGATCGGCGCAAGGCCGACCCCTACATCGCGGTGTGCGCGGCATTGGCAGGGGCGAAAATACTCTGAACGGAAGTGGAGGTAATGGATGGTAGCGACCAAGCGCAAGCGCCGCAGCAGGCAATACTGGATCAATACCTTGCAGGGCTACATCTTCATCGGGCCGGTCGTGCTGGGGCTGCTGATCTGGACGTTTGGTCCCATGGTCGCTTCGCTCATCATCAGCTTCACCGATTACCCGCTGCTCAAAGCGCCCACCTGGGTCGGCCTGCAGAATTACATCGACATCTTCACGCGCAACGACGAGCTGCGCGTGGTGCAGTCGCTGCAGGTGACGGCAACCTACGCGGTGATGGCGCTGCCGCTGGGCATCGTGCTGGCGCTGCTGGCCGCGCTGCTGCTCAATCAGAAGTTACGCGGGATGTCGATCTTCCGCACATCGTTCTACCTGCCCACCATCGTCCCCGCCGTGGCGTCGGCGTTCATGTGGAGCTGGCTGCTGCAACCCGACTTCGGCATCATCAACTCGCTGCTGAAGGAACTGGGCATGACCAACCTGCCGCGCTGGATGGCCGAGCCGGAATCGGCCCTGCCGACGCTGGTGCTGATCAGCGCGTGGGGCATCGGCGGCAGCATGGTGATTTTCCTGGCCGGCCTGCAGAGCATCCCGGAGATGCTGTACGAGGCGGCCAAAATCGACGGCGCCAACGACTGGCAGATGTTCTGGCGCATCACCCTGCCGCAGTTGTCGCCTACCATCTTCTTCATCCTGGTCACCGGCATGATCGGCGCGCTGCAGTATTTCAGCACCGCCTTTCTACTGTCCGGCGGCACGGGCGGGCCGCTGTTCGCCACCTACTTTTATAACCTGAACTTATACGATAAGGCCTTCAAGTGGTTGTTCATGGGGCTGGCATCCGCCATGGCGTGGGTGCTGTTCCTGATCATCTTCGTCCTGACCATGATCACCTTCCGCAGTTCGGATGCGTGGGTGTTTTATGAGGTGCAGCGATGAGCGCCGTATCGGAAACCACCGGATTGCGGCGGTCGACGCTGGCGACGCCGGAAGAAATCGCCGCAGCGCGGGCGCGCCGCAAGCTGCGCGAGAACTCGCGCAAGACGATCCTGTATGCCATGCTGATCCTGGGCGCGATCATCTTCATGTGCCCGCTGTACTGGATGCTCATCACCGCGGTGAAGACCAATGCGGAGGCGTATCTGTATCCGCCTTCGCTGTGGCCGCAGGTCATAAAGCTGGTGAACTTCCCCGATGCGTGGAACTACGAGGGCATGCAGTTCACGCGCTGGACGTTGCAGACGATCTTCATCACCGTAGCGGTGATGGTAGGGGTTCTGTTGACCTCGTCGATGTGCGCCTACGGGTTCGCCCGCATGCGGTTCCCCGGGCGCAATTTCTGGTTTATCGCAACGCTGGCATCCACCATGCTGCCGGCGCAGGTCACGCTGATCCCGCTGTACATCGTCTTTTTCAAGATCGGCTGGCTGGACACGTATAATCCGCTGATCATCCCGGCCTGGTTCGGCGGCGGAGCGATCAACATCTTCCTGCTGCGCCAGTTCTTCATGGGCATCCCGACGGAGTTGGAGGACGCCGCGCTGATCGACGGGGCGGGGCGCTTCCGCATCTGGTGGAGCATCTTCATGCCGCTGTCGATCCCGGCGGTGCTCACCGTGGCGATTTTCACCTTTCAGGGCGTGTGGAACGACTTCTACGGCCCGCTGGTGTACATCACCAGCCAGGACAACTATACCCTGGCGCTGGGCATCAACCTGTTCAAAGGCATCTACGGTGCAGAGACACAATACCTGATGGCCGTCTCGACGCTGATGACGATCCCGATGATCGTGCTGTTCTTCGTGGCGCAGCGCTATTTTATCCGCGGTATCGTGCTGACCGGCATCAACCGTTAAGAGTATCCGGACACGGGCCGACACAGGCCGACCCGTACGTGCATCTCAGGCGTAGGGGCAGGCCTATGTGCCTGCCCAATCGCCCAGGGGCGACACACAGGTCGCCCCGTACGTGTATCTCAGGCGTAGGGGCAGGCCTATGTGCCTGCCCAATCGCCCAGGGGCGACACACAGGTCGACCTGTACGTGCATCTCAGGCGTAGGGGTCTGCGACCTGTGTGCCTGCCCATCGTATGTCAGGGTCGACACACAGGTCGGCCCGTACGTGTATCTCAGGCGTAGGGGTCTGTGACCTGTGTGCCTGCCCATCGTGCGCGGGTACAATGCGGCGCATGCACGTATTGCAGAATCTCCTGGACAACAATCGCAGTTGGGCGGCAAACATGCTCGCCCGCGATCCGCAGTATTTCGAGCGGCTGGTCGCCCAGCAGACGCCGCAGTATTTGTGGATCGGTTGCGCGGACAGCCGCGTCCCGGCCAACGAGATCATCGGCCTGATGCCGGGCGAAATCTTCGTGCACCGCAACATCGCCAACGTGGTCGTGCACACCGACCTCAACTGCCTGTCGGTGATCCAGTACGCGGTGGAGGTGCTGGCGGTCAGGCACATCATCGTATGCGGGCATTACGGCTGCGGGGGCGTCGCCGCCGCCATGCAGAACCGCGAATTCGGGCTGATCGACAACTGGCTGCGCCACCTGAAGGACATCTACCGCAAACACGAGACTGAGCTGAATGCCATCCCGGAGGGCGCGGGCCGCTTCGAGCACTTCTGCGAACTCAATGTTATCGAGCAGGTATACAACGTGTGCCACACCACCATCGTGCAGGGCGCATGGCGGCGCGGCCAGCCGCTCACCGTGCACGGCTGGATTTACAGCCTGAGCAACGGCCTGCTGCAGGACCTGAGCGTGCGCATCAGCAGCGCCGCCGAGCTCAACTCGCTGTATCGGATGGCGGTCACGCGATAGGAGTGTCCGGACAATCCGCGAATCTGCACGAATTGTCGAGTGAACTATCCGGACGCGGAGGCTTCAGCCGGTTTTCACCAACCGGCTGAAGCCTCAACATCCAGGACGGGCAGGCGCAACAGTCGTCTTGTACACCTGTGAGGTCTCGAAGACCTCACAGGTGTTGCGCAGATGTGTAGCGATGATGTCATTGCGCCGCACTGTCTCTACAGACGCGCGCTGTTGTCAATCGCCACCGGCTCGATCGGTCCGGCAGGCTGGAAGCCGAACACCCGCCCGAAGAAGTAGATCTGGCTGCTATACGAGTGCCGGATGTTCTCGGCGCGGCGGAAACCGTGTTGCTCGCCGGGGTAGGCCACGTAGGCCACCGGCAGACCTTTGGCGCGCACGGCCTGATAGATGCGCTCGGACTGGTCAGGCGGGACAACTTTGTCCTCCAGCCCCTGGAACAGGATCAGCGGACAATTGATCTGCTCGACGGAGTGGATGGGCGAGCGCTGCATGTACAGGTCGCGCCGCTGCGGGTAGGGGCCGATCATGCTGTCCAGGTAGCGCGACTCGAACTTATGCGTGTCCGTCGCCAGCGATTCCAGGTCGCTGACGCCGTAGTAGCTGGCGCCCGCGTGGAAGACGCGCCGAAAAGTCAGGGCGGCCAGGGTGGTGTAGCCGCCCGCGCTGCCACCCTCAATCGCCAGTCGCGCGCCGTCCACATCGCCGCGCGCCACCAGAAAGCGCGCCCCGTTGACGGCGTCATCCACGTCCACCACGCCCCACTGGCCGTTCAGTCGCCTGCGATAGGCGCGCCCGTAACCGGTGCTGCCGCCGTAGTTCACGTTCAACACCGCAAACCCGCGGCTGGTCCAGAACTGGATGTGCAGGCTGAAACCCGCCGATGCTGCCCCTGTCGGCCCGCCGTGCGTCATCACCAGCAGGGGCGGATTCTCCTCTGCCGGCGCAACGAAGTCGCGATTGGCCGGGCGATAGAAATACGCGTGCGCGGTCAGCCCGTTCTCGGTGGGGAACTCCAGCGCCTGCGGGGTCGAGATATAAGCGGGGTCGATGTCGGTATCGTTGGCGCGGCGCAGCGTTTCGCATTGCCGCGTCGCAGTGTCCATGCGGATGATGGCGGCGGGTTGCTGCGGCGACGCGCCTTCGAACAGCGCCTGCCCGGCGCCGACGTGCAGCACGTCGATGTCGCTGTACGGCAGGTCGTAGGGCGTCAGCGCGCCGGAGGCGGTATCCAACTCGGCCAGCGTCCAGGAACCGTGCTGCGTGTACGAGCAGACGATCTGGCGCGCCGAGGCAAACCCGTACGTACGCATGCCAAGTCCCCACTGCGGCCTGCCGAACTCGGCCGCCAGCGGACAGACCGCCTCCGCGCGCTGGCCCTGCAGGCGGTACAGGTTCCACCAGTCGCTGCGATCCGACACATAGTACAGCACGCCATCCGGCGACCATTCCGGCTGAAAGATCGACTCATCCGGGCCGCCCGCCACGCGCCGAGCTGCTGCGATACTGCCGTCCGCACCGATATCACCCACCCACAGTTCGGCGCCATCCCACGGCATGTTGGGGTGATTCCACGTGAGCCAGGCCAGCCGCGCGCCGTCGGGGCTGAGGCGCGGGGAAGAATAGAAGTCGTTTCCGCCGACCAGCACCTGCCCGCCGGTTTCCGCGCCATCCAACGGCAGGCTCACCAGCGTGTTCACGGCTTGGCGCGTCGGGTCGGTATGATCCTCGCGCACGCCGATCAGGCGGTTGCGCGCGCGGTCGGGGATCATATCCGCATAGCGCAGATCGACCGGCGGCGTCAGCGGGCGCGGCGCTTCGCCAGGCGCCAGGCGATACAGGCGCTGATCGGCGAAGTTGGAAAAATACACGATACCGCCGGCGACAAGCCACGCGGCGCCGCCGTATTCGTGCACGCGCGTGCGCGCGTTGAAAGGCGGGGCAATCAGGTCGATCGTCGAACCGTCCGGGCCGCGCTGCACGATGACGTTGCGCCCGCCTTCTGTGGGGCGACTCTCAGACCAGTAAATGTCCTGGCCGTCGCTCTGCGCGTCAACCAGGCGTATCGCCGCGGATGCAATCAGGTCCGCCGTGATCGGCGAAACCCACGAGCCGTATGGAGCGACTCTTACCGTCGTCATGTGTCATACCGCCTTCACTCAGTTTTACTCAAGTATGACACATGAATGTCGGTAATACACCTGTGAGGTCCGGGAGACCTGTCAGGTGAGCAGAGTGCAGCGCTCAGCGCTGCAGCGGATCCGCCGAGTAGCCCCGCCCGAGGACGTAGTTCTCTAACTGGCGGATCTCCATGTCCTGATCCGAGATGATGTCCTTCACCACGTCGCCGATCGACACCACGCCGATCAGCTCGTTCTCCGCCATTACCGGCAGGTGGCGCACGCGCTCCTGCGTCATCAGCGCCATGCACTCCGGAATGGTGGTTT
>JAMCQN010000169.1:5392-9993 GCA_023382055.1 Chloroflexota bacterium
ACGTGGTTACGTCTCAGTTGCTGCGCGAGCAACTGGCCGATATCCTGTCCACACTTCCGCCATTACCGGCAGGTGGCGCACGCGCTCCTGCGTCATCAGCGCCATGCACTCCGGAATGGTGGTTTCGGGCTGCACATAGAATACCTTGGAGGACATGATATCCCTGACCGAGGTATTGAGCGATGTGCGCCCGGCCAGGATCACTTTGCGGGCATAGTCGCGCTCGGAGAAGATGCCCACGGGATGGTTATTCTCGGTGACGACCAGCGCGCCTACGTCCTTTTCAGCCATCATCTGAAGGGCGTCGTACACCGTGGAATCCGGCTGCACGCACCATACGGCATGACCCTTCGTCCGCAGGATGTCAGCGACAAGCTTCATCATCATCCTCCTGGTTCCCGGGCAATGGGTCAGAAGATGCGGCCCCTGTCCAGGAAGCCATGAATCGTGAACAGATTACATATCCATTATATGCAGTTTGGCTCTGACACCTCCGAGTTCTCGCAGAACTCGGAGGTGTGATTCCAGGTTATCAGCGGTCCACCACCTGCCAAGGTTAGCGCCGAACACTCACCCTTCACAGGGCTGGCATATACTCTGTATGTAATGGAAACCAGGGACTATCGCTATTACCTAGAAGTGCTGCGGAACCATTTACCCGAACTGCGTCAGAAATACCATGTGAAGTCACTCGGCGTGTTTGGCTCCTATGTGCGAGGCGAACAGCATACCGATAGCGATCTGGATATTCTCGTCGACCTTGTGATGGTTTCCAGCCTCAAACCGAATATCGGCAGACGCATCCTGCGCGAGGTTGTAACGATATGAAGAAGGCGCTCGACCCTGCAAGCTCCTCCTCGCCATGCTCCTGCTCAGAAACTTACGCGAACACATAGCATAAGTCTGACATATGCCAGAAGTCAGACTTATGCCTACGCCACACCTTACGCGTTGTTGCCCTTGCGAATGACGTAGCGCGCTATGTGGCCTGTAAAATCACCCTTATCCCACACGGATGGATTTCGCGTGAGACGGTGGGAAGCGACGTGAAGGCGTTCAGGGACAAGGTGGCCGTAATCCACCGGCGCAGCCAGCGGCATCGGGCGCGCCTTGGCGCAGCAGGCCGCCCGCGCCGGCATGCGCGTGGCGCTGGCCGACGTGAACGAGCGGGCCCTGTGAGCAGCGGCTACTCGGGCAGGAAATCGCGCAGCTTGCGCGCGTGAGCCGGGTTGCGCAACCGGCTGAGCGCCTGCGCCTCGATCTGGCGCACCCGCTCGCGCGTGACTCCCAGCTTCCTGCCCACTTCCTCGAGCGTATGCGACTCGCCGTCCAGCAGGCCATAGCGAAACTGCAGAATGCGCACTTCGCGCGGCGGAAGTGTGGACAGGATATCGGCCAGTTGCTCGCGCAGCAACTGAGACGTAACCACGTCCGCCGGGGCGGGGCTGTTCTCATCCGGGATGAAATCGCCGAGCACGCTCTCTTCTTCGTCGTTGTTTGGCGTTTCCAGGCTGATCGGCCGGCGCGCCGTCTGGATGATGTGCTCGGCCTTGCGGACCGTCACATCCAGGGCTTCCGCCAGCTCCGCCACGGTCGCCTCGCGCCCCAGTTCCTGGGTCAGTTGATGGCTCGCGCGCAACAGCCGGTTGATCTGATCGCCCATGTGCACCGGCACGCGGATGGTGCGCCCCTGGTCGGCGACGGCGCGCGTCACGGCCTGGCGAATCCACCAGGTCGCATAGGTGCTGAATTTGTAACCGCGTTGCCAGTCGAACTTGCGCGCCGCGCGCATCAGCCCGACGTTGCCTTCCTGGATCAGATCGAGGAACAGAACCCCGCGCCCGATGTACTTCTTGGCGACGCTGATGACCAGACGGGAATTGGCGTTGATGAGGTGCTCGCGCGCCAGAAGGCCGTCCTCGATCAGTTGTTCGTTCCGCTCCCGCTCTTTTTCGCTGAGCAGTTCGGGATGCGGGGTTTCGCGCGCCCACTTGCCGCGCTCCATGCGCTGCGCCAGGTCGACTTCCTGTAAGGCGGTGAGCAGCGGCACGCGGCCGATTTCCTTCAGGTACAGGCCAACCGTATCGTCGGCTTCAATCGCTTCCAGCAGATTTTCGCTGGTATGGTCGATGTATTCGTCGTCATCCTCTTCGTCATTGTCCATCTGGTCGGCGGCTTCATCTTCGCTCGCCACGATCTGGATGCCCGCATCGGAAAGCGCCGTAAAGACTTCCTCGCGCTGCTCGAGGTTATTTTCGGCATCTGGGAACGCCCCCAGGATGTCATCATACGTGACATAACCCTTATCACGGCCAATACTCAGGAGTTGCTCCTCATTGGATAACTCCTCAACCGTGATTTCTTCTATAGCCGCCGAGATGTCTTTGACGCCTGGCGGCATTTTGACTGCTTTCTTATTAGTGGCCATTAATATCCCAGTGTACGCATTGAAACTAAGAACAGGCTGATTATCTCGTTATGTTCTGAAAGGCCATTATCCGTAGCGGACACAGCACAATACCCATGAAACCATGCAGAAACATAAGACAATGGAATGGTAGTGACCCGAACCTGCGTTGTCAAGCACTACAGGCTCGCAGACGGCGCATTTGCCAAAAGTGGTGCGTTGCAGGCAGGGGTTATTATGTCGGTTGATGCAACCGACCGCTTATCATGCGGATAAGCTGCAGCGCTTACGATCTCATCGCGGCGGTGACAGTGATATCCACGTTCAGCCTGTTTCCGACATCATCCAGCGCGGCTTCCCAAGGCTGGCCGGCCAGGCTGGGCGGAACCGCGACGAGGCCCTTCATGGTAAACAGGGGCGAACCGCTGACGGGCGCATGCACCACCTCCATATCCATGGACTCGATATTGATGCCGCGCTGCCGCAGGTAGCCGGCGATCTCATGAACAATGCCCTCATGATCGGCCCCGCGCACCTCGATCTGGTACGGCAGCCAGGCCGGGTGTGCCTGCGCAAATGTCTGGCTGGCCTGGGTTGTGGTCACCTTATAGCCCTGCGCGATCAGCGCCTGCAGGTCCATCTCCAGACCGGGCAGTTGCTCGGATGGGATGGATACGAGCATCAGGATCGCGAACTCGCTGGACAGGCGGGCCATGCGGCTGGCCTCGACGTTGCCGCCGCGATTCAAAAGCAGCCGGGTGACTTCTTCAACGATCCCGATCCGGTCGGGGCCGGTCAAGGTAAAGACGATTTTCGTGTCCATTGGGCTTGCTCCTGATTGACTCACGTTTCTCACGGTTGCCGTTGTGATTGTACCCACAGATCGGATATCACCGCGAAGCGCAAAGAGAAGATAGAAGTCGGAAGCATGTATCGCTCCCATTTCTCCTCTGCACCTCTGCGCCTTTCTCCCTCCGCGGTCTCGGCGATCTTGCATGCCTACGGCGTCATTCATGAACCGGTTCGCCAGGCGTGATTGTATGCGTCGCACGTTGCCAATTACCAATGATGTGTGTTTTTGAAAGGTGGCAGGGGTTTTAGTGCGTCAATGAGGGGGGCAGGCCGTTTGGCGCTATGATGAGATCAGGTTTTACCCTCAGCGCATATTAGGCCAGTAAAGCGGTTCAGCGCCAGGTATCCTTGCGAAGGCCATAGCCTTCGCAAGGATAATGCGGGAGTTGGGAGAATCAATGGGGAGCTATAGTTAATTGTCGGCCAACAAGTAGGAGGTTACCAGATGCTTACTCATTCACGGATACAACGGATCGTGTTCACGATCGTTGCCGTCGTTGCCGTCGTTGCCGTCGTTGCTGTGGGGTTTTGCCTCGCCATTGCATTTCTCAATGTCGATCCGAATAAGGCCAGCGCTATTGCAAGTATCCTTGTGGCGGCTGGCACGTTGGTTCTTGCCACGATCACGTGGTACAGCATTCACGAAGCCGCCGCCCAGGCCGAGAAAGAAGGGCGCACCCGGGTCCGTCCTCAGCTTGTTCCAATGAGCATACCCGATCTGGGCAACCTTATCAATGCGCCCCAGCATCTCATTGACATCCGGAATGTCGGCGCAGGTGTTGCCATTAACATAGAGGGCGTCATGCTCCCCTATATGGTACGCGGAAATTCTCTCCCCAAACAGTTTTATGCGCGTCCCTCCCTACCGATACACACTGATGCAACCAATGCAATACCATTCGAGACAACACGTACGCTTTTTGCTTACGATGATTCGATCTCTGGACACACTTTTTCTGTGCCAGCGGATCGTGCTCATGATCCGAAGCAGTCCGTCGACGGGCTGATTGATAGACGCTCTCGCTATGTGGCTCGATTAACTCTCACTTATGCGGATGTCTTGGGGCTCAAACATGTAAGCATTTTTGACCTGACCACCAACGGCCAATGGACAAAGGAAGCTATAGATGATGATATCTCCAGGGATATTGGTGAACTGGATGAGGAGAAAGGCCGAATGATGGCTGACCAGCTTCAGAAGTCCCGCATGTTACAGGGTGCGACTCAAGATTTTGCATGATCGGGAGTAGACGACATTGTTTGAGCGTTACCAACGGGCATGTTACGCCAAGGAGTAGCCGGCTTCAGTTTGAAGCCAGAGGGGAGGGTACCGACGGGAACA
>JAMCQN010000123.1 GCA_023382055.1 Chloroflexota bacterium
GCCGGGGGGAGAAACGTTTAGCGTCGTTGTTTTCGGCGGCTTCGACGTAAATGGCGTCGGCCGGACATGCCGCCGCGCACAGCGCGCAGCCGATGCACTTCTCCAGCCCGTCATCGTACCGCTTCAGGTGGTGGCGGCCGCGAAACCGCGATGAAAACGGCTTCCGCTGTTCCGGATACTGCAGCGTGACAGGCTTTCTGAAAAACGTCTTTAATACCGTGGCGAAGCCCACCGGTATTTTCCCTAATCTCGAAATGATGTCTCCTACAGATGACATTTCAATACAGCCCCTCTTATGGGATGGAGGAAAAAGCCGGCTGCGCCAGCCCCTTCATTCATTTATAACCAGGCACTCCCAGTACGATCAACAAGGCCGTCACGACGATATTGGCCAGCGAAATGGGCAGCAGCGCCTTCCAGCCGAACGACATCAGTTTGTCGTAGCGGAAGCGCGGCAGCGTGGCGCGCACCCAGACGATGCCCAGCAGGCACAGGAATACCTTGATTGCAAAGTACACCACCGACAGGACGGGGCCGACGACGCCGGGCTCGTTGACGCCGGGGCCCGACCAGCCGCCCAGGAAGAACGTCGCGAAGAGCGCGCTCATCGCGATCATCTTCACATACTCGGACATGTAGAACAGCGCGAATTTCATGCCGCCATATTCGGTCAGGAAGCCGGCGGTCAATTCCTGCTCGGCCTCGACGAGGTCAAATGGCGCGCGCGCCAGTTCAGCCAACGCCGTGATGACGAAGATCACAGCGGCGACGGGCTGCCGGAAGATCAGCCACCCCAGGATGTTGCCGGGCTGCTGGTAATCCACGATGCCATTGAGACTGGCATTGGAAGACATGAGCACCACCGCGACGATCGAAAGGCCCAGCGCCAGTTCATAGGAGATCATTTGAGCCGTTGCGCGCAGGCCGCCCAGCGAAGCATACTTGTTGTTTGAAGCCCAGCCAGCCAGCACCGATCCATATACGCCGACGCTCAGCACTGCCAGGACGTACAGGACGCCGATATTGATATCGCCGGCCAGGTTGAGCCATGGCCCTTTGCCGAACGGAATCACCGCAAACACGATCAGCGCAGGGACGACCGCGAGCGCCGGCGCCAGGAAGTAGATCAGTTTGTCAGCCTGCGCCGGGGTGATGCTTTCCTTGACGATCAGCTTGAGACCGTCCGCAACAGGCTGCAACAGACCCTGGGGCCCGGCGCGGTTGGGCCCGACGCGCGCCTGCAGGCGGCCGATGAACTTCCGTTCCAGCAGCGTGGTGTACGCGAATCCGGTCAGCGCGATCAGGATCAACACGACCGATTTCAAAGTAAATTCAAGTATTGGAGCCATATGCCTTCTCAGGTTTTCAGCGTCGAACGTCGAAATACCCGACGTTTGACGTTTGGGTTTATCTCGCCGCCCGCGCGATCTCGGTTTCGTTGAACTGGATATGCCCCGCCAGCACCTTGCTGCGCCCGATCAATTCGCCATCCTGATAGAGCATGCGCGGCAGGCGCTGCAGCGCCTCGATATCCGCATCGGGAGCCGTGACCCATTCCACGGCCGGCATGAACCCGGCGCGCTCTGCGCCGGCTGCATATCGCGCGCCGATCCCGCCCGAATTATCGTACACGGCGCCGCCGTAATACAGATCCGCGCGCCCAACCGGCGGCCACTGCGCCTCCACCTGTCCCAGGGACGCGTAAGTTAACCCCGCATAAAGCGCATTATGTCCTGCCAGGTCGCCGAAGATTTGCCCGGCGTCTTTATAGTCCCATTTTGCGCCCAACCGCTTTGCCACTTCCTGGATGATCCACCAGTCCGCCCTGGCCTGACCCAGCGGCGGCAGCGCTCGGTAGAATCGTTGAACGCGCCGATCTCCGCTGGTAAAGGTCCCTTCACGTTCCGCAAAACTCAACGCCGGCAACACGACATCGGCGTTCTTCGCCAGATCGGTCAGGAAGAGTTCCTGCACGACGGTGAAAGCCGCTTTAGGAACCGCATTGCCATCGCCGACGCCCACCAGCCAGGCCACGCCAACCTGCTCGGGGACGGTGAAACCGCGTTCCAGAGCATCAAATACGCCCTGGGTATTGGCGTGCGGATAAAGCGGCAGCAGGCCGCTGTTGGCTTTGCCCGTGTGACCGCTCTCAATCAGCACATTCGCCAGGCTGCGCGCCAGCGAGCGGGCGCCTTCGGCGCTGAGTTTCTCGTCGCCGAACACAACCAGCACATTGCGTGCGCTCTTAAGCTCATCGGCCAGCGCCGCGGCCTGTTCGGTCGCCCAGTGCGCCGCCTTGCCCAGTTCGTATTGATCGATGCGGGCGGCGTAGCGGTGCATCTTGGTGGGACGATCATGCGCAATGATCAGACGCGCCCCGCGATCGACGACCGCCTGGCGCAGGCGCAGGAACCAGACGGGCGCGCTCTGTTCCAGATCGCAATTGACCAGCAGGATGACATCGCCCTTGCCCAGTTCCTTAAAGTCGGTATCTTTGCCGACGCCATAGGTGCGCGCAATATCCGCATAAGCCGTCGGGAATGCCGGCGACATCGCCGTAAAGCCGCCCTTGAGGACCTCGCGGAATAGTCTGGCGAATAAATAAGCGTCTTCATTCGCAATACGGTCGCCGATGACCCCGCCGACCTGTCTGCCGCGCACTCGATCAGCGACCAGTTGCAACGCAGCTTCCCAGGTTGACTCGGCCAGGTTGCCCCGTGCGTCGCGCACCAGCGGTCGCGTGATGCGGTCTTCTGCGCGGGTGAAATGGTGAACGTAGCGCCCTTTGTCGCAGATCCAGATCTCGTTGACCTGCTCGTTCTGGCGCGGCATCACGCGCTTGATCTCGTGGCCGCCGCTACGAGTTTCCAGGCGCGTATTCAGCGACAGGTTGCAGCCGACCGGGCAATGGGTGCACACGCTTGGCGTGCTGTCCAGTTCCCACGGGCGCGCCTTGAAACGGAAATCCGCCGTCGTCAGCGCGCCGACCGGGCAGATGTCGGTCGTGTTGCCGCCGAAGACGGAATCAAAGGGCGGATCGCTGAAGGTGATGATCTCCATGTGGCGGCCGCGCTCGTGGAATTGCAGCACATGGTCATCGGCCACTTCATCCTGGAACCGGACGCAACGGCTGCACTGGATGCAGCGCTCGCGATCGAGGAAGATCAGATCGCCCAGCGGCACATGCTTCGCATTGTGCTGCTTGGCTTCGTAATCGAAGCGGCTGACGCCGGGCCCGTGCGCCAGGGTCAGGTTTTGCAGCGGGCACTCGCCGCCCTTATCGCAGATCGGGCAGTCCAGCGGGTGGCTGGTGAGCAGAAATTCGAGAACGTCGTCGCGCGCCTCCAGCACCTGTTTGGTATTGGTGCGCACGGCCATGCCCTCACTCACCGGCGTCGTGCAGGCGGTCTGCAGTTTGGGCATCCATGCGATCACCGCATTGCCGTCCGCGCCAATTACGACCTGACGAGTCGCCCGGTCCACCTGAGGTGTGCCGACTTCGACCAGGCACATACGGCACATCCCCACCGGCTTCAGCTTGGGGTGATAGCAGAAGACAGGGATGTCGTTATTGATCTTCTTGGCAGCGTCGACGATCACAGTCCCCCTGGGCACTGCGACCGGGATGCCATCTATTGTTAAGTTAATCAAGTCTGCCATTCAATACAAGTCTCCAGCAACTCTGTTATTCCGGGACGTAACTCGCCTGCCGAGTTTTATCCAGCAAATAGACATCATGCGGCAGGGCGACTACGATCTCAACACCGACCCGCCGCCGCGCGCGCACTCTGCCCACGATGCTGACCGACTGACCGATCCACAACTTCTCCTGTTGCGGAACGCGCCTGGCGACCACATCAAACAAGGTCACCCGTTGCGCGCCGGTGTCGTCGGCAACCAGCAGTGTCGTACCCTGGCTGAACGGCTGGATATCTACAATCCGACCCTGCACCCAGACGACCGCATTATGATCGTTGCCCGTGATCGCGCCCAGGTCATACTTGCGCCAGTCGCGCCTGGCCCACTTCACAACCTGCACCGCGCGGCCATTTTCCGGCACGACCTCGATGCGACCGTTATACACGTCTACAACGCCGGTCGCGCTCACGATCGCGCCGACGTTTACGTGATAGTTATCGCGAATATGATCCCAATCTTCCATCCAGATCAACAACGTGACCTGAGCGGTCGAATCATTGAGATACAGCCTGAAACCAGACGAAAAGTTATCGTCGCCGACCACTGTGCCCTGCACGGTCACCCGCCTGCCTTCATCCGCGGCGGTTATCTGCGCCAGGGGCGTTACCCCCGCTGTCTCCGCCAGGGCAATTGACCCTCGCAGCGGATTCAGACAAGCGACAAACAGGATTGCAATGAATGACCGGGCAATGTGACGTGTGTTCATGCCTTTCCTCAATGACAGAATGGCGCAAGGTCTCTGCCCCGCCGCCCGGCAATATACTGCGTCGGATCAATGCGCAACTCCAACCGGCTCAACGCCGTTTACGGAGATTGCATGATCGCGGATCAACTGATCCTCGTAGACGCCCGCCTTGCCGTCGCTGTGCTCGCGCACAAACTGTTCATATTCGGGCCGGAAATGCTTGAGCGTGCTCAAAACAGGGCTGGTGGCAAACTCGCCCAGCAGACAGAAACACTTGTTCGCCATACCGTTAGCTACATCGGCCAACATATCGATATCATGGCTGGCGCCGTGGCCGGCCACGATCTTGTCATACAGCCGCAAGGCCCAGAACGTGCCTTCGCGGCAGGGCGTGCACTTGCCGCATGACTCATGCCGGAAGAATCGCACCATTTTACGCGCCGCCCAGACAATATCAACCGTGTCATCCAGGATGACGAAGGACGCCGATCCCAGGATCGACCCGGCCGCTTGAACGCTCTCGTAGTCGAGTTTGGTATCCAGCGCGCTGGCGGGCAGAATCGGCGCCGACGAGCCGGCGGGCAAGATGCCCTTCACCGGGCGGCCGTCGGTGACGCCGCCCGCCATCTCAATCAACTGGCGGATCGTGTACTGGCCGAGCGGCAACTCAAAATTGCCGGGTTTATTCACCCGCCCGCTGACACAGAATATCTTCGTGCCCGGGCTTTTCTCCGTGCCGAACTGGCGATACCACTGCGCGCCGTTCAGCACGATGGGCGGGACATTAGCCAGCGTCTCGACATTGTTGATCACCGTCGGCTTGGCGTATAGCCCCTGCACCGCGGGGAACGGCGGGCGCAGGCGCGGCATGCCCAGCTTGCCTTCCAGCGACTCCAGCAGCGCGGTTTCCTCGCCGCAGATATAGGCGCCGGCGCCCAGATGGATGTAGATATTGAGGCTATAGCCCGTGCCGAGGATATTCTGCCCGAGCATGCCTGCGGCATACGCCTCGTCCAGCGCCTTCTGCAACGGCCCTGCCGGCTCGTAGAACTCGCCGCGCAGGTAGATGTAAGCCGCGCCGGCCTGCACCGCATAGGCGCACAAAGCCACGCCCTCAATCACCTGATGCGGGTTATTTTCAATCAGTTGATGATCTTTGAAAGTTCCCGCCTCGCTTTCGTCGCCGTTCACCACAACGTACTTGGGGAACATATCCTTGGGCAGGAAACTCCACTTCAGCCCGGCCGGGAATCCAGCGCCGCCACGGCCGCGCAGCCCGGAATCCTTGACGACTCCCATCACCTCATCGGGCTTCATGGCCGTAAGCGCCTTGCGCCATGCCGCATAACCATCGTTGGCCTGGTAAACATCCAGCTCGCGGATATTCGGGATATCCAGATCACGCAACAGAACGTGTTTATCCATTACAGAGTGCCTTCTACTTCAAGTCATCGACCATCTTGTCGAAACTTTCCGGCGTGAGCGAATAGCGATATTCGCGGTTCACCTGCGCCACCGGCGCGCGGTCGCATGCCGCGATGCACATGACGGTGCGCAGCGTGAACTTGCCGTCCGGCGTAGTCTGGCCGGCGCGCACGCCCAGCTTGCGCTCGCAATGATGGACGAATTCATCCGCCCCGCGCAGCGCGCACGGCAGGTCGTCACACACCTCGATGACGTAGGTTCCCGTCTTCTCCTCGAAGAACATGGTGTAGAAACCGACCACCGACTTCACCTCGGTGGGGTCGAGCGCAGTCAGTTCCGCCACTTCGCGAATCGCGTCATCATTGCAGTAGCCATACTCTTCCTGCGCCAGGTAAAGCAGCGGCATCACCGCGCTGCGCTTTGATGGATACTTCGCCAGTATCTTTTCGACTTCGTTTGCGCGTTTTTCCTTGATCATCTATCGATCCACCTCTCCCAACACGATATCGACTGAGCCGACGATGCCAACAATGTCCGCGATGAGATACCCTTTGCTCATCTGCGGGAGCGCCTGCAGATTGCACAGGGACGGGGCGCGGAAGTGGACGCGGCGCGGCCTGGGGCCGCCGTCCGACGATATGTAAACGCCGAACTCGCCTTTGCCGCTTTCCACCGCATGATAGACCTCGCCTTCAGGCGCGCGGAAACCCTCCGTCCACAGTTTGAAGTGGTGGATCAGAGATTCCATCGAATAGGCGATCTCATGCTTGGGAGGCGGCGCGATCTTGCGGTCGTCGGTGATAACCGGACCGGGCGGCAGTTTATCGAGAGCCTGCTCGATGATCTTCAGGCTCTGGTAAAACTCTTCCATGCGGCAGCGATAGCGGTCATACACATCGCCGTGGGCGCCCAGCGGCACGCTGAAATCAAAATGATCATACGATGAATAGGGCGCGGCCTTGCGCACGTCATAGTTCACGCCGCTGCCGCGCAGCGACGGGCCGGTCATGCCGTAGGCGACGGCGTCCTCTTTGCTGATGACGCCGATTCCAATGGTGCGCTCGCGCCAGAGCGGATTCTCCTTGAGGAGGTTCTCGTATTCCAGCAGACGCGCCGGGAAGACTTTGAGCACACGCCGCACCGCGTCCGCAAACGAATCGGGCGCGTCGCGCCACAGCCCGCCGACGCGGAAGTAGCTCGACATCATGCGCGTTCCCGAAACCAGCTCGAAGATATCGAGCAGCAGTTCGCGCTCACGGAAGGTATACAGGAACATGCTCATCGCGCCGATATCGAGCGCATGCGTGCCCAGCCACACCAGGTGGCTGTTCATGCGCGTCAGTTCGGAAAGGATGACGCGGATATATTGCGCCCGCAGCGGGACATCGACGCCTACCAGCTTCTCGACTGCGCCCACATAAGCAAGGTTACAGATCATCGGCGCCAGATAGTCGATGCGGTCGGTTACTACGATGGCCTTGGTGTAAGTCTTGCTCTCGGCGGTTTTTTCGATGCCGGTATGCAGGAAGCCGATATCGGGGATACAACTGAGGACGGTTTCGCCGTCTAATTCCAGCAACAGGCGCAGCACGCCGTGGGTGGAGGGATGCTGCGGCCCCATATTGAGCAGCATCGTATCGCCCGTCAGCGCGCGCGGCGTCACCAGCTTCTTCAACTGGTCAAACGTGATATCGAGTTGCGTATCCGCGGCGGAGACGACGTTTTTTGGCGACTCTTCGATATGAAACCTTGGTTCTGCTACGCTCATGGCTTGTTACTCTTGCGCGCGCGGCTTATCCGCCATCACCCGTTCGCGATTGAACGAGAATGCCACTTCCTCGACTTTGACCGGGTGTTCTTTTAACAGCGGGTGCCCTTCCCAACCCGGCGGCATCATAATGCGGCGCAAATCCGGATGACCGACAAACATGATCCCGAACAGATCGTAGATCTCACGCTCCAGCCAGTTCGCAGACCTGTAGACGGGATACGCCGACTGGATGGACCGGTCGTTCTCGCTCAACATCACCTTCACCCGTACACGGATATTCCGGGGCATGGAATAGAGCTGATAGATGATGCCGAAGCGCGGTTCGCGAGGCAGGTAATCCACGCAGGTCTCGTCGGTGAGCATGTCGAACTTCTCGACGTCGCGCAGATACTGCAGCACCTCGCTGACATGCTCTTTCACGACGAACAACGTAACCTCGTCGCGGAAAACGCGGGTATCACTGACCGACTCGCCCAGGGCGGCAAGCACGGATGCGCCTATGTTAGTGCTGGGTAGTGGTTGTTCCATGTTATTGCCACTTGGCCAATGGTTCTTTCTTGATCTTATCCTGCAGCTTCAGGATGCCGTCAATCAGGGCTTCCGGGCGGGGCGGGCAGCCTGCGACATAAACGTCCACAGGGACGATCTCATCCACACCCTGCACAACCGCATAGTTGTTGAAGACGCCGCCGCACGAAGCGCAATCGCCCATCGAGATCACCCACTTGGGCTCCGGCATCTGGTCATACAGGTTGCGCAGGACGGGCGCCATCTTCCGGCTGACGCGACCCGCCACGATCATCAGATCGGACTGGCGCGGGCTGGCGCGCATCAGTTCCATGCCAAAACGGGACATATCATAGTTGCTCGCCTGCGTGCTCATCATTTCGATGGCGCAGCAGGCCAGCCCGAACAACATCGGCCAGATGGCGTTGGAGCGCGCCCAGTTGATGGCCTTCTCCGCCGACATCGTCACAACACCCATGTTACCCAGTTTTTGTTCCAAACCCATACGTCGACCTCTTACTCTTTATCCATGCTTTCCCATTCGAGCGCCCCTTTCTTCCACAGCCAGATATAACCCACCAGCAGGATACCGATAAATACCAGCATCTCGAAGAAACCGAACAGTCCCAACTGGCGGAAGGAAACAGCCCAGGGGTAGAAGAAAATGACCTCGATGTCGAAAAGAATGAACAAGACAGCGATTAAATAGAAACGCACCGGGAAGCGCCGCTGGCCGATGCCGATGGCCTTCATGCCGCTCTCGTAAGGGGCCACCTTGCGAGACGCATGCGATCTGCGTTTAGGGCCAAAGACGATTGAGATAAGAATGACCAGTCCGGCAACCGCGGATGACAGGACGAGCAGGATGAAGAGTGGCAGATAATCAGACAGTCCAGATTGCATAGTTCACCAGTATCTTAAGCGTCAACCAGTTCCGGGTTAACGAACTTGCGCATTTTATCACAAGCAAGTTTTGTCGCATTGCTGATTTTCCATCCGCAGTCGGGCGCGTCCGGAGTGATGGTTCCGAACGTTTGCATATTCGTTGGTATAATGCAGGATGTTGTAATATGCACTGAACTACATGAGAATGCACCATGAGAATCCACAACCTAGAGGAGCGGTCGCTATGAAAAGACCTTCTGCCATTTTTCTGGCGGGTTTGTTCAGCTCTCTGTTCATCATCGGAAGTGTTTTCATGGCATTCCAGGCCGGCATGTTTGCCAGCGCTACAACCTCAGTACAGGCCAATGGCGACATCAATGTCCCGGAAATGAAGGATAAACCAACGGGACAGAGCACGGTCCCGGAAGTCGTATTGGTCACGCGCACGCAGGTTATCACACAGGACCCGATCGTTCAAACCGTCTATATCACCGTGACGGAGGAGAACCACCAGCGCGAGGCCGAGTTGCTCCAGCAGTTGAACGAGGCCTATCGCCTGATGAAAGAGCGGGATGCCATCTACCAGGCCAAGCTGAAAGAGGCTTATGACCGCGCGCAGGCCAGTGCTGCAAAAGCTCCTGCCAATTCCTCAACCACAAGCCAGGCTGTTATTGTCAGAACCGGCTTGGGCAATACCAGCATTAACCAGACTGCACATCAACAGACCACCAGCGGACAGACCAATACCAGCCAGACCGATAGTGGACAGACCAATACCGGTCATACGGATGACACCCAGGTTGGCTCCGCGCTGGCCAGCACTCCAACAAGTACGCTCGGCTTAGAGCCGGCAACACCTGTGACCAGCACGCACGAAGGAGATTTGGACCAGCGGGACTGGAAAATTGGCGGCAGCTATACCTCCACCGTCAGTTCCCTCCAGAATGTGCACGATGTCTTCTCACGGTACACCGACACCCAGCAGACGGTGTCGGGACAATTTGTTAACCTTGATTATCAGATTAGCGGCTTTCCACTCAACATGACCGCCAACCCGACCGATGCGGTGACCATTTCGAGCACCTACCCGATCACCGTAGATACTATGGTGACCAACAGCAGTGTTCAGGCCGATGTCAGCAGTCCAACTCCCGCGACGACGGCGGTAACCGACACATCAACCCCCGTGGACACTAGCAGCGCTAAGAAAAGGAATAGCGTCCAACATAAGACGAATACCCGGACAGGCGCTGATAACAGCCAGAAGACCGGTGGGACTGTGCAGAACAACTCGGCAACCAGCACAGGCAGCCAGCAAGTTACCAGTTCCAGTCAGCATAATACGTCTGACCGCAAAGACAGTGACAACGCCCAGAGCCAGCAGTCTTCCCAGCAGAACAATGATAAAAAGGACGATGGCGGCCAGCGTGACAAAGGTCACCAGCAGGACAAAGGTCACCAGCAGCGGGACAGGAACAAGAAGCAGGAACCCTAGCATCAGAAACCTGTTCACTAATAACGAGCCGGTATTCCCGATCTGACAATCATTACAGCCCGCACAGCCTGAATGGCCGGTGCGGGCTGTATCAGTTATTACAAGGCATTATCATTGGGTTTAACATGCGAATATTACTGGCAGAAGACGATCAACGAATTGCAGGCTTTATCAGCCGCGGGCTGCAGGAAGAAGGCTATCTCGTGCAACGCGTCACTGACGGCGAACAAGCCCTGGAGTTTGCCACAGCCGATCCCCTGACACCATTCGAGTTGATCATCCTCGACATTCTGATGCCGAAGCGCGATGGATTATCGGTATGCCGCGAGTTGCGCACACGCGGTATTCATGTGCCGATACTGATGCTCACCGCGCTGGATACCCTGGATGACCGCGTCCGTGGGCTCGACAGCGGCGCCGATGACTACCTGGTAAAACCGTTTGCATTTCCTGAGCTGATGGCGCGCCTGCGCGCACTCTCCCGCAGAATGCCGATTGCGTCAAAGACCAATGTGCTGCAGATAGGCGACCTGCAACTGGATACGGTCGCCCATACCGCGCAGCGGGGTAATCGCAGAATCGATTTAAGCTCGCGCGAATATCATCTGCTGGAATACCTGATGCGCCATGTCGGCCGGCCTGTCAGCAGAACCAGTATTCTGCAGGCCATCTGGTCTTTCGATTACGATGGCGCTTCCAATGTGGTTGACGTGTACGTCGGATACTTGCGTCGAAAAATCGATCACGAAGGAGAACCACCGCTGGTGCATACCGTGCGCGGCGTGGGTTATAAAATCGCGGAGTCACCGTAGTGTTCGGGTTCGTCCGTAGCCTGCGTTTCAAACTGACGCTGTGGTTTGTCGGCGTGCTGGCTATCGTCATTTTCGTCATCAGCGCGCTGCTTTACTTTGGTCTGGAACGGGTGTTGCTGCAGAGCGTCGATGCCAACCTGCGCACGGCAGGGGTCAGAAGCGTGGCTCCGGCCAGCACAACGCCAACTACGCAGGAACCGGGTTATCCGCAGAGCCTGCAGAGCGATCAATTGCGCCGGCTGGTGCTATTGAGCAACACGCCTGCGCGCCTGCTGGCGCTGGACGGCAGTGTGCTGCAGAGCGATCCACTTTTCCCTCAGGGCATTTCCATCACGCAGGAAGCGTTGACGACGGCGGCCAGCGGCGCCGCGCGCTTCGAGACCATTGAGGTGAATTCGAACATTTATCGCCTGTATACCGCCCCGGTCAAGGTCAATGATATCCGCGCCGCCGTAGTGCAGGTCGTCGATTCAATGGACGACCAGGTGAACACACTGGCGGGACTGCGCTCCCTTCTGGCCTGGTTGATTCCCCTTTCGCTGATATTCGCCGGGATCAGCGGCTCATTCCTGGCGGGGCGCGCTCTTGCTCCCATGACGCGCGTCCGCCGCGACGTCGAGAAAATCATCGAGCAATCCGACCTGTCACACCGGGTCAGCGCGGACTTACCCGATGACGAAGTCGGGCAACTGGCGCGCACGTTCGATCAGTTGCTCGAACGCGTGGAACAGGCAATGGAACGCGAGCGCCGCTTCACCTCCGATGCATCCCACGAATTGCGCACCCCGCTGACTGTGCTGAAGGGCGAGATTTCAGTCGCGCTGGCGCGCGTGCGTTCCGCCGAGGATTACCGCACGACATTGTCTCAGCTTGAGTCAACCGTAGACGATATGAGCCAGTTGGTGGAAGATCTATTGACGCTGACGCGCGCGGCTGCCAACAAACAGATGACCATCCTGTCGCCGCTCAACGTCACCGAACTGGTGCTGACCATCTGCGACCGCATGCAGGTCATCGCGTTTGGTAAAGGCATCGCTCTGAACCCGCCCACCGAAACGGCCGCGGTGATCGTCAATGCCGACCGCATCAAGTTGCAGCGCGTATTTACCAACCTGATCGACAATGCGTTGCGCTATACCCACAAAGGCGGCCGAGTGGATGTCGTTTTGAGACTTGCCGGGAAGGACGTCTGCATCGATGTACGCGACACCGGCCATGGAATCGCCGCCAAGCACCTGCCGAAGCTATTCCAACGGTTTTACCGCGCTGACAACGATCGCGCGCGCGACAGCGGCGGGTCGGGCTTAGGGCTTGCTATTGCACAGTCAATTGCCAAGGGGCACGGCGGCAAGATCACGCTGGAAAGCACACTCGGGCGCGGGTCGTGTTTCACGGTAACGCTGCCGCTTGCTCCCGCGCAGGAGGTATTCCCGCTGCCGGACGCCGAAAGCCAGACGCCTGAAAGCGTTCCCGCCCTCAACGAGGGCAAAACACAGCCCAACCCGATACCGGTGACCGTTCATACGGTATCCAGCGTCGAACTCCATGACCGCACGTTCCGCGCGATGAACACCGACATCACGCTCTTCCTCCTCAGCGCCGATACGCGACATGCCAATGGCGTGCTGGACGCCGCCGAGTGGTTCTTTGTGCAGACCGAATGGCGTTTGAGCCGCTTCCGCGAGGGCAGCGAGTTGTCGGCGCTGAATCGCAGCGGCAGCGCCATAGCCAGCCGCACGCTCTTCCAGATTCTGCAACTGGCTGCCCAGGCGCACGCGGACAGTAATGGCGTCTTCAACCCGTTGATCACGCCGGCGCTGGCCGCAGCCGGGTATGACCACACATTTGATGAAATCGGAACGGACGCCGTCATAACCAGTCAGATGGACGCCTCGATTGATGCGCCGTCCGACGCGGGTGTACTGGTCAAATCGGCCGTTGCCGGGGCGTTGCACATCCCGACGTTTACCGATTCGGTTGCCCTGAACCCGATTACCCGGCTGGTCACACTGCGCAACGGCGCACAGTTGGACCTGGGCGGGATCGCCAAAGGCTGGGCCATAGACCGTGCATTCCGCACACTATCCAAATTGGGGCCGTGCTGTGTGAATGCCGGCGGGGATGTGCATGTCGGCGGATCATTCGAAGAAGGCGGCAAAGGCTGGCGTATCGACATCGCCGATCCATTTGCGGCCAACGACGCTGAAGAGCAGAGTGCGAGAGCTGTGGTTTTGAAGGACCAGGCCATCGCCACCTCCGGCATCATGAAACGCCGCTGGATCGTCAATGGCAACGAGAAACATCACCTCATTGACCCGCGCACCGGCCAGCCTGCCCAAAACAGTCTGTTGTTTGTCACCGCTATCGCTGACACAGCCGTGCAGGCGGAAGTCGCCGCCAAGACCATCTTCATCCTGGGAGAGGAGGAAGGCAGCGCCTGGGCCACGGACCGCCGCATCCCAGCGCTGCTCATGTTCCGCGATGGCGAATACCTGTGCAACGAGTATTTCCCGTCCACGGAATAAACTACGGCAAACGCCCATCGATCACTGCGTCCAGCACCTGCACCGGATGCAGTGGTTTGCGACCGCCCAGTTGCTCGATCTGTTCGCGGCACGATGCGCCCGGCGCAACGATCAACGTGCCTGGGTCAGCGGCGCGCACGGCCGGCAATAACGAAAGCTCACCCACCTGTTGCGATATCTCGAAGTGTTCGGACTCGTAACCAAACGCCCCCGCCATGCCGCAGCACGAGGAATCCACCTCTGTGACGCGGTAACCGGCCATTCCCATGACTTGTTTCGCGCCCGTGGTGCTCCAGACGGCTTTCTGATGGCAATGGCCGTGGAACAACACGTCAGCATTAGCCGTAAAGCGCGGTTTCAATGACACATTTCGCGCGCCGTCGGCGAGTGCAGAAACCAGGAAGTCCTCGACCGACTGCGTGGCGGCTCCGACGGCTTCGGCGTCCTCGCCCGGCAGCAGATCCAGGTAATCATCCTTGAGCATGGCGATGCAACTCGGTTCCAGGCCGAGGATCGGGATGCCCTTGCGCGCCAGCGGCGCCAGCACGGCGATATTGTGCCTGGCGAGTGGAACCACCGCCCCGGGTTGGCCCTGTGAAACCAGCGTGCGCCCGCAACACTTAGTTTCTGGCACGATCACATGGAAGCCAGCCCGTTCCAGAAGTTCCACCGCGGCAATGCCGATTTCTGGATGGTTATATTGCGTGAAGGTATCGACAAAGAGGGCGACCACGCCGCTACTGGCGCTCGTTGCGCCGCCCGGAAGCGCAGATTGCAGCGCCGGCGCTGCGGGTGAATGTTTCTTCCACCATGCGCTGAACGTCCGCGGCGCAAATGCCGGCATGGGGCGCTTGTCGGTGATGCCCATGCGCCCGAATAGGGCGCGCGTAATGGGCAGATTGAGCGCCCAGTTCGCCAGCGGCGCGAAGGGCGCGCCCAGAGCGTTGAAGCTGGCGATATGGCCGAAGAGGAAGGCGCGCAGCGGCAGGCCCTTCTGCGCATAATACTTCGCCATAAAGTCGCTCTTGAGTTTGGCCATATCCACACTGGATGGGCACTCGGATTCGCATGCCTTGCACGACAGGCACAACGAGAGCGCTTCGTAAACCATCTCGGCCGTCACCGGCGGCGGATTGCCGCCTTCGCCCGTGTTGGCAATACGCTCCGGCGCCAGCAGCGCGCTTTGCTCGGTAATGAAATGGCGCAGCAGATTGGCGCGGCCGCGCGTGCTGTGCTTCTCCTCTTTCGTGGCGCGATACGAGGGACACATCACACCGCCATCCTGCTTGCGGCACATCCCGTTGCCGTTGCACTGCTCCACCAGCCCTGCGTATGACTTGTCTTTGCGATAGGCGAATATGCTGGTGAACGGGATAGTTTTGTAGTTCGGGCCGACGCGCATGGCATTAGCGGGGCCGACCGCATCCAGGTCTTTGCCGCGCACTTTCTTGTTCGGATTCAACAGGCCGCACGGGTCAAAGAGGTCTTTGACCTTGCAGAAAACCTGATACACCTCCGAGCCGTAAAGCGCCTCATTCCAGCGCGAGCGCTCGTACCCGTCGCCATGTTCGCCGCTCATGGCGCCGCCCATGCGCTGGCAGAGGTCCAGCGCTGCGTGTCCGATGTCATGCATCGCTTCCACACCGTCAACCGATTTCAGGTTGACCAGCGGCCGCACATGCAGCACGCCGGCGCTGGCGTGCGCGTAAAACGCGCCGTCGGTATTGTGGCGCGCAAAGACTTTGCGCATCTCGCGCACATATTCGGCCAGGCGATCTACCGGCACAGCCACGTCCTCGATCACGGAAATGGGCTTGTATTCGCTGCGGATACTGAGCAGAATACCCAGGCCGATTTTGCGCACCGCCCACACATCCGCCTGAGCCTGCGCATCCAGCATCGTAGCCAGCGTGCACGGCATGTGCTCGCTCGCGACAACGCGCTTCAAACGCTCCATGCCTGAGACGACCTCAGCCTCGCCCTCGCCGTCAAACTCGACAATCAGCACAGCTTCCGGCGCGCCGCTCAGCCAGGTCATCTTGCGCGCATATTCCGGCAGACCGCGCGCCAGCCGGATCATCAGCTCGCCCATCAACTCCACCGAACTGGGGTCGGTCGTCAGCAGCGCGGGCGTTGCGCGCATCGCCTCGTCCAGCGTATTGAAGGACAGCGCCACCAGACCGGTGCGCGCCGGTTTAGGCGCCAGGCGCAGCGTCGCATCCAGCACGATAGCCAGCGAACCCTCCGAGCCAACGATCAGCGGCGCCAGGTTGAACTTGCTGACCGTGCGCAGGTGCGATTCAAGGTTAAGCGACTGGCGATTGAGACCGGCGTCCAGCAAGGCTGCCTGAGGATTGGCGGGATCATAAGCGAACATCTCGCTGATGTAGTCGACGTTATATCCGCTGGCGCGCCGCCACACTTTGGGAAAGTCGCGCCGGATGGCTGTGTCGTTGGCGCGAACCAGCTCCGCCACGGCGGTTGAGATAGCGCTGAGCGGTTGCGATGGCGAATGAACGGCCTGATCCAGGCTCATCGGCCCGAATTCAACCTGGCTGCCATCAGCCAGCAGACAACGCATGGACTTGACATGGTCGGAGGTCATGCCATGCCTTATCGAGTGCGCGCCGGTGGCGTTGGTTCCGATGATGCCGCCGATGGTGGCGCGCTCGCCGCTGGCCGGGTCCGGCCCGAATTGCAGCTTCATCGGCGCCAGTCGCTTGTTCAACAGGCTGAGCACCACGCCCGGCTGCACCCGCGCCTCCCTGGCTGCGGCATTCACCTCCAGCACATTCGACATGTACTTCGACATATCGATGACCAGGCCGGGGCCAATTGCCTGGCCGCACAGGCCGCTGCCGCCGCCGCGCGGGATGATCGGCACACCGTGCTCGGCGCACAGGCTGACCGCAGCGATCACGTCTTGCGTTGTCTTCGGAAGCACGACCCCTAGTGGAAACACCTGGTAATTGCTGGCGTCGGTGCTGTAAAGAACGCGCGTGGCGTCGTCAAAACGCGCTTCGCCGGAGATATGCCCGGCCAGCGCCGCGGCAAGTGGATGGGCGCTTATCGGATTCACAACGGGTGAATGGGTTATTGTTGTCATGCGATTGCGCCCATTGTATTCCAACGACAGGCGACTTCAGATGTCAGACTTCTGCGAGAAGTCTGACATCTTATCGGGACGGGCGCTAACACATGTAGTCGCGTATGTTGTGCGCAGCCGCATAGGCTGCTGCTTCGGCGCGATTGTTCACATGCAGTTTGGAGAACACCGAGCTGACGTAATTGCGCACCGTGCCCTCCCCTAAAGACAAGATATCGGCGATCTCGCGATTTGTCTTGCCCTCCGAAAGATGTGTCAGCACGCGCAATTCCTGTTCGGTCAGTTCGGAGAATGCGCTCTCCTCTTTCTTGCGGGCCTGCTCGCGCATGCGGGCAAACACGCGCGAGGTAGTCGTTGGATCGAGCGTCGAATCGCCGCGACCCACGGTCTCGATAGACTTGATGAGATCGTTGCCACCGATTTGCTTGAGCACATAACCCGATGCGCCCGCCGCGATAGCCTCAAACAGGGTGTCATCGTCGCCGTATGACGTCAGCATGATCACTTTTACATCGGGGGCGGACTGGGTAATCTCGCGACACGCCTCTATCCCGCTCATGCCATTCAACCGCACATCCATCACCACGATTTCCGGACGATGCAATAAGGCTTTCCTTACGGCCTCCTGGCCGCTGGAAGCCTCATCAATCACTTCAAAGTCAGGATGACGGCTCAACAATGCGCGCAAACCCACGCGCACCACTTCATGATCATCAACCAGCAGTAGTCTGATTTTCGACATCTTTGATTTCAAGCGTCACGATCGTGCCTTTACCAGCCATGCCCTTTATATCGAGGGAACCGCCAAGCAACTGCGCTCGCTCACGCATATTCCGCAATCCATGTCCAATCTGGCCCCGTTCGGGCAGCACACCCCTGCCATTATCGCTAATCCGCAAACAGATCGCGCGGCCGGAGGCCTCGCACCCATCATAACTCAACTCCACGACAACTTGTGTAGCGCCGGCGTGGCGCACGATATTGCTGAGCGCCTCGCGCGCGATCTGGTATACCTGCTGACGCTGGTCCACCCGAAGCGTATAGATCGGATTGCCAGCCACAATCCAACGAATGTCCAGGCTGGTGCGGTTGCGGAACTCGCTCACGATCAGTATCAGCCCGCGAGCCAGGTCTTCGTCGGCGCTGGACGTGCGCAGATCATAGATAAAGCTGCGGATACCCTGGATCGTCTTATTGAGAGCGGTCATCACCTGATCCAACTCGACCCGCGCATTGCCCAGCAATTCGCTGTCTGCCACCGGAAGGTTGGACGACAGGCTGACCTCATCGACGGAACGGCGCACACCATCGAGCGTCAGGCCGGCGGCGAAAATCGATTGGATCGTGCCATCGTGCAGGTCGCGGCTGATGCGATCGCGCTCATTGCGCAGCGACTGTTCCCGTTCCAGCGCCAGCGCCACGCGATCCGCCTCAATGCGGAACACTTCCAGCGCGCGCAGGAAATAGAACGTGATGACCGCGCCGGCTATCGCGCGCAGGATGCCGGCGGGCAATCCAATCGCGGTAAATACGGTCTGGCTGTTGATCAGGCTGGCCGGCGGTATCGGCAGCGGAGGAACCAGCAGGCCTTCAACCAGCGCGTACAAGACGAAGCCGAAGCCGGCGATCCGCAAAACACCCACGATACGATCGATATTCAATGGCCCTACCAGATGGCCGGCCTGCTGGCGCAAGCCAAATGCCACCAGCAACGCCGCCGGAAAACACACGAAATAGCGCAACGCTGCCTCAATAGTCGCATTCCGCAGAGGATCAGCGACCGCCTGCGCCTGCAGCGCCAATAACGGCAGGCACAGCACAATAAAACCAATCAACGGCGCGTACATGGTCACGCGGGTTGATACGACCGGCTCGTTCAGTTTCAGCCCAAAGCCCAGCAATGCCATATAAGTCGCCAGGTAGACCAGCAACTGCAAGGAGCGCAGAAATTGGATGGCTTGCGGTGAAAGCAGCGCAGTCTCCACGGGGATAAAGCTATTCCCCCAGGTCGCCACTGCTTCCAGCAACCCAAAGGCGGCCAGCCATGGCAGCGCGCGTGCGAGCTCCAGCTTGCTGCGCTGGCGCCATTGCAGCGCCATGGTCACCCCGAGAATCAGGAAGACCTGGCCGTGCACAAATTGCACGATCACGTCATTAACGGCGAAAAAAGCCTTCAACTGGTCAATCATGTCAAACCATTAGTAGCAGCCTGTGGTACATAACGCCCGCTTCGTTTACCGAAAAACATCGGAAACGTATAATTAGCGCCGTGATCACTACCGCAGAATTTCTGCGCATCATCGCCATAATCCTAGCGTTTCCCGCGGCATTTTTCTTCCTGCGTGCGATCAGTCGAGCAAGAAAGTCGCGCACCGCCACATACTATGCCACCCGGCGGGAAGCAGCACATGCTTCAAATCGCGACCTGTCGCGTTTCCTGGCAACCACGGTCATCGCTACCGTATTAGGCGTCTTAAGCTTTATCTGGCCTTCAGATATACCAGTCCGGGCGCCCGAACCACCCGCTCCCACTGTGGCGATAACACTCACACCCGGATCAATGCCCAAAGTGTATATCGTACCAACATCGACGCCGGTTGTCGCGACCGTTGCGCCGACAGCGCCTCCCACACCGACGCCGGTCACGACGCCAATCCAACTGATCACAACGGCGGAGCCTGCTGCGACCGAGATTTCTGGCAGGCATCTCAAATTAAGCGCCATCAGCAGCGCGATCAGCTCTTCCGGGCAACCCATCAGCCCGACCACGGAATTCAGCAAGGGGGTATCCAGCATCTATGTTTTCTATCAATATCGAGACGCCATACAGGGCACATTGATACGCGAAACCTGGTTGCGCGACGGCGGCAGCGTATACTTTGACTCATCAACCTGGTCACATCCGGGAAGCGGGAGCACCTATATTTGGTGGTCGCCGAAAAACGGATTTGATCCAGGGTTGTATGAAGTGCGCGTGGTGCTGGGGGATATCAAGCAGTTCTCAGCTAATTTCGTAGTGCGCTGAAACCGCGCGACTGTTGGTCACTCTCACAGCGGTCCGAATTCCATGATCGACCCGCAACGCATTATCCAAATGGCGGTTGAACTCGGTTTCGACCTGGTGGGCTTTGCCCCTGCGGGGCCGACGCCGGGCGCGCAGGCGTTTATCGACTGGCTGGGCGCAGGTTACAACGGGGAAATGCAGTACCTGGCTCGCAATCCCGCGAAACGCCTCGATCCGCGTGAGGTGTTGCCCGGCGCGCGCAGCCTGGTCATCGTGGGCGTCAACTACGATACGCTGGCGACGCCGCACGAGGTGCTGGCCGATCCTTCGCGCGGCCGCATCGCGCGTTATGCCTGGGGCGCGGACTATCACGATGTGATCACGCCGCGCCTGCGCGTCCTGGGCGAGCGTCTGGCGCAGGTATCGCGCGCCTACGTGGATACAGGGCCGGTCATGGAACGCGCCTGGGCCGAACGCTGCGGTCTGGGCTTCATCGGCAAAAACACCTGCCTGATTCACCGCACGCGCGGGTCATATCTGTTCCTCGGCGCGGTGCTGCTTGCGGAAGAGATTGGAGATTGGAGATTAGAGAGTGGAGAGTGGAGATTAGAGAGTAGAGATTTGAGATTAAGGCTTGGGAATTCTGCTGAATCTCCAATCTCTAATCGCCAATCTCCAATTGGCTGCGGCAAATGCACGCGCTGCCTGGACGCTTGCCCCACCGGCGCATTCGCCTCCGCCGGCGTGCTCGACGCTCGCCGCTGCATCTCGTACCTCACGATTGAACTGAAGGGGGCCATACCGGTCGAGTTGCGACCCATGCTGGGCAACTGGATATTCGGCTGCGATGTTTGCCAGGATGTCTGCCCCTATGTGCGGCGCTATTCGCAGCCAACCCGCGAGAAAGCCTTTTATCCGACAGATCCCGAGCGCGCCGCGCCCAGGTTGCTCGACCTGCTGACCATGAATCGCGCCGCATTCAACGCGCGATTCAAAGGTACGTCTTTGATGCGCGCCAAACGGCGCGGCATCCTGCGCAATGCGTGCGTCGCCGCAGCCAACTGGGGCAGTCCAGAGGCGCTGGCTCCCCTGGAGCGTCTGCTGAAGGACGAAGAACCGCTAATCCGAGAACATGCCGCCTGGGCGATCTCACACATACTGAGTCAAACATGAACAATGCCGCTGCCAGACGTATTGGGAAATGGTTTACGCGCGTCTTGTGGTGCCTGGCGCTTTGCATCAGCGCCGGATTTGCCAGTGCGCCCGCAGCGCAATCCCGTTCTTCCACCACAGCACCGCTGCAGGCACACGCGGACGGCGCCGTTATATCGCCATCCCTGCAGAAGGCTCTGGCTGGCGCCGATCCCGCATCCAGCGTGCGCGTGATCGTCAGATTTGCGCGGCAGGCGGACCTGGCTCAGGCCAGCCAGACGAAAGGGCCGGTGAACCCGGCCACCCGCGTCCCGCAAATGCGCGCGCGAATCGTCGATGCTCTCCGCTCGGTATCCGCTGACTCCATGCGACTCTTCAATGCGTTTCTGACTCGTCCGGATGTCTCCGGACAGGTGGATTCTGTGCGGGCGTTCTGGATTTTCAACGGCGTCGGGCTAAACGCCACACCGGCAGTGATAGAGGCTATCGCCGCGAGAGACGATGTCGCATCGATAACGCTCGACGCATGGCGCAAGTGGTTTGACGATACCGGCACGGCGCCAGTGACGACGGTCACGTCACCCTACAGCCGGTCGCTCCAGTTGGCGCCGCAGTTGACCAGCGCGCCGGTATCAGTCACCTGGGGGGTCGCCAGGATACGCGCCGATCTGGTCTGGTCCAGCCTGGGCATCAGCGGCACAGGCGTTACCGTCGCGAACATCGACACCGGCGTTGACTGGCAACACCCAGCCTTGCAGACAAGCTACCGGGGCTGGCGGGGCGCACTGCCCCCCGATCACCTGCACAACTGGTACGATGCCACAGGCGCCGGCGCGGCTTATCCCACCGACTTGAACGGACACGGCACACATACCATGGGCACCATCGCCGGCCGGGATGGAATCGGCGTCGCGCCGGGTGCGTCATGGATGGCCGCCAGGGCTTTGGATTCGCAGGGTTATGGGTACTCCAGTTGGCTGCACGCGGCGTTTCAGTTCATGCTGGCCCCCGGCGGCGATCCGGGATATGCGCCGGACATCGTCAGCAATTCATGGGGTGATAACAACGGCTACAGCACCGAGTTCGCCGCTGACATCGATGCATTGCGAAGCGCAGGGATATTCGTGCTGTTTGCGAACGGAAATGCCGGCCCCGGCCCCGGAACCGTCGGGTCGCCGGCCAGCCTGCCCAACGCGATCGGCGTCGGCGCGACGGACCCGGATGACGAAGTGACCTATTTCTCCAGCCGCGGGCCATCGCCTTTCGGCGTCACGCGGCCGACGATCAGCGCCCCGGGTTTGAATGTGCTGTCCAGTTATCCGGGAGGCGCCTATGCCACTGCCAGCGGGACGTCGATGGCGACGCCCCATGTCGCCGGCGCGGCGGCGCTGCTGCTCAGCGCCAACCATTCGCTCGATATCACCAGTACTTTATATGCGCTGACCAGCACGGCGGCCCCTCTCACAACGGTGTTGCCTAACAATGACACCGGCTGGGGGCGGGTCGATGCGTACAAAGCGGTGCTGTCCGTCATCAGCACCGGGATCATAAAAGGCAACGTGCTGTATAGCAGTCTGCCGATCAGCGGCGCTCTGGTAACCGCATCGAATGGCGCGCAGGTAGTGTCGGCGCTCACAGGCGCCGACGGAAGCTACGCGATGGCAGCCGCGCCCGGTATTTACACGGCTACTGCCTCTGCGTACGGTTATTACGACGCTGCCGCGCCTCCGCAGGTGGTGATATCCGGCAGTGAGACCATCTACAACTTCAACCTCAGCCGTTTGCCCTATGGCGTGGTGAGCGGCGCAATATACGACGCCGGCACCGGCGATCTGCTGACCCAGACACTGGTCACGGCGTTGGGAACACCGCGCTCCTCTTACGCCGATATCGGCATGCCGCCTTTGTACTATCTCAGCCTGCCTTCCGGCGCCTACACCGTTGAAGCGCGCCTGTTGGGCTACGGTGTTCAGACACAGACAGTCACCATCAGCAGCGGCGCGGCCATCGATCTGAGCTTTTACCTGACGCCGACGCAACGGATCGCATTGGTGGATACGGGCGCCTGGTACTACGGCAGCGCCGCGCCCTATTACCGCGCGGCGCTGGATGCGCTGGGGCTGTCCTACGATTTCTATCGCGTCAAGCACGTACCCGGAGACGTTCCCACCAGCGCGCAACTGCTGAAATACGACACGATCATCTGGTCTGCGCCATCCGACTCGCCGGCCTTCGTCGGCGCAGGCACGACCATCTCAACGCTGCTGGCAAGCGGGCGCAATCTGATGATCAGCGGGCAGGATATCGCCTATTACGATGGGGGCGGTTTCTTCGGGGTACAACCCTACTTCCCCAAATTGAACGCGTACTTCAGCGCCGACGATGCGCCCTCGCGCGTGGTGGTCGGAGCGCCCGATTCGCTGCTGGCCGGCCAAACCTACACGATCACCGGCGGGGACGGCGCCAGCAACCAGTTCCTGCCCGATATCGTCGCCTTGCGCGACCCGGACCACGGTCAACTGATCGGCAACTACACCGTCGGTCAGAATAACAACAGCGGCGCGGGCGTATACACCCAACTGTGTACGCCCTATCGCTCGGCGTATTTCTCGTTCGGCGTCGAAGCGATCAACAATGCAACCAGCCGCGCCGACGTGCTGCGCCGCGTGCTATCCGCCTTCACCGCGCCGCGCCCGGATTATGGAGTCGAGTTGCTCTCGCGCGACAGCTACAACACCGGCGTGCCGATCGGCCTGCCGGGCCAGACCGTCACCCATGTTTTACGATTGCGCCACACCGGAGACGCCGGAATCACCGACACCTTTACGCTCAGCATGACCGGCAATGCGTGGCCGACCGCGATCAGCGCCGGGCAGGTGCAACTGGCCCCGTGCACGTCCAGCCTGGTTACATTGACCGTCACCATCCCGCCGACAGCCACACGGGATACGCTGGATACCATCACGCTCAGCGCCACCTCCGCTAACTCGCCGTCACTGGGTACGGCCATCTCGTTTACCAGCAAGACACCGGCCGGAATACTGCTCGTCGAGGATGAACGATTTTATGATCGCGATCAGAACTACCTGGATGCTCTAGCCGCCGGCGGTAACCACGCGGATCGTTGGGACAACAATTGGAACAAAGGCACGACCATCCTGCCCACAGCGGCGGTGTTAGGCAATTACCCGATCGTGATCTGGTACAACGCTTACAACTGGTTTGACCCGCTCACGTTGTCACAGGAAAATGAACTCAGGCAATATCTGGATAATGGCGGGCGACTGTTCCTGACCTCGCAATCGGCGTTGGATTATACGGAACTCAGCAGCTTTAACCAGAGTTACCTGGGGGTAGCGACCATCGACTTCGGCGATTCGACAAACAATATCATTGGCGCGCCCTCCAGCGCCATCGGCAACGACTTCGCAGGCGGCACGCTGTTGCCCTTCCCATACAACTGGAACCTGAGTTCGGCAGTATTGCCGCTCAGCGGCACACAGGTGATATTGCGCGGCGACAGCGGCCAGCCTTTCGGCCTGGCGCGGGAGGGGCTTGCCGCCAGCCCGCCGGCGGTCTGGCGCACATCATTCATGCCCTTTGCCTTCGAAGTGCTGACCAGCACGGTGCGCGCCGATCTGATGAACCGCGTCGTCGGCTGGCTCTCCTGGCTGGGGCGCTCTACCTTAACGCCGGATCATCCATCTGCGGCGCCTGGCGAGCCCGTGACCTATACGCTGGTATTGCGCGCGGACGATATGCCGCCGCCAGCGCTGCATGACCCCGCGCTGTTGACCTCGCCGCTCACGACATCGGTCTCCATTTCCGTTCCGCTCGACGCGAACCTGGTTGTCGTCTCTTCCACGTTGTCCAACCCGGCCGCGCAATACGCCGGTGACTGGAACGGCACGGTTGCCGCCGGAGACACACTCACCTGGACGTTTGTGGCATCGCCGACAACCATTTTGACCGACGGCGCCGGACTGACCGCTACCGTGTATGTTGCGCTCAACGATGTCGGCACGCGTTTCTCCAAATCCAGCGCGGCGCATCTCAACGCGCCGGTGTTCAGTTCAACGCTGACCATACAACCTGAGCCGGCAGCCTGGAACAGCATTGTGACATTCACCTTGCACGTGGAAAACGACAGCGGCATCGGGGCGCCCGCTGCTTCGCTTGTGGATGCCGTGCCATTCGGCCTGACTCTGCTCACGCCGACGATCTCACTGTCGGGCGGCGGCGTCATCAGCAGCACGGGCAATCGCATCGATTGGCAGGGCAGCCTGGCAGCCGGCGATGCCGTCACGATCACCTATCAGGTCAGCATCCCGCTGATGCGGATGGATCAACCCTTGTCCTACTTCAACGCAGCGGATATCGGCAATGGCGCCGGCGACGTCACACAGAGCGCGCTGTGGGTAACACCCGCCAGGTTCATCTATTACATGCCGGTCATCATGAAGTAGGGATCCGTTGCGCCGCTCGCGGCTGTAACTGGCGCATTTCCTTTGCAGTCAGTTCGCGCCACCGGCCCGGCAAGAGACCTGCCAGGGTCACCGGGCCTATGGCGACGCGCGCCAGCCGCAATGTCGGCAGGCCGACATAAGCAGTCATGTGACGCACCTGGCGTTTCTTGCCTTCACGCAGCACGATCTGTAGCCAGGCTGTCGGCCCATGCGGTGTGATCGGCTTATCGCGCGGGGGCAAGTGGGGTTCTTCCGCAAGAACACCGGCCTCGCATGGTTGGGTCTGAAAACCTTTAATCGCCACCCCGTCGCGCAATGATGCCAGCGCCGCAGGCGTCGGCGATCCTTCCACCTGAGCATAATAGGTTTTAGGCAGCTTGTAACGCGGATCGGTCAGGCGGTGGATAAAACCGCCATCATCGCTCAGAATCAGGAGACCCTCGCTGTCATAATCCAGCCGCCCGGCTGCATACACCCCCGCCGGCAGGCCAAATTCGCTGAGCGTTCGTTTGCCGGCATCGCTCGCGCTGGTGGCCTCATAGGTAAATGAAGACAACACACCATAAGGTTTGTAAAAGGCGATGTTCACATCCTATCCATTTAGACTGCCCACAGTTCAACCGTATATAATGGCTGCGGTGTCTGATTTAGTCGCAGAACTTGACCGCCTGTCCCGGCTCGCCGCAACACCGTTGCTGGCCGCATTGGCAGGATCAACCATTCTCATTTTACTGGTTCGCAACTGGCGTATTGCGCTGCCCGCGCTCATCGTTCAATACGTCGTTGTAGGCATCATGCTGGCGCGTGTCATTCCGCCCGGTGTCGCGCTCATCAAACCGATGGCCGGCGCACTCGTCTGCCTGGCATTGAGTGTCGCCGCGCAGCGCGCCGATAACCAGCGCGCATCGCGCGGCGAATCCGTGGCCGTTGAACGCATCACGCATGTTTCGTGGCGCAGCGTCCCGGCGCAGGTTCTGCTGCGCGCGATCGCGACAGCGCTCGTGCTGACTGCGGCGTTCGGCGCCACGATCCGCTTTCCCCTGCCGGGCAATGCGCGCGAGCTGGGGCTGGGCGCTTATGTACTGGTGGCAAGCGGGATTCTGCTGATTGCCGCCGCTCCGGAAGTCCTCAATGTCGGTGTTGGCCTGCTCATGTTCATCTCCGGCGTCGAACTGGGGTATACACCGCTCGAACCGAGTATCAGCGTCAGCGTCTTGCTTGGTTTTATGACGCTGCTGGTGGGTTTTGCGATTGCTTACCTCACGCTGGCTGATGGAGGCGTGTTGCTGGAGCAGATCAAAGTCGAGTTACCCATGCGGACCTTACGGTCGCGCAACATGGCGATTCAAAGCAAACGCGATGAATAAACCGGATGCATTCACACCGACGCTCATTCTCCAACTGTCTATATGATCCCGGCTTCACTGCTCATCATCATTGTGCCGTTGGCGGCAGCCGTACCCGCCTACATTCTGCGGCGCTGGCGCGTGATCGAGGTGATCATCGCGGCGTTGGCCTGCAGCTTCATCGTCGGACTGCTGGCGCGTCCGGTGGACAGCACGCTCAATATCAGCGTTTTTACGATCAGTACGTCGGCGCCGGTCAACCTGCTGGGACGCGTCCTGGCGGTGCGCCCAACCGACCACCTGCCCTTACTGTTGCTTTTCGCCATTGCTCTGGTCTTCTTTCTACTTAGTCTGATCGTGGCGCAGGGCTGGACGTTTGTGCCCTTAGGCCTCGTTATCCTGGCCCTGGTGAGTATCGGACTGCTGATACGCCCGTTTGTATTTGCCGCACTGGCTTTTGAGGCTGCTGCGGCAGTTGCGGCCATCATGATCCAGGCCGAACGCAGCGGGCAGGAAAGCACCCGAGGAGCGATGCGCTATCTCATCGTTACCTCACTCGCACTGCCGGCCTTCCTGGGCGCAGGCTATGCCATCACCCTGGCAAGCAACATCACCGATCCGGCCTTACAGGCGGGGGCTTATAACCCGCCGGCAATCCTGCTGGGCATCGGGCTGGGACTGCTGTTTGGCGCTTTGCCATTATTCACGTGGACCCATTCCGTCGCCAGGGATGCCCCGCCGCTCACAACCGCGTTCCTGGCAACCGTCAGCATCGGCGCGGTGACATTCTTCTTCCTCTCGTTGAAGCAGGACTTCACGTGGGTCCGTGATAGCGCCGATATCAGCTCAATCTGCAACCTGTTCGGCATTGCTATGCTCCTGTTCGGGGGTATTTTAGGCTGGGCGCAGCGTTCCTTCGGGCGTGTGCTGGCCTGCGGCATCAGCGTCGAAATCGGCAGCACGCTGCTGCTGCTGAACCATAACAACCCGCTCTCGGTGGAAGCCATCGCATTCAGCACGGCCGCGCGCGCTCTCTCGCTGGGTGTACTGGCTATCGGCATGGCCCTCATTCGCGAACAGGCCGGCAGCGATGAGTTCTCCATGATCGGCGGTCTGGGGCGCAGGCAGGTCTGGGGCACGCTGGCGATTGCCGTGGGAGGTCTCTCGCTGGCGGGGCTTCCCGGCACTATCGGCTTTGTGTCACGCTGGACGACGGCGCGCGTGCTCGGTCAGACCGATCTGGAAATTCTCGTGTTGACGCTGTTAGCCGGGGCGAGTGTCGGCGCGGGGGTGGTGCGTGGTCTGGCGGCACTGTATGGCACGGCTAATGTTATGTCAGCCCGATCGACTTCATCCGCCATACAACGGCGCACTGCGGTGGCTATTGTGGCAACAACGGCGCTGTTGATTGTGCTTGGAATCACCCCTGGCATCACCGCGCCGGTTACTAAAGCCATTGCCGAGAACTACACTTATTACAGATAGCAGGATGGGTGTACAAACGCATGGAGAGAGCGCATGCAAAGTGTATTGGCCATCATCAATCCGCGGTCCGGGACACAGCTTGGAGCACAGGCCGCGCAACGGCTGTCACAAATCGCGCTAAGCCATCAGATCGAAATCACCATCCGGCCAACCACGAGCGATCGGTCCGTCAGCGAGTTGGTCGCCGATGCAGCCGCATTCTCGCGTGTCATCGCCTGCGGCGGCGACGGCACGGTTACGGCGGTCATCAATGGGCTGGTAGGGAAGAAAGTGCCGCTGGCTATCGTACCCATCGGGACCGGCAATGTGCTTGGACAGGCTATCGGCATCAACCCGGACTATCGCCTGGCCTGCGACGATGCGATGGCAGACTGCGATTTTTTATCGCTCGATCTGGGTCTGCTGAACGACAAAACACACTTTGCCCTGCGGTTGAGCACCGGCTATGAGGCGCTCGTGACGCAGGACACAACCCGCGAGATGAAATCGCGCCTGGGCAAGCTGGCCTACCTCTGGGAAGCCGCCCGACATGCCCTGCGCCCGCCGTCGGCCCGCTACCGAATCGACGTGGATGGTGAAGTCATGCGGCAGAGGGCTGCATCGGTCTGGGTCGCCAACACCAGCACGCTGGGCATCCTGGGTTTGGAACTCGACCCAGCCATCAGCCTGTCCGACCGCCAACTCGATCTGTGCATCTTCAAGCTCTCCGCGTCGAGGGATATGCAGCGGGTATTCCAGTGGTTTTTCCGGCGCGAGCGCTTGCCGGCCACCGCCGTGATGCGTATACCGGTCCGGAACTATGTGAATATCGTTGCCGCATCGCGGCAGCCCGTGCAGGTCGACGGCGACGCAATCGGTCATACCCCCTGCCGCGTCCGGGTAGTGCCGGGCGCCCTCTCCGTGTGCATACCGCGCAAGGCGTGAGATATGGCTACCCGCTACCCGATACCCGGCGCAGAAACGCGCGTCGAAACCACCGTAGTCAACTCGCGCTTCATCTGCTCCGTCGGTGAAGCGCGCACCGTCGAGGATGCAGTGGCGTTTATCAGGCGCATTAAAGCCGAGTACGGCGACGCCTCGTCGCATGCCTACGCCTACCATGTTGGGTACGGCGCCAGCGTGACCGACGGCTGTAATGACGGCGGTGAGCCAGGCGGAACCGCGGGCAGGCCGATGCTGGCCGTCCTGCAGGGTAGCGGCCTCGGCGATGTCGTCACCGTGGTCTCGCGCTGGTTCGGCGGCACGAAACTGGGCACTGGCGGGTTGGTGCGCGCGTTCAGCGGCGCCTTGAAAGCAGCGCTGGCGGTTCTGCCGCGCAGCGAACGGGTGGAACGCAAGACCTTTCTGGTCGAAGTTCCCTATCCGCTATACGAACGGCTGAAGCTGCTTGTTACCGCACATCACGGCGCCCTGGCGGGTGAGGAATTCGGCGCCAGCGTGTTGCTCACGCTGGTGTTCGCCGTGGACGATATAGCGGCGTTTGGCGCAGCGCTGCGCGAGTTGAGCGCCGGCAGCATTGACATGCTGCAGGTATAAGTCTGACTTATGCGAGAAGTCAGACTTATGAGCGCCGACCCATAATCAGCTTGAACGCGACCATGACCAAACCGGCGGCCAGGCCAGCTACAAGACCGGCGCGCATGTCAAACAGGATGCGCGCATCGCCGCGCACCTGACCTGCGACGAGGATGCTGATCTGCGACTCTTTCACTGTGGCTGACTGAGCGAAAACCGCGCCGATGGCGCCATTGGTCACCCCGGCCTTTACCTTGGCGGCGACGACGGCGCCGATAACGCCGTTCTCCAGGTTTACCTTGACGCTTTCTCCTCTGACGGTTCCCACGGCGCTGTCTTTGACGGACACGTTCCGCGCTTTGATCGTGTTGATCCTGGTCTTTTGCCCAGCGCCTGCCTTTTCGGTCTCCTCCTCGAGGACTTCCTCTTCATCCGGTTCCTCGCCTTCGGGCGTCTCGGCGTCCCTGGGTTCAATGTCCATAATCACCTCGCGTCACCAATCCAGGTTGGTTTCTAGACGTTCCTGACACTACTCGCAGCCCCGTCTCGGATTCCGGCGAATTCGCCATCCGGTCGTCAATGATCGAGCATGGACTCCCGGAATCTCAAGCTGAGCTTTGCTCAGCCAGATTCCGGGAGTCTGGGTTCTCGTAACCAATTTCGCCAACAGTCAAGATGAGCCTGGCGGCGCACCGCAAGGCATGAAAACAGCCTGCCTATTTTCATATCAGAATCCGAGGACGGGAATGCGAGCAAGTCATTCAAACTATTTACGACCAACTTAGTATAGGTCAGGACATCAGATTACTTCCCAGCCCTTCGCCTTCTCGATGGCGCGCTGCCAGCCGCGATAACCCGCTTCGCGTTGAGCATTTCCCCAATGCGGCTGGTAAACCTGATCGGCCAGCCACTGCTTTTTCAGCTCGTCCAGATTGCTCCACATGCCGACGGCCAGCCCGGCCGCATAAGCTGCGCCCAGCGCAGTCGTCTCATTCACCACCGGTTTGACGACGGATACCCCCAGAATATCGGCCTGCAACTGCATCAGAAAACGGTTCACCGTTGCGCCGCCATCGACCTTCAAACTGGCAATCCCCGCAGCAGCGCCGCCCGGCATGCCGGTTTGCATATCCATGCGCATGGCGTCCAGCACGTCGCGGGTCTGGTAGCAGATGGCCTCAAGCGTCGCGCGCACGATATGCGCCCTGGTGATATAGCGCGTCAGGCCGACCAAAGCGCCGCGCGCCGTGGCATCCCAGTACGGCGCGTACAACCCGCTGAAGGCCGGCACAAAGTAGGCGCCGCCGCTGTCGGCAACCGTCGCGGCGATCGCTTCAGTCTCGCCCGCCTGCTGAATCAGGCCCAGGTTGTCGCGCAACCATTGAATGGCCGCGCCGGCAATGGCGACGCTGCCCTCCAGCGCATACACCGCCGGCGCCGCGCCGATCTTGTAGGCCGGCGTCGTGAGTAGTCCATGTTGCGACACGACTGGCCGCGCACCGGTGTTCAACAGCATAAAACAACCGGTACCGTAAGTGTTTTTGACATCTCCCGGCGTATAGCAGGCCTGTCCGAACAGCGCGGCCTGCTGATCGCCCAGGTCGCCGCAGATCGGCACGCCTGCCAGCACGCCGCGCGCCACGCCATAGGCCTGCGCGTCTGAAGATGAGACGATGCGCGGGAGAACGCCGGCCGGAATATTGAACTGCCGCAGCAACTCATCATCCCACGCCAGCGTGCGCAGGTTCATGAGCTGGGTGCGCGACGCATTCGTCACGTCGGTAACGTGCCGTCCGGTCAGGTTCCAGATCAACCAGGAATCGATGGTGCCGCCGATCACTTCGCCGCGCGCTGCCCGATCGCGCGCGCCGGGGATGTGATCCAGCAGCCAGGCCAGCTTGGTAGCCGAGAAGTAGGTCGCCAACGGCAGCCCGGTGCGTTCGCGGATGCCCGCCTCCGCCCCGCCCGCGCGCAACTGATCGCATACAGCCGCCGTGCGGGTATCCTGCCAGACCAGCGCATTGTGCAACGGCTTGCCGGTGGCTGGGTCCCACAGCATGATCGTCTCGCGCTGGTTGGTGATGCCTGCGGCCAGCAGATCGGCCGGGGTGAGCCGGGCTTTAGCCAGCGCCGCTCCAATGACGCCGCGCGTGCGCGTCCAGATTTCTTCGGCGTCGTGTTCAACACAGCCGGGTTGAGGGTAAATCTGGCGATGCTCTTCATACGCTGAATCGACAATCCGCGCCGACCGGTCAAAGATGATGCAGCGCGTTCCGGTTGTTCCGGAATCGATAGCCGCAATATACTTGGGAGATGCCATGGGTTTAGTGTAACCCGCAACGCAGTCGCGTACAATCCACGCTGTTAAAATCCAAGTGGTATCCATTGACCATGAACAAACCACAACCACTCCGCATCATCAATAGCGTCGCGCCGATCCGCATCTGCGACAACGGCGGCTGGACCGACACCTGGTTCGCCGAGCACGGCAAGATATTCAACATCGGGGTCTATCCCTATGCCGAGGTGCAGATTGAGGTGTACCCGCTGGATGCGCACGAAGAACGCATCATGATCTTCGCTGAGAACTACGGCGAGCGTTTCGCCGTGCATCCCGACAAACACACCTACGACCGGCATCCGCTGCTGGAAGCGGCTATTCAGCGCATGAAGGTTCCCGACGATATCGCGTTGCAGGTCGCCATTTACTCCGAGGCCCCGGCCGGGGCATCCACAGGCACGTCGGCAGCGGTGGCGGTCGCTCTCGTGGGCGCGCTGGATCATCTCACCGCCGGCCGGATGACGCCCCACGAGGTTGCCTACACGGCGCAATCCATCGAGACGGATATGCTGCACCTGCAGTGCGGCATCCAGGACCAGTTGTGCTCGGCCTACGGCGGCATCAACTACATCGAGATGTTCAAGTATCCTTATGCGTCCGTCTCGCAAATCCAGGTGTCCAACTCGATCTGGTGGGAGCTGGAGCGGCGCATGGTGCTGGTCTTCCTGGGCAAGTCGCACAGCTCATCACAGGTGCATGAGAAAGTGATCCAGCAACTGGAAAACGCCGGACCGGACTGCCAACAGATCGAAGACCTGCGAGTTACGGCGGAGCACTCGCGCGACGCCGTATACGCGGGCGACTTTGAGGCGCTGGGGCGGGCCATGATCGAGAACACGGCAGCGCAGGAACGCCTGCACCCCGATCTGGTCTGCCAGGATGCCAAGCGCATCATCGAGATTGCGCAGGCGCATGGCGCTCTCGGCTGGAAGATCAACGGCGCCGGCGGCGAAGGCGGATCAATCGCCATCCTGTGCGGTGCGCACTCGCACGTCAAACGCGCCATGATCCGCGACATCGAGCAGGAGAATCCGCTCTTCAGGAATATCCCGCTTTACCTCAGCCGCACCGGCCTGCGCGTATGGGGGCGCGAGAGCCGCTAAATGCCTATCCCGGTAGATGCCTGACTTCTGCGGGAAGTCAGACATCGGCAAAGCTCACGCGGCAAATTGCGGCAGGTAACGTTCGTGCACGCGCAGCAATTCGTCCAGCATGTACTTTGCCTGAGCGTACGAATGCACGGTGGGGTCGAGCAGCAATGCCTGTAGCGCCGCGTTGCGGTCGCCGTGCACACCGGCCTCCACCACCAGCATCTGGATATCGATCTGCTGGCGCAGCATGGCGGCCAGACCCTGCGGCAACTCCCCGACGTGCACGCCCTGCACACCGCGCGCGCTGACGACGGCGGGCGCCTCGACGACGGCGTCAGCGGGCAGGTTGCTGATGCAGCCGTTGTTGGGAATATTGACGGCCAGTTCGGGCTGGATCAGATCGTGCGTTACCGCGTCAATAATCTGAATGGCGCGCTCGCCTGACAGGCTCAGCTTCACTGGCGCGCGCCCTTCGGCCACATCGACAACATGCGCGCGCAACTCCGCACTCTCCTTCGCCCGACCGTCAAAGTCATACCCGGTGAGCGGGATGGTTTCCGACGCAAAACCCACGTATTCGCCAGCATGTCCATCGCCGGTCGCGCAGAACAACCCATAGGTATCCAGCAGGCGGCGCGACATCAGTTCAAAATCCGCCGGCATATCCTTCACCTTCTCACGGAAGAGGGGGTAAAGGTCGGCGCCGGTCGCGCGGTCGCGCATATCCAGAATAAAGGTAAAGTGGTTCAGCCCGGCGGCCGTGAGATGGATACGCTCCTCCAGGCGGCGGCGATAACCGGCGTCGTCATCATCGGCGCGGCGTTCCACCAGCTTGAGCACCCGGTTCACAAGGCGATAACCCGCCCCGATCTGGTGGCACAGACCCACAAAGCGCACCTGCGTGTGCTGATGCAGCGCCAGGCACAGCCGGCTCATCGGATTGGTGAAGTTCAACACCAGCGCCTGCGGCGCCAGTTCCTCCACGTCGCGCGCGATAGCCAGCAGAAGCGGGATGTTGCGCAACGCATGCGATAACCCGCCCGGCCCGCCATTCTCGCCCAGCACGTGCCGCACGCCATGCTTGAGCGGAATCTGCCAGTCGAGCCGCCAGGTATCCAGGCGATCCACCGCTACCGAGACGATCACGAAATCCGCGCCCGTCAGCGCCGCGCGACGGTCGGTTGTGCTGTGCAACTCGAAGGCATGCTGCACGCTTTCGTTCAGGCGCCCGGCATAGCGCGCCATCAGATCGAGCGACTGCTGGTTGATATCGACCAGCCAGACCTGGCTGCCGCGCAACTGTTCCGCGTGGCTGAACAGATCGCCAAAGATAGAAGGGCCGAATGAGGTGCTGCCCACACCGATCATCACGATTTTTGTCATAGGGGATTTATACACCGATCAACAGGATTTCACACGACGCCGCATTTCTGGACAGCGCATACTTATAAGCGCCATAGCTGGCTACTCGCACATGTTCTTTATAACGGCTCAGCATGCGCACCAGTTCGTCTGCGCCTGGCACGCCATCCCCCCGATACGACACCACCAGGATGCTGTCCTTGTAACGGCGGAACAGGTTATCGAACGCGGTGTGAATCTGCCCCCGGTCATTCCACGGATTCGGCTGGCGAAGCAATCGACGGTGCCGGCTGCCTCGATCGACCTGTTGCGCCCAGCGATCATACGAGGCCAATCCCTCCAGGAAATGGTAGAAGTCGCGGTAATCGACGCCGGCGCCGCGCACGGGCATATAGGGCGGGTCGATATAAACCAGGTCAAAATCGCCCGGGACATCAGCGGCGTCGTGGTTCACCGCTCGATTGTCCTGCCCGTTATCCAGTACGGCGCGGTTCCCCTCACCTACGAAAACCCGAAACCAGTCGTCAAACGGCCGGTCCCAACTGGCCTTGTTGCCGAAATGACGCGCGACCTGCGCGAAGCGCAGATACAGGTTGCGGCGATGAAACAGGTTATAGGGGCGCTTGACGATACACGCCTGGCACAACGCAAAGAACGCCAGCGCCTGTTTTTCCTCCTCAGGTAGCGCGCGGATGTTGGTGATGGTCTGGTCGATCCAGGCATTTTCCGTATCCGTGAAATAAACGCCGCCGAAGGTATCCTGCACGAAGGTGGGATACGTGAGTGACGGGTGGCGCGCGAGCAGCCAGTCGGTCTCTTCTGCGCTCAGCGTTGTGCGGCTGTTCTGAATCAGGGCGCTGCCGATCAGATGATTGAAACGCAGCGCATCGTTGTAAGTAACTCGCTTGCCGGCCTGCTTCAGGCGGTACGCAATAACGCCCGTGCCTCCGAAGCAATCGAGACAGGTGTGGAAGTCAAGATCAGCCAGTTGGCTCCAGATCCATTCGGCCAGTTTGGCTTTGCTGCCCTGGTAGCGCGTCGAGGGGAAAACCGGCCGTTGCGCATCGCCGCCTCCACCCGGAAAACCGCCCGCTTGATGTAAACTTGCGCGCATGAATCAACTCTCTGTGCTATACATTTGTCCGTTAAGCCAGCAGCATCAGCAGTGGCGGCTGGCGGCGGCGCCATCCAATCTCAGCGTCACGATGAGGCGCTTCCCCTCACGCGACGAAATTATAGGTCTCATTCCCCAGGCGGATGTGCTGATCACCGAACGCAGCGGCGTCATCGACCGCGACATGATCGCTGCCGGCAAACGTCTGAAGTTGATCCAGAGGATTGGTTCGCTGTATTACGATATCGATCTTGCCGCCGCGCGCGAGCGCAACATTCCAGTGGCAATTCGCCCCATCCGCAGCGTGATCGCGGTGGCCGAGCAGTTGATGATGGAGATGCTGGGGGTGCTGCGCCGCGTCATGCCGCTGCAGCAGGTGGTGCGCACGCCGCCGGAGACATTCATGCTCAGCGCGCCGCTGAAGCCTGGCGACACGCCGACCGAACAACCCTTCACGCCGCGGCGCACCAACGAGGACATCTTCGCGTACAACTGGAGCCGTCAGAACAAGGTCGGCCTGCTGTACCACAAGACGGTGGGGATTCTAGGTTTCGGCGAGATCGGCGCCGAGTTGTCGCGCCGCCTGACGAACTGGGAGTGCCAGATCATTTACTCCAAGCGCGCGCGGCTGCCGCAGGAAACCGAACGCCAACTGGGTATTTCGTACCGCAGCCAGGAAGACCTGCTGCGCGAGAGCGATATCGTGGTATGCCTGTTGCCTTACTTCCCTGAAACCGACCAGTGGCTCAATGCGGCGCGCATCAGCACGATGAAACGCGGCGCGATCCTGTGCGAGGCGGGCAGCGGGAGCGTAGTGGACGAGAGCGCCGTCGCCGACGCTATTCGCAGCGGCCACCTGGCAGGCGCCGCTTTCGACACCTACGAATGGGAACCGATCAAACAGGATAACCCGCTGCTGGCGCTGGCAAACAGCGACCCGACGGCGAACATCGTGCTGACGCCCCACATCGGTTCGTGCAATGATATCCCGAAGAGCGAGTTCCCGGAGTTCTACGCCAATGCGGTGCGCGTAATGAACGGCGAACCGCTCGAACGGCGCGTCGCATAACCGGCGTCAGCCTTCCGGCGACACAGCCCGAGTCGCTGGAAGGGCTTCTCCTAACGGCCGTAAGCGGCTGTCATCTCCGCCAACTGCGATTTGATCGCGTCGGTGAGCATATCCGGCGTATAGCGCCAGCCCCAGTTGCCATCCGGGCGGCCGGGCATATTCATGCGCGAGCGCTCATCAAGGCCCATCAGGTCCTGCATCGTCGCAACGGTCATGCCGGCTACCGACATCATGAGCAGACGGATCATGTCCCAGTGGATCTGGCTGCCATCGGCGCCGGTATAGCGCAGCACCTGTGCGCGCGTGGCAGGGTCCAGGCTTTCAAACCAGCCGACCGTTGTGTTGTTATCATGCGTGCCGCTGTAGGCCACGCAGTTGGGGATGTAGTTGTGCGGCAGGTAGGTGGATTTCGTGTCGGCCACAAAGGCAAACTGCAGCACGCGCATGCCGGGAAACTCAAACGTATCGCGCAGCGCCTCCACTTCAGGCGTGATGATGCCCAGGTCCTCGGCGATGATCGCCAGCTTGCCCAGCGCGTTTTCAATCGCATGGAATAACTCATATCCCGGCGACTTCACCCAGCGGCCATAGATGGCGGTCGGCTCGCTGGCCGGCACCTCCCAGTACGCCTCGAAACCGCGGAAATGATCGATCCGCACAAAATCGTAAAGCCCGAAGGCCGCCCGGCAGCGGTCGATCCACCAGGCAAAGCCCTGCTGCTGCATCACGTCCCAGCGATACAGCGGGTTGCCCCAACGCTGTCCGGTCGGGCTGAAATAGTCCGGCGGCACGCCGGCTATGACGGTGGAATTGCCGTCTTCGTCGAAGTAGAACAACTCGCGATGCGCCCACGCATCAGCGCTATCGTATGCCACAAAGATGGGGATGTCGCCGACGATCCGGATGCCTTTATCGTTGGCGTAGCGCTTGAGAGCCAGCCATTGCTTGAAGAAGTGGTACTGCAGGTGCTGATAGGTCTGCACCTCGGTCTGCAGTTTGTCGCGCCACACTTTTACGGCTGACGGCTCGCGCCGGGCAATATCGCGTTCCCAGGTGTTCCACACCGCGCCGCCATGCGCGTCTTTCAACGCCATGAACAGCGCGTAATCATCCAGCCAGGCCGCGTTGCGCTCGCAGAACGTCCAGAAGTCGGTCTCCTGATCGGGCGTAGCATGCTGCCGGAAGTGCGCCAGCGACTTGCGCAACACCGCGTTCTTGAACTCGATGACCGGCCCATAATCTACGCGTTCGGCAGGGAATCGGGGGGCCTGCGCCAGATCATCTGCCGAGAGCGCGTTCTCGCTGACCAGTTGATCCAGGTTGATCAGCAGGGGATTGCCCGCAAAGGCGGAAAAGCATTGATAGGGTGAATCGCCGTACCCGGTTGGCCCCAACGGCAGCACCTGCCAGAGTTTTTGACCGGTGTCGACCAGGAAATCCACGAAGCGGTACGCATATTCGTTGAACTCGCCGATACCGTACCTGCCGGGGAACGATGTCGGATGCAGCAGCACGCCGTTTGATCTTTCCATTGTCTTTTCCGTTTGTTTATGCGTGGTTATTGAGTGTCGTTTTCGGATTGTACCGCCCCTGTCAGAGCAGTCAACGATTTTAGTAAAACGCCCGAGAATGCCGCCCGGCGTTTACCTGCGCCGGGATTAGCAGCCGCTATAATCCCAGAACAATAATGGAAAGTACCGGAAATGCGGAGCTATCCGTAGAGCCTGCCAGCGGTGAAACCGTCGACGCCGAAGTCATTGGAGCAAGCCCGCGCCTGTGGTGGCGCAGCCTCGCCGAGATCGCCGTCATGGTGCTGATCATCATTTTCGTGGCGAACATCCTCGCCGTGCAGACGGAGATGGTCGGCACCAGCATGTCGCCCGCGCTGAACGCCGGCGACGAAGTGCTGGCCAGCCGCATCACCTATGTGCTGTTAGCCCCGGAACGCGGCGACGTCGTCATCATGCGCGACCCGTTGAATCCGAATGGGGATGTGGTTCGGCGCGTGATCGGCCTGCCCGGCGAGAGGGTGGAAATTCGCGGCAGCCAGGTGTTGATCAACGGCCAGCCTCTGGTGGAAGACTATACCGGCAACCCGCTGACCGTCAGCAGCAACCTGACGACCTCCATCCAGATTCAACTGCAGCCATCCGAATACTACGTCCTGGGCGATAACCGCCTGTCAATCAACGACAGCCGTTCATGGGGCCCGATACCCGGCGCCGACATCCTGGGGCGCGCCTGGCTGGTGTACTGGCCGCCGGACAGCATCAGCGCCATACAACAGCAGCGCTACGCTCCGCTGAGTGATCGATAACAACAAGCGACAAAAACATGGATATCGAACTGAACCGTTACATCGACCACACGCTCCTGAAACCCGATGCATCGCGCGCGCAGATCGACAAGCTGTGCGCCGAGGCGCTGCAGTACCACTTCGCCAGCGTCTGCGTGAACCTGTGCTGGACCAAGGTATGCGCCGAACATCTTGAAAAGTCGGACGTGAAGGTATGCACCGTGGTCGGATTTCCGCTGGGCGCCACCACGACCTTGGCGAAAATGTTCGAGGCCGACCAGGCCATCGAAGCGGGCGCGAGAGAGATCGACATGGTGATCAACATCGGCGCGCTTAAAAGCCAGTTGCTCGAATTCGTACGCAGCGACATCGTGGGGGTGCTGTCATCGTGCCGGCGCAGCCGGCGCAAACAGGCGCTGTTGAAGGTGATCATCGAGGCGGTGCTGCTGACCGATGAGGAGAAGCGCATCGTGTGCGAAATTGCCAAACAGGCCGGGGCCGATTTTGTCAAAACCTCAACCGGGTTCGCATCCGGAGGCGCGACGATCGCCGACGTCAGGCTGATGCGCGAAGTCGTCGGGCCGGATATGGGCGTGAAAGCCGCCGGCGGCATCCGCACGCGGGCCGACGCGCTGGCGATGATCGAGGCCGGCGCCACTCGCCTGGGAACCAGTTCCGGTGTGGCGATTGTGACCGCGGCAGGATAAACACCTCACAGGTTTCTAAACCTGTGAGGTGTGACCGGGATGCTAGATCGCGATCATCTCCGGGATGACGATCTCGGCGATGGCGGGATCCATGCTGCCTTTCAGCACCAGTTCGACCGGCATGTCGACGATTTCCGCCAGCGCGGTTTGCAGGGCGTGGAAGTCATCGTAGGACAGCGATCCGTCGATGTCGGCGAGGATATCCAGCGGTACGCCGGGCGGGGCGTCGCCGCGCGTGTGCGGGCCGAACAGCCAGAGCTGCTCGACGCCGTAGCGGGAGCGGAGAGAAGGAAGGGAGTGGCGAAGAGCAGAGCGCCATATCGACGTACTCAAGCCCTAGATACCTGCGAATTATGATATGCAAGCAATGCCGGATCGTGTAAAAACCTACTTGGAAGGTTAATGGTTACCCCGTCATACTTGACTAGATGAGGCTTGGTCACAATTCATCAGACCGCCTGCATAAACGCTTTGAGGCCGATGTTGAGACTCAAACCATGCTCGAAACGATAAAGCAACGCCATCTGATAGACGAAGATTGCCCCCAAGGCAAAGCG